>NZ_JABGDE010000005.1:0-403498 GCF_041028325.1 Modestobacter sp. I12A-02662 | reverse complement strand
CCCCGGATGGGGCATTCATTACATGGCACTGACTTTCGGCACGCTGTTGAGTTCTCAAGGAGCGGACGCGCGGAGAACCTGGCCTCTCGGCCGTCGTCTTCGGCTTGTGTTGTCCTGCTCGGCGCCCAGGCCCGGCCTCGCGGTCGTCCCCGGCGCAGAGAGAAAGTTACGTGGCTGTGGCTCGGCTTGTCAAACCGGGCCCCTGGTGACGCGCGCCACCTGCCTGCAACCCGATCGGAACGCTGCGTTCACCCGCACGGGCGCCGTGGTGGAGGCGCTGGGAGGTCCGACCGACCGGCGTCCCGGCTGTTCCCAACGGTCAGACCGGGTCCGCGGCCGGGCGCTGGACGCCGGCGACGTTCCGGCGACCCCGCCGGAGGACCAGCCAACCACCGGGCAGCCAGTCGCCCTCCCCCGGCACCGCCTCAGCATCCGTGACGCGCTCGTTGTTGAGGTAGGCGCCGCCCTCCTTCACCGTGCGACGCGCCTCGGAGAGGCTCATGACCAGGCCGGTCAGCTGCATCAGCTGGGCGATGGTCGGGACGTCGCCGTCGACGGTGACGCTGCCCGCCTCGCGCAGCGCGGCACCGAGTGTCTGCTCCCCGAGGGCCGACAGGTCGTCGCGCCCGAACAGGGCGCGGCCGGCGGCCTCGGCCTGGCGCAACTCGTCCTCTCCGTGGACGAGGCGGGTGAGCTCCTCCGCGAGGGCGCGTTGCGCGGCGCGGGCCGCCGGGCGCTCGACGGACTCCGCGACCAACGCCTCGACCTCCTCGGCCGGCCGCTCGGAGAACAGCGGGAGCCAGTTCCGTGCGTCGACGTCGTCGATGTTCAGCCAGTACTGGAAGAAGGCGTACGGGGTGGTGAGCTCAGGGTCGAGCCAGACGGTGGCACCCTCGGTCTTGCCGATCTTCTTGCCGTCCGCGGTGGTGATCAGCGGCGTGGACAGCGCGTGGGTCCCCGCGCCCTCGGTCCGCCGGACCAGGTCCACGCCCGCGGTGATGTTGCCCCACTGGTCCGAGCCACCGCTCTGCAGCGTGCACCCGTGCCGGAGGAACAGCTCGCGGAAGTCGTTGGCCTGCAGGATCTGGTAGCTGAACTCGGTGTAGCTGATCCCGGCGTCGCTGTTCAGCCGCGCTGACACCGCCTCCTTGGCCAGCATCTTGCCGACCCGGAAGTGCTTGCCGAGGTCGCGCAGGAAGTCGATGGCCGACAGCGGCGCGGTCCAGTCCAGGTTGTTGACGTAGATCGGCGTCCGCAGGCCCTGCTCAGCGGCCGGCCGGTCCAGGAACGGCGCGACCCGCCCGCGGATCCGCTCCACCCACTGGGCCACGGTGGCCGGGTCGTTGAGCTGCCGTTCCGAGGTCGGCCGCGGATCGCCGATGAGGCCGGTGGCGCCGCCCACCAGCACGATCGGCTGGTGGCCGGCCCGCTGCAGCGCCCGCAGCACCATGAACTGGATCAGATGGCCGACGTGCAGGCTCTCCGCGGTCGGGTCGAACCCGCAGTAGTAGGTGACCGGCCCCTCGGCGAGGTGCGCCCGCAGCGCGTCCTCGTCGGTGCTCTGGGCGATCAGCCCACGGCGGTGCAGGTCGTCGATCACGTCGCTCACGAGCGTCCATCCTGCCTGGCGGCGCTCCGGCGCGGCTTCCCGCCCGCCCGGAACACGCTGACCGTCGGTGCGCCGGTCTCCCAGAACCGCCACGGCAGCTCGGTGGCGACGCTGATCCCCACCCGCGGGCCGACCGACACGGCGTCCGGCGCCGGTCCCCGGTGCAGCCGCACCGCCGACGCCGGGTCGAGCAGGTCGGCGTCCTTGTCGTCGGGCCCGATGGCCAGCGTCTGGGTGAGGCGGGCGGGCCCGCGGGCGAGGTCCCGGGCAGCCCGCGCGGCGGGACGGCGGGACCGGGCGACGTCCTCCCCGACGACCACGTCGCCGGCCCGCAGCAGCACCGCCGACCCGGTCCCGTCCGGCCCGACGACGACGTTGGCGCACCAGTGCACGCCGTAGCTGAAGTAGACGTACAGCCGTCCGGGCGGGCCGAACATGATCGCCGCACGCGGCGTCGGGCCGCGGTGCGAGTGGGCCGCCGGGTCCGAGCCGTCGCCGGTGTAGGCCTCCACCTCGGTCAGCCGCACGGCCACCCGGCCCTCCGGCCGGTCGGTGACCACCCAGCAGCCGAGCAGCGCGGGTGCCACGACGTCGGCCGGCCCGAGGAGGTCCTCGGCGGTGAGCAGCGCTCCCGGAGCGTTCAGAGTGCCGCCGCCACGGGCGAGGACGCCGACCAGTCCGCGTGCTCGGTGGCGGTCTCCGTGAGCGAGGCGAGCTGCCCGGCCACCCGCTCGGGCGCCGTCCCCCCGCGGGCCTTGCGGGCCGCCAGCGCGCCGGGGACGGAGAGCACCGACCGGACCTCGGGCGTGAGCCGCTCGTCGATGCCGGCCAGCTGGTCGTCGTCGAGCTGGTCGAGCTCGAGGCCCGCCTGCTCGCAGAATGCGACCATCTCGCCGCTGATCTCGTGCGCGGAGCGGAACGGCACCCCCTGGCGGACCAGCCACTCGGCGACGTCGGTGGCCAGCGCGAAGCCCTGCGGCGCGGCGGCCTCGAGGACCTCCGGGCGCAGCGTCAGCGTGGCGATCATCCCGGTGACCGCGGGCAGCAGCAGGAGCAGCTGCTCCATGGAGTCGAAGACCGGCTCCTTGTCCTCCTGGAGGTCGCGGTCGTAGGCCAGCGGCAGGCCCTTGAGCATGGTGAGCAGCCCGGTCAGGTTGCCGACGAACCGGCCGGACTTGCCGCGGGCCAGCTCGGCGATGTCGGGGTTCTTCTTCTGCGGCATGATCGACGACCCGGTGGCCCAGGCGTCGTCGAGCCGGGCCCAGCCGAACTCGGTCGACGTCCAGAGCACGACCTCCTCCCCCAGCCGGGAGAGGTGCACCCCGATCAGGGCGGCGGCGAAGCAGAACTCGGCGGCGAAGTCGCGGTCGCTCACGCCGTCGATGGAGTTGTCCGACGCCCGGTCGAAACCGAGCTCCGCGGCGACCGCGTCGGGGTCCAGCGGCAGTGAGGAGCCGGCCAGCGCGCCGGAGCCGTAGGGGCTGACCGCCGTCCGCCGGTCCCAGTCCCGCAGCCGGTCGACGTCGCGGGTGAAGGCGTGCGCGTGGGCGAGCAGCTGGTGGGCGATGAGCACCGGCTGGGCGTGCTGCAGGTGGGTCATGCCCGGGGCGGCGACGTCGGCGTACCGCTCGGCGAGGCCGATCAGCGCGTACTCCAGGGACGCCAGCTCCGCGACCAGCGCGCGAACGGAGTGCCGCAGGTACAGCCGCAGGTCGGTGGCGATCTGGTCGTTGCGGCTCCGGCCGGCGCGCAGCTTGCCGCCGAGGGCCCCGAGCTTCTCGGTCAGCCCCCGCTCGAGGGCCTCGTGCACGTCCTCGTCCGAGTCGATCGCGACGAAGCGACCGTCGGCCACCTCGGCGGACAGCTCGGTGAGCGCGCCGACCATCCGGTCGAGCTCGTCGTCGGTGAGCAGCCCGGCCCGGTGCAGCACGCGGGCGTGCGCCCGGGAGCCGGCCAGGTCGAAGGGGGCCAGCCGCCAGTCGAAGTGCGTGCTCTTGGACAGGGCCGCCATCGCCGGGGACGGCCCGCCGCCGAAGCGGCCGCCCCACAGCCTGGTCTGGCTCGGGGCGGTTCCGGTCTCGCTCACCATCAGCTCTCTTCGTCGTCTGTGTAGGGCGGTACGGGGGCGGCGGCCCGTGAGCGCTCGGTGAGGGCGCGCAGCCGTTCGGCCAGGCGTGGGCCGCCGTCGGGGTCGCGGGCGATCACCAGCACGGTGTCATCGCCGGCGATCGTGCCCAGCACGTCGGGCAGGCCCACCTTGTCCAGCCCGGAGGCGAGGAACTGCGCCGCTCCCGGCGGCGTGCGGAGCACGGCGAGGTTGGCGCTGCCCTCGGCGCTGGTGAGCAGGTCGGCCAGCAGCCGGGCCAGCCGGGGCGGGACCGACTGGGCCGGGCGGAGCGGGGCGTTCTCCGGCGGCAGCACGTAGGACGCCGGAGCCCCGTCCGAGCCGCGCAGCTTCACCGCGCCGAGCTCCTCCAGGTCCCGGGACAGCGTGGCCTGGGTGACCTCGACCCCGGACTCGGCGAGCAGCCGGGCGAGCTGGGTCTGCGAGGTGACCGGGCCGGTGGAGATCAGCTCGACGATGCGGGCGTGCCGCGCCGACCGGGTCACCGCAGTGGTCACGAGGACCGCTCCAGCAGCCACAGCAGGAGGGCCTTCTGGCCGTGCAGCCGGTTCTCCGCCTCGTCCCACACCGCGCTCCGCGGACCGTCGATCACCCCGGCGGCGATCTCCTTGCCGCGGTAGGCGGGCAGGCAGTGCAGGACGACGGCGTCCTCGGCAGCCCGGGCGAGCGCCGCCTCGTCGACCGCGTAGGGCAGGAACGGCGCGATCCGGGTCTCGTACTCCGACTCCTGGCCCATCGACACCCACGTGTCGGTGACCAGGACGTCGGCGCCGTCGGCGGCCGCGGCCGGGTCCGCGGTCCACTGCACCGAGCCGCCGGTCTCCGTGGCGAGGTCGGCGGCCCGCTTGAGTACGGCCGGATCGGGCCGGAAGGTCTCCGGGGAGCCGATCCGCACGTGCATGCCGGCCAGCGCCCCGCCGAGCAGGTAGCTGTGCGCCATGTTGTTGGCGCCGTCGCCGAGGTAGCTGAAGGTCAGCCCGGCCAGCCGCCCGCGGTGCTCCTGCACGGTGAGCAGGTCGGCGAGGATCTGGCACGGGTGGTACTCGTCGGTGAGCGCGTTGACCACCGGGACCCGGCTGGTCGCCGCCATGGCCTCCAGCCGGTCCTGGCCGAAGGTGCGCCAGACGATCGCCGCGACCTGCCGGTCCAGCACCCGGGTGGTGTCCTCCACCGGCTCGCCGCGGCCCAGCTGGCTCGCGCCCGCGTCGATGACCAGCGGCTGGCCGCCGAGCTCGGTGACGCCCACGGAGAAGCTGACCCGGGTGCGCGTCGAGGGCTTGTCGAACAGCACCGCGACGGTCCGGGGCGTGCCGTTGGGCGTGCGCAGCGGTGTGGGTGCCGCGGCGGTGTGCCGGGTGGCCTTGAGCTCGGCGGCGAGCGCCAGCACCTCGGCCTGCTCGGCCGGGGTGAGGTCGTCGTCCTTGGTGAAGTGCCGGGTCACTGGCTCGCCTCCTGGAGGGAGGCGTCGAGGGCGGCGGGCAGGG
Organism: Modestobacter sp. I12A-02662; assembly: GCF_041028325.1. NCBI lineage: Bacteria > Bacillati > Actinomycetota > Actinomycetes > Geodermatophilales > Geodermatophilaceae > Modestobacter > Modestobacter sp. I12A-02662. Next base: position 398,280 of record NZ_JABGDE010000005.1, on the reverse strand, counting down.
CGGCGACGAACGCGTCGAGCTGGGCGTCGGTCACGACCAGCGGCGGGGCGAGCCGGACCACGTCGGCCGCCACGCCGTTGGTCAGGAAGCCGGCGGCCCGCAGGCGCGCCTCGACGGCGGCGGCGACCGGCGCGCCGAGGACCACGCCGAGCAGCGCGCCGCGCCCCCGCACCCCCGAGATCGCGGGGTGGCCGAGCGCCTCGATGCCCGCGGTGACCCGGTGCTCGATCTCCTTGGCCCGCTCGAGCAGCCCCTCGTCGCGGATGGTGTCCAGCACCGCGAGGGCGGCGGCCGCGACGATCGGGTTGCCGCCGAAGGTGGACCCGTGGGAGCCCGCCGTCATCAGCTCGGCGGCCGGGCCGAACGCCAGCAGCGCGCCCAGCGGGAGTCCCCCGCCCAGCGACTTGGCCAGCGTGATCACGTCCGGCTGCAGGCCGTCGGCCTGGTGCGCGAACCAGTGACCGGTCCGGCCGGTGCCGGTCTGCACCTCGTCGACGGCGAACAGCGCGCCCGCCGCGGCGGCGGCCGAGGAGGCAGCGGCGAGGTAGCCGCCCGGGGCGGGCAGCACGCCGCCCTCGCCCAGCATCGGCTCGAGCAGCACCATCGCCGTCTCGTCGGAGACGGCCCCGGCCAGCGCGTCGGCGTCCCCGTAGGGCACGTGGCGGACCCCGCCGGGCAGCGGCGCGAACGCGTCGGACTTGCCCGGCTGACCGGTGAGGGCCAGCGAGCCCATCGTCCGGCCGTGGAAGGAGCCGAGCGCGGTGACCACCTCGGGCCGGCCGGTGAGCCGGCTGATCTTGAAGGCGGCCTCGTTGGCCTCGGCGCCGGAGTTGCAGAAGAAGACCCGCCCGGGGCGGCCGGTGAGCTCCAGCAGCCGTTCGGCCAGCCGGACGCCCGGCTCGTGCATGGCCAGGTTCGAAACGTGCCCCAGGGTAGCGGCCTGGGCGCTGATCGCCTCGACGACCTTGGGGTGCGCGTGCCCGAGGATGGTCGTCGCGATGCCGCCCAGCAGGTCGGTGTACTCGCCGCCGTCGACGTCCCAGACGGTCGCGCCAGCGCCCCGGGCCAGCGCCACCGGCGGGGTCTTGTAGTTGCTCATCATCACCGCCGACCAGCGGGCCGACAGCTCCTCCGTGTGCGTCATGCCGTCGCCTCCTCCGTGTCGACCTGCGATGGGCCGTCGGGGGCCGGCACGACCATCGTGCCGGTCCCCTCGGTGGTGAACATCTCCAGCAGCAGGGCGTGCGGGAGCCGGCCGTCGACGACGGTCGCCCGCTTCACCCCGCCCTCGACCGCCCGCAGGCAGGCGGCCATCTTCGGGATCATCCCGGCGTCCAGGGTCGGCAGGATCTCGGCCAGCTCGGCGGCGTCGATCTGCTCGACCAGCGAGTCCCGGTCGGGCCAGTTGGCGTACAGGCCCTCGACGTCGGTGAGCACGACGAGCTTCACCGCGCCCAGCGCCACCGCCAGCGCCGCGGCTGCGGTGTCGGCGTTGACGTTGTGCACGACACCGTTCCGGTCGGGGGCGACGGTGGCGACGACCGGGATGTGCCCGGCCTCCAGCAGCGCGGTCACCGGCGTGGGGTCGACCGCCACCACGTCGCCGACCAGGCCGACGTCCACCGGCTCCCCGTCGACGACCGCCGCGGTGCGGGCGGCGGTGAACAGCCCGCCGTCCTCACCGGAGAGGCCCACCGCCAGGGGACCGTGCGAGTTGATCAGCCCGACCACCTCCGGACCCACCTGGCCGGTGAGCACCATCCGGACCACGTCGATCGCCTCGGGCGTGGTCACCCGCAGCCCGCCGCGGAACTCGCTGGGGATGCCGAGCCGGCCCAGCATCGCGCTGATCTGCGGCCCGCCGCCGTGCACGACGACCGGCCGGATGCCGCAGGTTCGCAGGAAAACCATGTCCTCGGCGAAGGCCCGCCGGCACTCCTCGTCGACCATGGCGTGCCCGCCGTACTTCACGACGACGACGTTGCCGTGGAACTCGCGCAGCCACGGCAGGGCTCCGGTGAGGACGGCGACCTTCTGCGCGTCGCCCTCCGGGTCGTTGGTCCGCATGACCCGTTGGGTGCCGACGGTGCGCTTGCGGGCCGGCACCGTCTCGTCGGGGGCGACGTCCGGCGGGGTCGGGTCCTGTGCGTTCGTGTCGCTGCTCATGTGGAGTAGGCCGAGTTCTCGTGGACGTAGGCGATGGACAGGTCGTTGGTCCAGATGGTCGCCCGCTCGGTGCCGGCCCTCAGGTCGACGTCGATGGTGACCTGCCGGCCGGTCAGGTCCACGCCCTCCCGCGGGTCACCGATCGAGCCGCCCCGGCACACCGTGACCCCGTTGATCGACACGTCGACCTGGTCCGCCTGGAAGGCCGCGTCGGTGGTGCCGATCGCGGCGAGCACGCGGCCCCAGTTGGGGTCGTTGCCGAACAGCGCGGTCTTGAGCAGGTTGTTGCGCGCACAGGCCCGGCCGGCGATCAGCGCGTCGTCGACGCTCGCCGCGCCGCGGACGGTGATCGCGATGTCCTTGGTCGAGCCCTCGGCGTCGGCGAGCAGCTGCATCGCCAGGTCGGTCGCCGCCGCGGTGAGCGCGACGGTGAACTCCTCGGCGGTCGGGGTGATCCCGCTGGCGCCGTTGGCCAGCGCGATCACCGTGTCGTTGGTGGACAGGCAGCCGTCGGAGTCGACCCGCTCGACGCTCACGCCGGTCGCGGCCTTCAGCGCGGTCTGCAGCACGGCGGCGTCGACGACGGCGTCGGTGGTGAGGACGACGAGCATGGTGGCCAGGGAGGGGGCGAGCATGCCCGCGCCCTTGGCCATCCCGCCGATCGTCCAGCCGTCGCCGTGCTGCACGGTCGTCTTGGGCACCGAGTCGGTGGTCATGATCGCCCGGGCGGCGTCGGCGCCGCCGTCCTCGGACAGGCCCTTCACCGCGGCGGTGATGCCGGGCAGCAGCCGGTCCATCGGCAGCCGGACGCCGATCAGGCCGGTGGAGGCCACCGCGACGTCGATCGCGCCGATCCCGAGCTCGGTGGCGAGGTGCTCGGCGGTGGCGTGGGTGTCCTGGAAGCCCTCCGGGCCGGTGCAGGCGTTGGCCCCGCCGGAGTTGAGGACCACGGCGCGCAGCCGGCCGGACTCCAGCACCTGCCGGCTCCACTGGACCGGGGCGGCCGGGAAGCGGTTGGTGGTGAAGACGGCGGCCGCGGCGTCGTCCGGGCCGCCGTTGACGACGACGGCGACGTCCGGGTCGCCCGACGTCTTCAGGCCCGCGGCGACACCTGCCGCCCGGAAGCCCCGCGGTGCGGTGACGGTCACGGGGCTACTCCGACGACGGGGAGACCCGTGGTCTCCGGCAGGCCCAGGGCGAGGTTGGCGCACTGGATCGCGGCGCCGGCGGTGCCCTTGGTGAGGTTGTCGACCGCCGCGACGACGACCAGCCGGCCGGCGTCCGGGTCGACGGCGACCTGCAGCGCGGCGGTGTTGGCGCCGAGCACCTGCGCCGTGGTCGGCCACTCCCCCTCGGGCAGCAGGTGCACGAACGGCTCGTCGGCGTACGCCTCCTCGTAGGCCGCCCGGGCGCTCGCCGCGTCGGTGCCCGCCGCCAGCGGGGCCGAGCAGGTCGCCAGGATCCCCCGGCTCATCGGCACCAGCGTCGGCGTGAAGCTCACGCGGACCGTCCTACCGGCGGCCCCTGACAGGTTCTGCACCATCTCCGGGGTGTGCCTGTGGACACCGCCGACGCCGTAGGCGCTGACCGAGCCCATGACCTCGCTGCCGAGCAGGTGCGGCTTGGCCGACTTGCCGGCGCCGGACGTGCCGGAGGCCGCGACCACCACGACGTCGGGCTCGACCAGCCCGGCGGCCAGCGCGGGCGCCATCGCGAGGGTGACCGAGGTCGGGTAGCAGCCGGGGACGGCGATCCGCCGCGCGCCCTGCAGCTGCTCCCGCTGACCGGGCAGCTCGGGCAGGCCGTAGGGCCAGGAGCCGGCGTGCTCGCCGCCGTACCAGCGCGCCCAGGCCGCCGGGTCGTTGAGCCGGTGGTCGGCGCCGCAGTCGATGACCAGGACGTCGTCGGGCAGCTGCGCGGCGATCGCCGCGGACTCCCCGTGCGGGAGGGCCAGGAAGACGACGTCGTAGCCGGCCAGGTCGTCCGCGGAGCTCGGCCGCACCTCCAGGCCGGCGTACGGCAGCAGGTGGGGCTGCAGCTCACCCAGGCGTCGGCCGGCGCTCGAGTTGGCGTGCACCCCGGTCAGCCGGAACGCGGGGTGCCCGGCCAGCAGCCGGCACACCTCGCCTCCCGCGTACCCGGTGGCGCCGGTGACCCCGACCGTCCACGTCTGCCCGTCATTCACGATGCATGACCATACACGACCATGCATGACCGTACGTCGAGGCCGAGTCGCGCGCGCCACCGATGAGTTCCCCGGCGGCGCCCGGTCCTGAAGGGCATGACGACTCCGACGACACAGTCCAGCACCATCACCGAGCTGGCGCTCACCATGTTCACCGTGTCCGACCAGGACGCCGCACGCACCTTCTACACCGACGTCCTCGGCTTCGAGGTCCGCGGTGACGACCGCTACGGCGAGAACGGCGAGATGCGGTGGCTCGAGGTCGCCCCTGCGGGTTCACGGGCCCGGCTGGCGCTCAACCCGCCCATGGGCAGCTCGCCCGGCGGCGGCGGGATCGGCCTCGAGTGCACCGACCTGCGGGCCGAGCACGCGCGGCTGGTCGCCCGCGGCGACGTCGACGTGGACGCCGACCTCATGCAGACCCCCGGCGCCCCGCTGCTGTTCATGCTGCGCGACCCGGACGGCAACCACATCGTGGTGACCGAGGCGGCCGGCTCGACTCCCAGCTGACCCACGGGCCGCTGCCAGCGGTTCTGTCGGTCCCCTCGGGCACGGTGTCCCCGACCCGGCCACCGGTGCCGGTCGGAGGTGGGGAGCGTGGTCATGGGGACCGTCGAGCAGTTCGGGGGCCTGCCCGGGGGGATCGACCTCGTCGAGGAGGACGGCGGACCGGTGCTGCGGCTGCGCGGTGAGGTCGACTCCCTCGTGGTCGCCGCCTGGCAGGCGTCAGCTCCCGCGGTCGGGCGCGCGCCGGTGGCGGTCGACGTCTCCGCCGCGACCTTCCTGGACTGCCGGGGCCTCCGGCTGCTGGTGCGGGCCACCGAGACGACGCGCAGGGCCGGCCGGGTGCCCGAGCTGCGCCGGCCGTCGCGCACGGTGCGGCGGATGGTGGAGGTCGCCGGTGCGGCCCCGCTGTTCGCCACCGTGCCGTGACGACCGGTGCTGGCCTCAGCCGACCGGGTCGGTGTCCCCGTAGGGACGCAGCCGGAGCTGGCGCGCCCCCTCGGACGGCGTCGTCGTCCGCAGCGTCGCCAGGTCGTCGGCGCCTGCCCGCATGAACCGGCCCGACCACTGGTCGAGCTCGCCGGCGGCGATCGCCACGACCAGCGCGACGACGTCCTCCGGGCGGGTCCACTCGGTGCGGCCCGCGTGCATGGCCATCGCGCGGGTCATCTCCGTGTCGACGACCCCGGGCGCGAGGTCGAAGGCGCGCACGCCGTGCGCCGCCCCCGCCAGGTCGATCGCCTCGGTGATCCGCATCTGCCCGGTCTTGCCGGCGGAGTACGCGCTGTACACGTCGCTGCCCCGCGTCCCGAGCCCGCTGCCCAGCCCGATCACCCGGCCACCGCCGGCCGCGATCATGCCCGGGAGGACGGCGCGCGCCACCAGGTACGGCCCGCGCACCTGGCTCTCGACCACCTGCCACCAGTGGTCGGGGTCGGTCTCCCACAACGGCACCTCGGCCGCGTCGATCGAGCCGGCGTTGTTGATCAGCAGGGTGACCGGCCCGAGCTGGTCGGTGATCCGCGCGACGGCCGCCTCGACCGCGGCGCGGTCGGTCACGTCGGCGGGCACGGCGAGGGTCCGCGCACCGGTGGACCGGGCCACTTCGGCCATCGCCTGCTCCAGCCGGTCGGCGGACCGGGCGATGCCGGCGACGGCGGCGCCGCGCTCGGCCAGCCCCTGCGCCAGGTACCGGCCGATCCCCGCCGAGGCGCCGGTGACCAGCGCGACAGCGCCGCTCAGCTCCGCCTCAGCCACGGACGACCGCCCCGGTCCGCTCGGCGGCCAGCGCGAGCGCCGCGTCGCGGGCGGCGTTGGCCTCCTCGTGCGTCAGCGTCCGGTCCGCGGCCCGCAACGTCAGCGCGAACGCCATCGACTTCGCCCCCTCCGGCACCGGTGGCCCGGTGTAGACGTCGAACAACCGCAGTGCCTCCAGCAGCTCACCCGCACCCTTGCGGACCGCCGCGGCCACGTCGGCGGCCGGCACCTCGTCGCCGACGACGAGCGCCAGGTCCACGAGCACCGGCGGGAACGTGGAGATCGACGGCGCCACCGGGACGGTGGGCTCCGGGAACGCGTCGGCGTCCAGCTCCATCACCGCCGTGCGGGCGGGCAGGTCCAGCGCCGAGCAGACCCGCGGGTGCAGCTCCCCGGCGTGGCCCACGACCCGGTCGCCGACCAGCAGCTCGGCGCAGCGGCCGGGGTGCCAGGGCGCCCGCTCGGCCGCCCGGACGGTCAGCTCGACGCCGGCGGTCTCCGCGACGACCCGCGCGGCCTGCACGGCGTCGGCCCACAGCGCGGACCGACCGGGCCCCCACCAGCCGCGCGGCTCGCGGTGGCCGGCCAGCGCCACCCCCACGTGCCACGGCTGCGAGGGCACCGCGCCCAGCAGCGCGGCCAGGGTCTCGTCGTCCGGGCGGTGCTCGACGCCGGGCAGCGGAGCCGGCCGTCGATCCCCTCCGGGGAACACCGAGCCGTGCTCGAACAGGGCGACGTCCCGCTGGCCGCGGGCCAGGTTGCGGGCCAGCGAGGCGAGCAGCCCGGGCAGCAGGGTGGTCCGCAGGGCCGGCAGCTCCTCGGACAGCGGGTTGCGCACCGTGATCACCCGCCGGCGCTCGTCGTCCGCATCGAGGCCGAGCGCGTCGAGCTGCGCCGTCCCGATGAAGGGGAAGGTGGGTGCCTCCACGTACCCCGCGTCGGCGAGCGCCCGTCCGATGCTGCGCTTGCGGCGCTGCCCGTCGGTCAGGCCGCGGCCGGGGGGCGCGGTCGGCAGCACGGAGGGGATGTCGTCGTAGCCGACCCAGCGGACGACCTCCTCCACCAGGTCGGCCGGGTCGGTGAGGTCGCCGCGCCAGGACGGCGGGGTGACCTCCAGACCGTCCCCGTCCCCGTCGCCGTCGACCGTCGCCCCGATCGCCTGGAGCACCTCGAGGACCTGTGCCGGCGGGTAGTCGACCCCGGCGATCCGGCCGGGCAGCCCGGCGTCCAGGGGGATGGCCGGCCGCGGCCCCCGCACGTCCAGGTCGACCGGCGCACCCACGACGGTGGCCTTGCCGTGCTCGGCCAGCAGCGCGGCCGCGCGGGCCAGCGCGATCACGGTGACCTCCGGGTCGGTGCCGCGCTCGAACCGCTTGGCCGCTTCGCTGGGCAGCCGGTGCCGGCGGACGCCGCGGGAGATCCCGGCCGGCGCCCAGTGCGCGGCCTCCAGCAGCAGGTTCGTGGTGCCGTCCCCGATCTCGGTGGACGCGCCGCCCATCACGCCGGCCAGCCCGATGGGACCGGACCCGTCGGTGATCAGCAGGTCGTCGGGGTCCAGCGCCCGGTCCACGCCGTCCAGCGTGCGGAGCCGCTCCCCCGGCGCCGCCCGGCGCACGGTGATCGGGCCGGTGACGGTGTCGCGGTCGAAGGCGTGCATCGGCTGGCCCAGCTCGAGCATCACGTAGTTGGTGACGTCGACGGCCAGCGAGATGCTGCGCACCCCGCACTGGCCGAGCCGGCGGCGCAGCTCCCACGGGCTGGGCGCGGCCGGGTCGAGGCCCTCCATGGCGAGCATGGAGAAGCGGTCGCACCGGTCGGGGTCGGCCACGCTGACCTGCCAGCCCGGCTGCCCGGACCACGCCGGCGGGGTCAGCGCCGCCGGATCGCGCCACTGGACGCCGAGAGCGCCGGCCAGGTCGCGGGCGATGCCGCGCAGCGACATGGCGTAGCCGCGGTCGGGGGTCACCTCCAGGTCGAACACGACGTCGTCCAGGCCGAGCAGCCCGGCAGCCGGGGTGCCCGGCGCCGGGCCGTCCTCACCCGACCCGATGACCAGGATCCCGGCGTGCTCCTCGCCGATGCCGAGCTCCCGCACCGAGCAGATCATCCCGTCGGAGACCCGGTCGTAGGTCGTCCGTGCGGCGATGGCGAAGTCGCCGGGCAGCACCGCGCCGGGCAGCGCGACGACGACGACGTCGCCGACGGCGAAGTTGCGGGCGCCGCACACGACGCCCTGCGGGTCGGCGTTCCCGACGTCGACCTGGCAGTACCGGATCGGCTTCTTGAAGCCGGTGAGCTCCTCGATCTCCAGCACCCGCCCGACCACGAGCGGACCGGTGGTCTGCGGCGGCCGGACGACGTCCTCCACCTCGAACCCGAGCCGGACGAACGCGGTGTCCAGCTCCTCGACGGTGATGCCGGCCGGGAGGTCGACGTGCTCGGACAGCCAGCTGACCGGGACCTTCACTGTGCTTCCTCTTCCAGGTCAGGGTGGGTCACTGCTCGACTCCGAACGCGGTCGTGAAGCGGATGTCGCCCTCGGCGATGTCGTGCATGTCCGACACCGCGGAGCGGAACTGCAGCGCCCGCTCGATGCCCATGCCGAAGGCGAAGCCGGTGTACTCGTCGGGGTCGATGCCGCAGGCGCGCAGCACGCGCGGGTTCACCATCCCGCAGCCGCCCCACTCGACCCACTGCGGGCCGTCCCGGTGCTCGGGGAACCAGACGTCGAACTCCCCGGACGGCTCGGTGAAGGGGAAGTAGTGCGGCCGCCACCGGGTCAGCGCATCCGGCCCGAACAGCTGGCGCGCCAGGTGGTCCAGGGTGCCGCGCAGGTGCGCCATGGTCAGGCCGCGGTCGACGGCCAGGCCCTCGACCTGGTGGAACACCGGCAGGTGCGTCGCGTCCAGCTCGTCGGTGCGGTACACCCGGCCGGGCGCGACGACGTAGATCGGTGGCTTCCGGGCCAGCATGGTGCGGGCCTGCACCGGGCTGGTGTGGGTGCGCAGCACGAGGCCGGAGTCCTCGGGCGCCACGAAGAAGGTGTCCATCATCGACCGCGACGGGTGGTCGGGCCCGATGTTCAGCGCGTCGAAGTTCAGCCACTCCGCCTCGAGCTCCGGGCCCTCGGCGACCTCGTAGCCCATCCCGACGAAGACGTCGGCGATCCGGTCGGTGAGCGTGGTCAGCGGGTGCCGGGCGCCGCGCGGGGTGCGGTCCCAGGGCAGGGTGACGTCGACCCGCTCCTCCGCGAGCACCCGCTCGTCGCGCTCCGCCTCGAGCACCGCAAGCCGCTCGGTGTAGGCGTCGGTGATCGCCGTGCGCGCGGCGTTGACCCGCTTGCCGGCGTCGGATCGGGCGGCGGGCGGCAGCGCACCCAGCTCGCGGCGGGCCAGCAGCACCGGCGCGCGGTCGCCCAGGTGGGCCGGCCGGACGGCGGCCAGCGCCTCCAGGTCGTCGGCGGCGGTGAACGCCTCGGTCGCCGCGGTCACCGCCGCGTCGAGGGCCTCGGAGGACAGCGCGGCCACCTGCTTGGGGTCGTACGGGTCGTTGACGCCAGACACGGGAGGCCATTCTGCCCGGCGGAGCCCGCGGGCCGCGCCCTGGCCCCGCTGCAGGGGCCCGCCGCCGGTTCGCGAGCGGCGAGGTCTTCCTAGTGGGCGAGCTGGGTGACGTACAGGCAGATCGACGCGGCGACCGACAGGTTCAGGCTCTCGGCCCGGCCGCGCATCGGGATCCGCACCCGCGCGTCGGCCAGCGCCGCGAGCTCGGGCGCCAGCCCGCGGGCCTCGTTGCCGAACACCCACAGCACCGGTGCGGCCAGCAGGCCCTGGTCGGCGGCCGCGTCCAGGGCCACCTCTCCCCCGCCGTCCGCGGCCAGCACCGTGACGCCCGCGCGCTGCACGTCGGCGACCAGCGGCTCCAGCGGGGCGCTGCGCACCACGTCGACGTGGAAGAGGCTGCCGGCGCTGCTGCGCACGGCCTTGCCGGAGTACGGATCGGCCGAGCCGGCCCCGAAGACCACCGCCCCCGCCCCGCACGCGTCCGCGGTCCGCAGCACCGTGCCGGCGTTGCCGGGGTCGTTGAGCTCGGCCAGCGCCACGGCCAGCCGCGGCGGGTCGGCGGCGAGCGCGCCGGGGTCGACGTCCCGGAGCGCGCAGACCGCTACCAGGCCCTGCGGGGTCACCGTCTCCGACAGCGACGCCGCGGCCTTCTCGGTGACCAGCCGGACCGGCACCCGGGCGCCGGCCAGCAGGTCGCGGTGCGCCGCGGCGGCCTGCTCGGTCACGAAGACCTCCCGGACGGCGTCCGGGTCGGTCGTCGCCTCGGCGAGCGCCTCGCCGACCGCCTGGCGCCCCTCCGCCAGGAAGGCGCGCGCCTGGTCCCGGCCGCTGCGCCGGGTGAGCTTGCGGGCGGCGGCGACCCGCCCGGAGCGCTCGGTCAAGAGTGGGAAGACCCCGTCCCCCTCACGCCTCGCAGGCTCGGCGTGAGCCTCTGGACGGGGCCGACCGGTGTGCGGGGGGTGAGGGGAAACGGGGTCCTTCTTCCGGCTGTGGCGTCAGGCGGCCTGCTGGCCCGTCGCCTCGGGGTTCGCGGCGAGCGCGGCCCGGGCGGACTCCACCAGCGAGGCGAACGTGGCCGGCTCGTTGACGGCGAGCTCGGCGAGGACCCTGCGGTCCAACTCGATGCCGGCCAGCTTGAGGCCCTGCATGAACCGGTTGTAGGTCATGTCGTTCTGCCGGGCCGCGGCGTTGATCCGGGTGATCCACAGCTTGCGGAAGTCACCCTTGCGGACCTTGCGGTCACGGTAGTTGTAGGTGGCCGAGTGGAGGATCTGCTCCTTGGCCTTGCGGTACAGCCGGGACCGCTGGCCGCGGTACCCGCTGGCCGCCTCGAGGGTCGTCCGACGCTTCTTCTGGGCGTTGACCGCCCGCTTCACGCGTGCCACGTGGAAGCTCCTGTCTAGTCGTTGCGGGAGGGGGCGGTCAGCGACCGAGCAGCTTCTTCATCCGGCCGGTGTCGGCCGGCGAGAGCACACCGGTACCGCTGATGCGGCGCTTCCGGGAACCAGACTTGTGCTCGAACTTGTGCTGGTTGTTCTGGTGCTCGGCCACCAGCTTCCCGGTGCCCGTGACGCGGACCCGCTTCGCGGTGCCCTTGTGGGTCTTGTTCTTCGGCATCTCTCGGTCCTGTTCGTGTCTGCCCGGCGCAGCGCAGCATCGAGCTGCACCACGCGGGGTGCGTCGGGGGGCGGCCCTCCTGCAGGGCCCTGCCACGAGCCTGCGCGTGGTGGGGCAGGAGGGCCCTTTCTCAGGCCGGCGGAGCCTGCTCCGGCGCCTCGGCTGCGGCCTGCTTCTCCACCTTCGCGGAGCGCCGCGCCGTGTCCGTCGCCGCCTGGTTCCGGTGCGGAGCGATCACCATGACCATGTTCCGACCGTCCTGCTTCGGGTTGGACTCCACCACCCCGAGGTCGGCGACGTCGCCGGCCAGCCGCTGCAGCAGCCGGTAGCCCATCTCGGGCCGGGACTGCTCGCGACCGCGGAACATCACGGTGATCTTGACCTTGTCGCCGCCCTTGAGGAAGCGCTCGACGTGGCCCTTCTTGGTCTCGTAGTCGTGCGGGTCGATCTTCAGGCGCAGCCGCATCTCCTTGATGACGGTGAGCGCCTGGTTCCGCCGCGCCTCGCGGGCCTTCTGCGCGGCTTCGTACTTGAACTTCCCGTAGTCCATGAGCTTGACGACGGGCGGCCGGGCCATGGGCGCGACCTCGACCAGGTCGAGCTCGCTGTCCTGCGCCAGGCGCAGCGCCTCGCCGATCGGCACGATGCCGACCTGCTCACCCTCGGGACCGACCAGGCGGACCTCGGGGACGCGGATACGGTCGTTGATACGGGGCTCGGTGATGGCCTCTCCTCTGCTGCTGCGGTGAGGAGTCTGCTGGCCCACCCGGCCACCGACGGCAAAGGCCCCGCGAGCTGCTGCTCGCGGGGCCCACTCGCCGGACGCCACACGGATCCACCCCCGGGCGGGGGGTGCTCGTGTGGTCGCGCGGGCCGGACGAGCCGACCTGCGACGACCGGGGACCTGAGCGCCTGTGCGGCACCAGGTGGGAGCGGGCTCCTCTTCGGTCAGTGGCCGTTTCCTCGCGGTCCGGGCCACCGGTGGTTCTCGCGCCTCGATGTAGCGGGGGGAGGCGCGCCCATGTTACAGCGCCGACCGACGGTCCGTCATTCCCGGGGGTAGAGCAGGTCCTCCCGCGGTTCGGGATGGGCCTCGCGGTGGGCGGCCAGCAGGCTCCGCAACCCTCGGACGGCGGCCACCGCCCGCTCCCCGTCGGACGCCTGCACGGCCAGGACGGCGACCTCGTCGTCGTTGGTGAGCAGCAGCGTGACCCACGGGGAGTGCCGGTCGAACCGGACCGCCTCGACCACGGTCCAGGGCAGCTGGTGGGCGACGAGGATGTTCTGGATCCGGATGCCCTCGGCGTCGGCGTCCACCCGGGGCCGGCCCAGGCACAGCACCCCGGCCGCCATGGCCAGCCCGAGGCCGACCATCGCCACCTGGTCGGCGGTCCGGAACGCCACGACGCCGGTGGTGGAGGACTTGAGCAGGACGGCGACCACCGTCATGACCGCGACCAGCCCGATCGCGGCGAGCCAGGTCATCAGGCGCAGGCGGCGGGGCACCGCGGAGACCGTCGGGGACGGCGAGGCGGTGGGCACCGCCCCATTGTCCACGGCCCCTCGGGTCCGCGGTCGACCCCGGGTGTCACACGGCTGGAACATCCAGGACGCACCATGGGGGCGTGACCGAGACCCCGCCCGTCCGCCCGGCGGAGGCCGACCCGGCCGACGAGCTGCTGCCCCTGGCCGGCTACACGGTGGCCGTGACCGCGGCCCGGCGGCGGGAGGAGCTCGGCGCGCTGCTCGACCGGCGCGGCGCGCGGGTCGTCTACGCCCCGGCGATCCGGATCGTGCCGCTCTCCGACGACGCGGAGCTGGTGGCCGCGACCAAGGCGGTGCTCGCCGAGCCGGTCGACCTGGTCGTGGCGACCACCGGTGTGGGGTTCCGCGGCTGGCTCGAGGCGGCCGACGCCTGGGACCTGCCGCTGCGCGAGCACCTGCAGACCGCCCGCGTGCTGGCCCGCGGCCCCAAGGCGCGCGGCGCGATCCGGGGTGGCGGCCTGGTCGACGCCTGGTCACCGGCGTCCGAGAGCTCCGCGGAGGTCCTCGAGCACCTGCTGTCCGGGGCGGAGGGCGCACTGGCGGGACGGCGGATCGCGGTCCAGCTGCACGGTGACCCGCTGCCCGAGCTGGTGTCCGGGCTGCAGCGCGCGGGCGCCGACGTCCTGACCGTGCCCGTGTACCGCTGGGTGCTGCCCGAGGACACCGCTCCGCTGCGCCGGCTGGTGGCGACGATCGCGGCGCGCGGGGTCGACGCGGTCACCTTCACCAGCGCCCCCGCCGCGGCGAGCCTGCTGCAGGTGGCCGACGAGGAGGGTGTGCTCCCGGGCGTGCTGGCGGCGTTCGCCGACGCCGTCCTGCCGGTCGCGGTGGGACCGGTGACCGCCGCGCCGCTGGAGGCCGCCGGGGTCCGCACCGTGCAGCCGGACCGGGCCCGGCTGGGTGCGCTGGCGCGGTCGGTCGTCGCCGAGCTCCCCGCGCGCCACCCGGTGCTGGCCGCCGGCGGCCACACGCTGCAGGTGCGCGGGCACGCCGTGGTGCTCGACGGCCGGACGGTCGAGCTCCCGCCCGGCTCCATGGCGGTGCTGCGGGCGCTGTCCCGGCGCCCGGGGGTCGTCGTCTCCCGGCCGGAGCTGCTGGCCGAGCTGTCCGGCGGCGGGGACGCGCACGCAGTGGAAATGGCGGTGACCCGGCTGCGTGCGGCGCTCGGTGCGCCCGTGGTGGAGACCGTGGTGAAGCGGGGCTACCGGCTGGCCGTGTAGCCGGGACGGCGAGGGACCCGCCGTCGGCGGCCGGATGTCCCTAGCGTTCGGCCATGTCCACCGGAGACCCGGCCGCGCCGCTCGCGGACCTGCCGCGCATCGACGAGCACGCCGTGACCGTGCCCGGACCGCCGGCCGCGGCCTGGGACGCCGTGCTCCGGACGCTGGCCGAGGCCTTCGGTCGCCCGCGCGCCGGCCGGACCGCCGCGGTGCTGGGCTGCGAGCCGGCCACCACCCGGGCCTGGGACCGGCCGGCGGTGGGCTCCTCGGTCCCCGGCTTCCGGATCGTGTCGGCCAGCCCGCCGGACCTCCTGGTGGTCGCGGGCCGGCACCGGTTCTCCCGCTACGGCATCGTGTTCCGCTTCGAGCCCGCCGGCGAGGGCACCCGGTGCCGGGCCGAGAGCCGCGCCGAGTTCCCGGGGACGGCCGGACGGCTGTACCGGGCCGGCGTCATCGGCACGGGCGGCCACGCCCTCGCCGTCCGCTCGCTGCTGCGTCATGTCCGGTCGGCCGCCGGGTCCGGGAACGGGCCGATCGGCGGGTGACGGGGTCGCGCCGCGGGTCGATCGCTCCGGGGCACCGCCTGGTGGTCCGGGGGCAGCCGGGGATCCCGGTTGACCGTCGCCCGCGCGGGGCGGGACCGTCCGGGCATGCATGCCGATCCCGTGCTGTACGACCCGCCGCGCCGCACGCCCGTCGGTGAGCTGCGGCTGTGCTGGGACGCATTCGGGGACCGCGCGGACCCCCCGATGCTGCTCGTCATGGGGCTCGGCATGCAGCTCGTGCACTGGCCCGAGGACCTGTGCCGGCGGCTCGCCGGGGAGGGCTACCGCGTGATCCGGTTCGACAACCGCGACGCGGGGCGCTCGACGCACCTGCCGGGCCGCCGCTACACCCTGGACGACATGGCCGGTGACGCCGTCGGCCTGCTCGACGCGCTCGGTGCCGGGTCCGCGCACCTTGTGGGCGCGTCGCTCGGCGGCATGGTCGCCCAGCTCATGGCGATCTGCTCTCCCGACCGGGTGCGCTCCCTGGCCTCGCTCATGTCCACCACCGGACGCCGGGGCGTGGGCCGGACCTCCCCGCGGGTCCTCCGTCACCTACTCGCCCGACCGCCCCGCACCGACGCCGAGGCGGTCGCGCGCAAGGTGCGGGTGCTGACGTCGGTCGGGTCCACCGGCTTCGCGCAGGACATCGACGAGTTGCGACGGGTCACCGCGCTGGCCGCTGCACGGGACCCCCACGCGCGCGACGGCCGCCGTCGTCAGCACCGGGCGGTGCGCGCCGCCGCCGACCGGACCACCGCTCTCCGGAGGCTGACGGTGCCCACCGTCGTGCTCCACGGCACCGCGGACCCGATGTGCCACCGCTCCGGCGGCCGGGCGACGGCCGCGGCCGTCCCCGGCGCACGGCTGGTGCTCGTGCCGGGGATGGGCCACGACCTCCCGCGCGGTGCGTGGCCGCTGCTCATCCGGGCCGTCGTGGACAACGCCCGCCGGGCCGACGGTCGCGACGCGGCCGGGTCCTGAGGGCGGTCCTGCCTCAGACGCCGGCGAGGCGGTTGCCCGGCCGCAGGTACACCGCCCAGGTGACGGCCACGCAGACCGCGTAGAAGGCGATGAACGCGAGGTAGGCGCCCTCGCCGCTGCCGGTGGACAGGAAGGACTGCCGGAGGGCCAGGTTGACCAGCACGCCCCCGAAGGCGCCCACCGCACCGGCGATGCCGATCAGCGCGCCGGACAGCCGCAGCGCCCGCCGGTCCGCCACCGCGGACTCCGTCCCGGCGGCGACCTCGTCCATGGCCTTCGCCCGGAAGATCGCCGGGATCATCTTGTAGGTCGAGCCGTTGCCGATGCCGCTGAACACGAACAGCAGCACGAACCCGACCAGGAACAGCGGCAGTGACTCCTCCCGGCTGGCGGTGAGCACCACGCCGGCGCCGACGGCCATCGCCACGAAGTTCCAGGAGGTGATCCGGGCGCCGCCGAAGCGGTCGGCCAGCGAGCCGCCGAGCGGCCGGATCAGCGAGCCGAGCAGCGGGCCCAGCCAGGTCAGCGAGGCGGCGGCCAGCGGCGTGGCGAAGTCCTGGGTGAACTGGTTCTGCAGCACCTGGCCGAAGGCGAACCCGAAGCCGATGAACGAGCCGAAGGTGCCGATGTAGAGCAGGGACATGATCCAGGTGTGCGGCTCCCGCAGCGCGTCGCGGATGGCCCGGGGCTGGTTGCTCGCCGTCCGCAGGTTGTCCATCAGCAGCGCCGCGCCGACGGCTGCCACCACGATGAACGGGATGTAGACCAGCAGCACCAGCCGCGGGTGCTCGGCTCCGGCGGTGGCCAGCACGAGCAGGCCGATCAGCTGGATGACCGGGACGCCGAGGTTGCCGCCGCCGGCGTTGAGGCCCAGTGCCCAGCCCTTGAGGTGCTGCGGGTAGAAGGCGTTGATGTTGGTCATCGAGCTGGCGAAGTTGCCCCCACCGACCCCGGCCAGGCAGGAGACGACCAGCAGCGTGGTGAAGGAGACACCCGGCTCGAGGACGACCGCGGTGGCGATCGTCGGGACGAGCAGCAGGGCGGCGCTGACGATGGTCCAGTTGCGGCCCCCGAACCTGGCCACCGCGAACGTGTAGGGCAGCCGGACGAAGGCGCCGAGCGCCGTGGGCAGGGTGGTGAGCAGGAACTTGCCCGCCGGGTCGATGCCGAACACCGGCTCGGGCAGGAACAGCACCATCACCGACCACAGGCTCCAGATCGAGAAGCCGATGTGCTCGGAGAACACCGAGAAGAAGAGGTTGCGGCGGGCGACCCGCCGGCCGGTCGCGTTCCAGAACGCCGGGTCCTCCGGCCGCCAGTCGTCGATCCACCGCCCTCCGGTGCGGCCGGTGGCGGGCGCGGTCGGAGGGGCGGTCGTGGGGGTGGCTGTGGCCATGCCGGAACGGTGCGGGGCGGCCGTTCCCCCGCCGTTGCGGCGGCGATGAACGTGTGTTCCGTTGTGCTCACGCCGGGTGCCCCGCGGTGGTGAGATGGCCGGGCGGCCAGGTGCACAGACGGCGTGCACCGACGATGATCACCGGGTGCGCAACCCCCTCGACGGCGAACGGGCCCCCGGTCGGGACCTGGTGGAGGCGGGCGGACTCGTCGCCGGCTCGATGAGCAGCGCGGCCGCCGGCCTGCTGTTCGAGCCGGGGAAGACCGCCGTCCGGCTCGACGAGCGGCTGGCCGGGTGCCTGCGCGAGGCCGCGACCGCCGCCGCCGACCTGCCGCTGAGCTGGGAACGCGCCCGCGCCGGCGCGGCGCTCGCCTTCACCGCCGAGCTCGCGGTCACCCGCGGCCACCAGGGCCGGACCGTCCGCCGCGACGACTTCCTGCGGCCGGGCACCGGGTCCCGCTCCCCCGCCGAGCGGCTGGTGGAGGCCGTCGTCCAGGCAGCGCGGACGACGACCGAGGACCGCCGCGTGCGGCACCTGGGCTACCTGGTGGCCGAGGTCGCCGTCTCACCCGACATCGACCCGGCCCTCGCCGTCCGCGCGCTCCAGCTGGCGGAGTCCTGCAGCTGGCGGCAGCTGGTGTTCCTGGCCGCCGTCGGCCGCCGGGACCGGGTCCCCCTGCCGATGGCGTCGCTGGAGGACGAGCCGCGCGCGTGGACCTCGTGGGGTGCCCGGGAGGACGTGTTCGACCTGCAGCGCGCCGGTCTGCTCGACCCGCCGCCGGCCGTCGTCCGGCCCGGCGGCGCCGCCCGCCCGAAGCTGCGCCCGGCCGACCTGCGGCTGACCCGCCGGGGCGTGCTGGTGCACCGGCTGCTGGCCCTGGACTTCGTCCGGGAGGACGACGTGACCGAGGCGATCGCCGAGCTGGACCTGCCGGCCGACTGACCCCCGTGCCGCTCAGGCCGAGCGGGCGTAGGCGGCCGGCGTCGTGGCCAGCATCCGGCGGAAGTGCCGGGTCAGGTGCGCCTGGTCGTGGAAGCCGACCGCTGCCGCCACCTCGGCCGGTGGCGCACCGTCGAGCAGCAGCCGGCGCGCCCGGTCGATCCGGCGGCCGGTGAGGTACCGGTGCGGCGGCAGGCCGTGCCGGCGGGTGAACGCCCGGACCAGGTGCGTCGGGTGCACGCCGAACCCCGTGGCCGCCTCCTGGAGCGACAACCCCTCGACGATCCGGTCGTCGAGCAGCTCCCGGAGCCGATCGGCCAGCGGGTGGTCCCGCACGACCGGCGGCGGGGCAACGGCCCGGTCCAGGTGCTGCCGCAGCCGCTCCAGCACGAACGCCAGCCGGCTCTCCGCCTCCAGCCCCTCGGGATGCGGGCGCAGCGCCGCGTGCAGCCGGGACACCCGGTCCCGCAGCACCGGATCGGCGAACGCCGGCCGGTCGACGGCCGTGCCGACCCGCCCGGTGCCCAGCGTCGCGGGCTCCAGGTACAGCACCCGCTTGCGGAAGCCCCCGGGGAACTGCGACCGCCCGTCGTGCGGCACCCCGGGCGGCAGCAGGGTCACCGCGGTCGGGGTGGCGCCGTGCGCGTGCTGGTCCAGGTCGTAGCGGACGGCGCCGTCGTCGACAAGGAGCAGCGTCCAGGCGTCGTGGGTGTGCGCCGGGTAGACGTGGTCGGTGAAGTGCGCGTGCAGGACCTCCGTCAGCCCGGGGACGCCGGGCCGCCATGCCACCACCTCGGCCACGCGCAGGAACGTACAAGACCTCGCGGCGCGGGGACGCGAGGCTGAGCAGCATGGAAACCGCCGACGGACTCCCCCGCCGGGCCACCAAGATCGCCGTCTTGCTGCGCGAGGACCTGGCGCCGTGGCAGGCGCTCAACGTCACGTCGTTCCTGGTCAGCGGCATCACCGCGAGCGAGCCCGGGCTGGTCGGCGAGCCCTACGAGGACGCCGACGGCACCGGGTACCTGCCGATGATCCGACAACCGGTGCTGGTGCTCGCCGGGACCGGGGAGCTGCTGCGCACCGCCCGCACCCGCGCGCTGGAGCGGGACCTCACCCCGGCGGTCTTCACCGCCGAGCTGTTCAGCACCCCCGGTGACGTGCAGAACCGTGCCGCGGTCAAGGCGGTGGCGGGCGCCGAGCTGGACCTGGTCGGGCTCGCCGTCCACGGTCCGAGGAACGCCGTCGACAAGGTGGTGAAGGGCGCCCGCATGCACCCCTGAGCCGACGCCGGAGGCGCGCCCCCGACGGCCCCTCAGCACACCTCGACGACGAGGACCCCGTCCTGCTCGTGCACGGGGTACACCCGGACGCCGGTTCCGCCGCTGGGCGAGGAGCCGTCGGTCCACCGGTACGTGTAGAGGTGCAGCGGGCAGACCAGCAGGTCCGCATCGGTCTGCCCGTCGGCCAACGGTCCCCCGGCGTGCGGGCAGGCGGCCTGGGTGGCGTGCAGCGAGCCGTCCCGCAGCCGGAACACCGCGACCTGGACGCCGCCGGCCACGAACGCCCGCCCCTCGCCGAGGGGGACGTCCTCGACCCGGCCGACCACGTGGGACGTCGTCCTGGTGTCGGTGACGCTCATCGGACCGGCACCTTCGGGAGATCCACCAGCGGCAGGGCGGTGCGGAACTGGCCGGGCGTGGCTGGGGTCTTCCCGTCCTGGCCCCACGGATCGGTGTAGGCGTCGATCGAGCGCTGCATGCCCTCGTCCAGGTGGAGCACGATCCCCTCGCTGTCCTCCAGGAGCACCTGCTTGATCTTCTCCAGGCCGACCCGGGGCACGAAGTCGTAGGTGCGCTCCAGCCAGTTGGCGTTCTCGCGGTAGTACTGCAGGAACCGGCCGGTCAGCTCGATCACCGCGGCCGGGGAGTCGACGGTGGCCAGCAGGTCGCCCTTGCGGACGGTGGCCCCCGCGGCGCCGCCGATGTAGAGCTCCCAGCGGCCACCTCCGACGGCGACCACGCCGACGTCCTTGACGTACGCCTCGGCGCAGTTGCGCGGGCAGCCGACCACGGCCATCTTGATCTTCGCCGGGCTCTCGATGCCCTGGAACCGCTCCTCCAGGTCGATGCCCAGCCGGGTGGAGTCGTCCAGGCCGAACCGGCAGAACTCGCTGCCCACGCAGGTCTTCACGGTGCGGAAGCTCTTGCCGTAGGCGTAGCCCGAGGCCATCCCGAGGTCGTCCCACATGGCGGGGAGGTCCTCCTTGCGGACCCCCAGCAGGTCGATCCGCTGGCCACCGGTGACCTTGACCATCGGCACCTCGTACTTCTCGGCGACCTCGGCGATCCGGCGCAGCTGGGCGGGGGTGGTCACGCCGCCCTTCATCTGCGGGACGACGGAGAAGGTGCCGTCGCGCTGGATGTTGGCGTGCACCCGGTCGTTGATGAACTTCGCGTCGTTCTCCTGCTCGTACTCGCTGCCCCAGATGGTCCGCAGCAGCGAGGTCATGCCCATCTTCGACTTGGCGTCCTCCTGCCCGCCCGGGGCGAGGGCGGCGAAGACGGCGGAGACGCTCCGCAGCTGCTGCTGGCGGATGGCGGCGGTGAGCTCGGGCTTGGCCAGCGGGATGCCGGGCACGTACCAGCTCGCGGTCGGGTCCTCGAGGACGTCGCCGTCCGCGGCCCACTCGACGATCTGCTTCACCAAGGACTTGCAAGACCCGCAGCCCTTGCCGGCCCGGGTGGCGTCCATGACGCCGCCGAGGCTGGTGCAACCCCCGGCGACGGTGTCGCAGATCGCCTGCTTGCTGACGCCGTTGCAGTTGCAGACCTGCGACTCGCCGGGCAGCTCGGCGACGCCGACCTCCTCCGCCCCGTCGGACAGGTCGACCAGCAGCCGGATCCGCTCTTCGGGCAGCGGGGTGCCGCGGTCGAAGGCCTGGGTCAGGAACGCGACCTTGCGGGTGTCCCCGAGCAGCGTTGCGCCGATCAGCTGGTCGTCGCGGATGACCACCGACAGGTGCACGCCGCGGCGCGGCTCGGAGATGACCAGGAACTCGTCGGTGTCCCGCTCCGGGCGGTTGACGCCCATGGTGGCCACGTCGACCCCGGCGACCTTGAGCTTGGTGGCCGTCCGGGAGCCGTGGTACTCGGCGGTCGGGTCGGTGCCGGTGAGCACGTCGGCCAGCACCCGCGCCTGCTCCCAGACCGGGGCGACCAGCCCGTAGAGCTCGCCGCGGTGCTGCGCGCACTCCCCGACGGCGTAGACGTCGGGGTCGTCGGTGCGCAGCTGGTCGTCGACGACGATGCCCCGCTCCACCTCCAGGCCGCTCATCAGCGCGACCTCGGTGACCGGCCGGATGCCCGCGGCGATCACCAGCAGGTCGGCGTCGATCGTGCGGCCGTCGGCGAGGACGACGCCGCGCACCCGGTCCGGGCCGACGACCTCCGTGGTCCGGGTGGCCAGGTGGACGGCGATGCCCAGGGACTCCACCGACCGCCTCAGGATCGCCCCGCCGTCGAGGTCCAGCTGCTGGTTCATCAGGTGCGTGCCGGCGTGCACGACCTCGACGTGCAGCCCGTGCCCCTGCAGCGCGCGGGCGGCCTCCAGCCCGAGCAGCCCGCCACCGACGACGACCGCCTGCCGGTGCGTCGCGGCCGCGGCGAGCATGGCGCGGGTGTCGTCGATCGTGCGGAAGCCGAAGACGCCGGGCAGCAGCTGGTCCTCGGCGACGTGCAGGCCGGTCATCGGCGGGACGAACGACCGGCTGCCGGTGGCGATGACCAGCTGGTCGTAGGGCACCGTCGTCCCGTCGGCGGCGTGCACCAGCTTGGCGTGCGTGTCGATCCGGTCGACCCGGACGCCGGCCCGCAGGGTCACCCCGTTGTCCGCGTACCAGTCGTGGCTGTTGAGCACGATGTCGTCCTCGTGCTCCTCCCCCGCGAGGACGTGGGACAGCATGATCCGGTTGTAGTTGCCGTGCGGCTCCTCGCCGAAGACGGTGATCGCGAACAGCTCGCCGCCGCCGCGCTCGAGCACCTCCTCGACCACCCGGGCGCCGGCCATGCCGTTCCCGACGACGACCAGGCGCTGGCGGGGGTCGACGCCGTCGACGTCGTCCAGGCCGAAGTGCAGCGAGGTCATCCCCTCGGGGCGCCCACCCAGGACCGTCATCAGACCTCCACCAGCCCGAGGTCGACCACGAGCTCGCCGGTGACGCCCAGCGGCGCGGCGGCGTGCAGCTCGACGACGGTGCCGCCGTCGAGGTCCTCCACCACCCGCAGCGGCACGTGGCAGTCGCTCCGCGCGCCGATCGGGAACCAGCGCATCGGCTCCCCGTCGCGCAGCAGCAGCACGTACACCAGCTCGCCGGTCGCGTTGCCGCCCCGGAAGTACAGCGCCTGGGCGGTCTTCCCCTGGGGCACCTGGTAGCGCAGGGCCGGGTCGAGCGGGCCGGGCTTGCCCAGCCCCTCGCCGATGACCGGGAACAGTCCTTGCAGGAACCGCGGGGTGCTCTTCACTCGGGTGGTCCTCCTCCGGGACGGGGCGTGCGGGGTGGGGGACGTCGGGGTCTCGTGGTCGCGAGGCTGTGGCCGGGCGGCGGGATCGGGCGCGTCGAAGCGCTCCTCGGGGCCGCCGATCCGGGTGACGGCGACCGCGCAGACCTTGAAGGCCGGCATCCGGCTGACCGGGTCGAGCGCGGGGTCGGTGAGCGCGTTGGCGCTGGAGCCACCGCCCCAGTGGAAGGGGGCGAAGACGACGTCGGGCCGGACGGCGTCGGTGATCAGCGCGTGGAAGCGGGCGGAGCCGCGGCGGGTGGCCAGCTCGACGACGTCGTCCGAGGTGATGCCGAGCCGGCGGGCGAGGTCGGGGTGCAGCTCCGCCCGGGGCGTCGGGGCGACCAGCTGCAGGCTCCTGGAGCGCCGGGTCTGGGTGCCCGACTGGTACTGGGCGAGCACCCGGCCGGTGGTGAGCACGTAGGGGTAGGTCTCGTCCGGCTCCTCGTGAGGCGGCACGTGCTCGACCTCGAGGAACCGGGCGCGGCCGTCGGGGGTGGCGAACCGCTCGGTGAACAACCGCGGGGTGCCCGGGTGGTCGGCGTCCGGGACCGGCCAGAACAGGCCCTGCTCGGCGTCGATCCGGGCGTAGCTGATGCCGGAGTAGTCGGCGGCTCCCCCGGCGCTGGCCCGGCCGAGCTCCTCGAAGACCGTCTCCGGGTCGCCGCTGAAGCCGTCTGCCCCCAGCCGGTCAGCGAGCTCGGCGAGCAGCTGCAGGTCGTCGCGCACGCCGTCGGGCGGCGCGAGCGCCTGCCGGCGGCGGATCACCCGGCCCTCGACGTTGGTCATGGTGCCGTCCTCCTCCGCCCACATGGCGCTGGGCAGGACGACGTCGGCGAGCTCGGCGGTCTCGGAGAGGAAGAAGTCGCTGACGACGAGGAAGTCCAGGGCCCGCAGCCGGCGCACCACCCGGCGGGCGTCGGGCGCGGAGACGGCGACGTTGGAGGCCATCACCAGCAGCGTGCGGACGCCGCCGTCGGTGCCCAGCCGGTCGAGCAGCTCGAAGGCGCTGCGGCCGGGGCCGGGGATCGACTCGGGGTCGACGCCCCACACCGCGGCGACGTGTGCCCGGGCGGCGGGATCGGTGATCTTCCGGTAGCCGGGGAGCTGGTCGGCCTTCTGCCCGTGCTCGCGGCCGCCCTGCCCGTTGCCCTGCCCGGTGACGGTCCCCCAGCCGCTGCCCGGCCGACCCGGGAGCCCGAGCGCCAGGGCGAGGTTGATCCACGCCTGGGCGGTGTCGGTGCCGCTGCGGTGCTGCTCGGCGCCCCGCGCGGTGAGGATGATCGAGCGGCGGCCGCGGGCCAGGGCGAAGACGATCCGCCGCTGATCCGCCACCGGGACGCCGCTGAGCCGTTCGACCCGGTCGGGCCAGTAGCGCGCGACCGCGGCCCGCACCGCGTCGAAGCCGGTGGTGCGCGCCGCGACGTACTCCTCGTCGACCAGGCCCTCCGCGATCGCGATGTGCAGCAGGCCGTTGGCCAGCGCCAGGTCGGTGGCCGGCAGCGGCTGGACGTGCAGGTCGGCGTTCCGCGCGGTGTTGGTGCGCCGCGGGTCGACGACGATGTGCTCGGCCCCGGCGTTGCGGCCGGCGTCGAAGTACTGCATCGCCGGCGGCATGGTGTCCGCCGGGTTGCTGCCGACCAGGACGACGACGTCGGCCTCGGCGACGTCCGCGAGCGGGAACGGCAGCCCGCGGTCGAGGCCGAAGGCGCGGACCGCGGCGCCGGCCGCCGAGGACATGCAGAACCGGCCGTTGTAGTCGATGGCGCTGGTGCGCAGCGCGACGCGGGCGAACTTGCCGAACTGGTAGGCCTGCTCGTTGGTGAGCCCGCCGCCGCCGAAGCAGCCCACCGCGTCCGGCCCGTGCTCGGCCTGGGTGCGGCGGGTCGCGGCGACCACGCGGTCCAGCGCCTCGGGCCAGGTGGACTCGACCAGCGGGCTGGTGCGGTCGGCCGGGTCGGCGCGGACGAGCGGCCGGGTGAGCCGCTCGGGGTGGTCGAGCAGCTCGGTCGCCGACCAGCCCTTGGAGCACAGGCCGCCGCGGTTGGTCGGGAAGTCGGCGGGCACGAGGGTGGCCGGGCGGTCGCCGGCGGTCATGGTGACGCCGCACTGCAGCGAGCAGTACGGGCAGTGGGTGTGGGTGGTGCGCGTGCCGACCCCGGGGGTGGGCAGGGAGACGGCGGCGGACACAGGAGGAGCGTGCGGGGGCCCGGTTTCCCTTCGACGGCGTCGACGTCAAGCCCGCGTTCCGTCGTCCTCACACCCGCCCGGCGGAGGTGGTGCGGTCACCGTTTCGGCGCGCACCGCCGCCCGGCGTCGTCCACCAGCACATCACCCCGGGCAGGGTGACCAGCATCGCCGCGGGGTCGTCGGGGTGCACGGTCATGCCGGCGTCGTTGCCTCCGGCACCCGGTCCAGGCCAGGCCGGCCGGCATGGAACACGACGTGGAGCAACGGCTGGTGCAGGCTGCGACCGATGAGATGCGGGTGCCGTTCTGGGTGGTGCTCAATCGCCGGGGTGGGCGCGGGTGCGGTCTGGGCGCTGCTGGGCGTCCTCGTCGGAACCCGGATCAGCCGGCGCAGCTGACCTCGCGCGTCCTCGTGCTCCGAGTGCGCCCCGCACTCAGAGCACAAGCGTGCGGAACCGCGGACGTGAGCTCCGATCGAGTCGGTCCCAGCAGGCGGCGGGTGGCGCCCGAGGAGGTGGTCAGTAGACGGCGATCTCGACCAGGTTCCGGTCCGGGTCACGGACGTAGACGCTCTGCATGGGGCCGAGTGCTCCCTGCTTGGTCACCGGCCCGACCTCCACCTCCACCCCCGCGGCGGCGAGCTCGGCCTGCACCTCGGCCAGCGGCGTCTCGGTGATCAGGCAGAAGTCGCCGCTGCCGGCCGTCGCGTGCGCGGCCCGCGGGCTGAACTCCCGGCCGACCTGGTGGAGGTTGATCTTCTGCCGGCCGAACACCAGCGCGCGCCGTCCGCCGTCGAACGTCTCGGCGCGCACGCCGAGCACGCGCGTGTAGAAGTCCACCGTCGCCTCGATGTCGGCCACGGTGAGCACGAGGTGGTCCAGCCGGTCGATGTGCATGCGGTCGTCGTACCAGGGCGCCGACCTGCCGGCACCCGGCCGACCACCCTCAGTCCCAGCCGCCGCGCTGCTTCTTGAGCTGGCTGCGCTGCTTCTTCGCCTGGATCCGCCGCTCCTGGGAGCCGCGGGTCGGCTTGGTGCGGCGGCGCGCGGGGGCGGGCGGCGCCAGGGCCGCCCGCAGGACGGCGGCCAGCCGCGCCCGCGCGGCCTCCCGGTTGCGCAGCTGCTGCCGGTGCTCGCTCGCCGCGACGGTCAGCACGCCGTCCACCAGCCGGGCGCCCAGCCGCTGCTGCAGCCGGTCGCGCTGGACGTCGGTGAGGCCGGGGAGCTGCAGCGGCGCCACCGACAGCTCGACCCGGGAGTCCGCGGTGTTCACGCCCTGCCCGCCCGGCCCCGACGAGCGGGAGAACCGCCAGCCGAGGGCGCCGGCCGGGACCACCAGCCGCCCGGTCACCGGCAGGTCGGCGAAGGCGTCGTCCCCGGGCACGCCGTCATCCTCCCTGGTGACCGCGGCCCGGGACCACCGACATCCGCCGCCGGCAGGCCCGCAGTCCCGCCGGGTGACCCCGGTCGGGTGAACGGAAATGCCCGGTCCGTCACTGCGTGTGACGCTCGGCGGGTGACGCAGGACGCCGCCACCCGCCTCCACCTCGTGACCGGCAACTCCGTGGTGCCCGTCGACGTGGTGCCCGTCGACGTGGTGCCCGTCGAGCAGCCGGCGGGCGAGACCCGGCCGCGACGGACCGCCCTGCTGCGTCACCCCGTCGGCATGGCCGCGGTCATCGCCGGGCTGACCGTCGTCCTCGCGCTGCTCGCCCGCCAGCCGTGGCAGCTGCCGCAGCGGGACGGCGGTGGGGTCGCGGACGTCCCGCAGTCGTTGACCTCCTTCCTCGTGCTGTGCGCTGTGCTCTGCGTCTGGCTCGCCGGACGGCTGGCCCGGCCGGCCAGCACCCTGCGGAGCTCCGCCGAGGTGGCCACGTGGTGGGCGATCGTGATCGGCGCCGCCGCCGTGTCCCTGGCCGCCGCCCTGTCGCTGGCCTCCCACGCCGGCACGGGGGACGAGCCCGAGCACCTGCTGGTGCTCTGCGCGGTGCCGATGGTGCCGGCCGTGCTCACCGGGGCCCTGGCGATCGAGGACGAGCGGACCGCCCGGATCCGGCTGGCCCTGGGCACCGGCGTGGTCACCGTGCCGCTGGGCGTCCTCGGCTGGGCGCTGCTCTCCTCCGCCTCCGCGGCCGGCCTGGCCGACGTCCTGGCCATGACGGCCATGGCCACGGCCCTGCCGTTCGTCCTCGCGGTGACGTTCGTGGCCGCCGACCGCCGGGACCGTCCCGCGGTCTGAGCGCGGCACGATGGGGGCATGACCTCCCTCGCCGAGGCCCTCTCCCGGGGGACCGTCGTCCTGGACGGCGGGCTGTCCACCGAGCTGGAGTCCCGCGGCTGCGACGTCACCTCGGCGCTGTGGTCGGCCCGGCTGCTGCGCGACGACCCGGGCGCCGTCGTCGACGCGCACGCCGCGTTCGCCGCCGCGGGTGCGCAGGTGCTGACCACCGCCAGCTACCAGGCGACCTTCCCCGGGTTCGCCGCCGCCGGCATCGCTGCCGACGAGGGCCGGGAGCTGATGACCCGCTCGGTGCGGCTGGCTCGCGAGGGGCTGGCCCGGGCGGGCCGCGACGGGTGGGTCGCCGCCTCGGTCGGCCCGTACGGGGCCTTCCTCGCCGACGGCTCCGAGTACACCGGCGGCTACGTCGACGACGTGACCGTCGCGGAGCTGCGGGCCTTCCACCGTCCGCGGCTGGAGGTGCTCGCCGCCGCGGGCGCCGACGTGCTGGCCTGCGAGACGCTGCCGGCGGCCGCCGAGGTGGAGGCGCTGCTCCCCGAGCTCGCCGGCCTGAGCGTGCCGGCCTGGATCTCACTGACCGCCGTCGCCGGTCCGGATGGCGTGCCCCGCACCCGGCGCGGAGAGCTCCTGACCGACGTCCTCGGCACGGCCCGGGACGTCGACGCGGTGATCGCGGTCGGCGTCAACTGCACCGATCCGGCCGGGATCCCGACCGCGGCGGCCGCGGCGGCCCGGGCGACCGGCAAGCCGGTCGTCGCCTACCCGAACAGCGGCGAGCGGTGGGACGCCACCGCCCGCCGCTGGACCGGGCGACCCGGCGTCGGGGACGTCGGCTCCTGGATCGCCGCCGGAGCCCGGCTGGTCGGCGGGTGCTGCCGGGTGCGCCCCGCCGACGTCGCGGCGATCGCCGCGACCCTCTGATCAGGCCGGGACCGGATCCTGGCCGCGCCGCCCACCCGGCCGGCAGCGCAGCAGGCGCCGGGCGGTCAGCCAGCTGCCGCGCAGCGCACCGTGCCGCTCGAGCGCCTCGACCGCGTAGGTGGAGCAGGTCGGGGTGAAGTGGCAGCACGGCCCCCGCCGGGGGCTGACCTCCCGCTGGTAGATCCGCACCGCGGCCACCAGCCGGTCGGCGAGCCGCCCGCCGGGGCTCGCCGACCGGACCCGGCGCACCGTGGAGGGCGCGACGAGCAGCATCTCCATGCCGCACCCCAGCGCCTGCGCCAGGCAGCAGCCGGTGTTGAGGAACAGCAGGTCACGCAGGCAGGAGTCGTCGTCCCGCCGGTAGCGGCGCGGTGGGCCGTACCCGTACGCCGGCCGGCCCCATCCGTAGCCGCGGGGCCCAGGGCGGCCGTACCCGGGCCCGAAGCCACCACGGCGACGCCGGGGACCGCCGCCACCCCACCCCCAGACGAAGACCATCGGTCAGAGGATCGGGTTGCCGCCGGTGACGGCCACCCGGGCACCGGACACGTAGCTGGCCTCGTCACTGGCCAGCAGCACGTACACCGGAGCGAGCTCGGCCGGCTGGGCGGCGCGGCCCAGCGGCACCTGCTGGCCGAAGCTGGCGACGTCCTCGGCGGGCATGGTCGACGGGATCAGCGGAGTCCACACCGGACCGGGGGCCACGCTGTTGGCCCGGATGCCCTTGTCCCCGTACATCTGCGCCAGGCTGGCGGTGAAGTTCGCGATGCCGGCCTTGGTCATCGCGTACGGCGCCAGGGTGGGCTTGGGCATGTCGGAGTTCACCGACGACGAGTTGATGATCGCCGCGCCGGGCTGCATGTGCGGAACGGCGTCCTTGCACAGGATGAACATCGCGGTGAGGTTGGTGGCCACGGTGTGGTCCCACTCCTCGTCGCTGATCTCGTCGAGGGTCTGGTGGGTCATCTGGAACGCCGCGTTGTTCACCAGGACGTCGATCCCGCCGAGCTCCTCCAGCGCCTTCGGGATGATCGTCTTGGCGTGCGCGCGGTCGGAGATGTCGCCGGGGACCAGGACGCACTTGCGGCCGGCCTCCTCGACGTACTTCGCGGTGTCCCGGGCGTCCTCGTGCTCGTCGAGGTAGGAGATGAGGACGTCGGCCCCCTCGCGGGCGAAGGCGATCGCGACCGCGCGGCCGATGCCGCTGTCCCCACCGGTGATGACCGCCCGCTTGCCGGTCAGCTTCCCCGAGCCGCGGTAGCTCTCCTCGCCGTGGTCCGGCTTGGGCGTCATCTCCCCCAGCACGCCGGGCGGGGTCTGCTGCTGCTCGGGCTGGGATTCGGGACGGGGCTCGGACACGGCGTCTCCTCGGGTCGGTGGGGTCGGTGGTGCGTTGCCCCGCGCCTACCCCGTCGCCCCGGGACGGAACCTGCGCACGTGGCCGGGAACCAGCACCGGGCGGTGCCAGGGATCGCGTCGTTGCGCGCCCTGGCACCGCCCGGTGCGGTGCCTCGGGTCAGGCGGCGCGGCCCACCTGCACGCCCCCGCCCACCGGGACCCACCGCATCTCGAGGTGGCGTCGGCCGTTCCCGTCGGTCACGACCGTCCACCGACATTCGGGACAGAACCGTTCGCGCATCACCATCCACCTCTCGTTCACCTGTTGTTCACCTTACTACACCCATCGGTTCACCCCATGGCGCAGGACACACGTCGTTCCGGGCACGGGATCGGTCGGGTGTGCGGGTGCGTCGGGCGGGAAGCGCAGCGCGATCGGGCACGCTGTGGGGCACGATGACCGTCACCACCCCCCTCCCCCTCCTCGACGACCCGGCCGACCTCACGTCCCTGCGGGCGCGCGGCACCGACCCCGACGAGCTGTTCGAGTCGTTCGCGACCTGGGCGGCCGCCGGCGGCACGGTGCTCTACCCGGCGCAGGAGGAGGCGCTGATCGAGCTGGTCAGCGGGGCGAACGTCGTCCTCGCGACGCCGACCGGCTCGGGCAAGTCGCTCGTCGCCACCGGCGCGCAGTACGCCGCCCTGGCCGCCGGGCGGCGCAGCTACTACACCGCTCCGATCAAGGCCCTGGTCAGCGAGAAGTTCTTCGCGCTGTGCGGGGTCTTCGGCGCGGCGAACGTCGGCATGCTCACCGGCGACGCGAGCGTCAACGCCGGGGCGCCGATCATCGCGTGCACCGCGGAGGTGCTGGCCAACATCGCGCTGCGCGAGGGCGCGGACGCCGACGTCGGCCTGGTCGTGATGGACGAGTTCCACTTCTACGGCGACCCGGACCGCGGCTGGGCCTGGCAGGTGCCGATCATCGAGTTCCCGAAGGCGCAGTTCCTGCTGATGTCGGCGACCCTCGGCGACGTCACCCGGCTGCGGGAGGACCTCACCCGCCGCACCGGCCGGCCCACCGCGCTGGTCGCCTCGGCCGAGCGCCCGGTGCCGCTGCACCACTACTACGCGACCACGCCGATGCACGAGACGATCGGCGAGCTGCTGGACACCCGGCAGGCGCCGGTCTACGTCGTCCACTTCACCCAGGTCTCGGCGCTGGAACGCGCCCAGGCGCTGATGAGCGTCAACGTCTGCACCAAGGAGGAGAAGCAGGCGATCGCCGACCTGATCGGCGGGTTCCGCTTCTCCTCGGCCTTCGGGACGACGCTGTCCCGGCTGGTGCGCCACGGGATCGGGGTGCACCACGCCGGGATGCTGCCCAAGTACCGGCGGCTGGTCGAGCAGCTGGCCCAGGCCGGGCTGCTCAAGGTCATCTGCGGCACCGACACCCTGGGCGTCGGCATCAACGTGCCGATCCGCACCGTCGTCTTCTCGGCGCTGAGCAAGTACGACGGCACCCGGATGCGGCTGCTCAGCGTCCGGGAGTTCCACCAGATCGCCGGGCGGGCCGGGCGGGCCGGCTACGACACCGCCGGCACCGTCGTCGTCCAGGCGCCCGAGCACGAGGTGGAGAACCTCAAGCAGTTCGCCAAGGTCGCCGACGACCCGAAGAAGCGCCGCAAGCTGGTCCGCCGCAAGGCCCCCGAGGGCATGGTGCCGTGGAGCGAGTCGACCATGCGCCGGCTGATCGAGGGCGAGCCCGAGCCGCTGACCAGCCACTTCCACGTGACGACCGGCATGGTGCTCAACGTCGCCGCCCGTCCCGGTGACCCGGTGGCCGCGATGCGGCACCTGCTGACCGACAACCACGAGCCGCGGAAGCGGCAGCTGCGGCACATCCGGGAGGCCATCGGCATCGCGCGGTCGCTGATCACCGCCGGGGTGATCGAGCGGTTGGACTCCCCCGACGGGCAGGGCCGGCGGTACCGGCTGACCGTCGACCTGCCCCCGGACTTCCAGCTCAACCAGCCGCTGTCCACGTTCGCGCTCGCCGCGATCGAGCTGCTGAACCCGGCCTCGGAGACCCACACGCTGGACGTCGTCTCGGTCATCGAGGCGACCCTGGACGACCCGCGCCAGGTGCTCGCCGCCCAGCTGAACAAGGCCAAGGCCGAGGCCGTCGCGCAGATGAAGGCCGAGGGCATCGAGTACGAGGAGCGGATGGAGCTGCTCGAGCAGATCTCCTACCCCAAGCCGCTGGCCGAGCTGCTCGAGCACGCCTTCGAGGTGTACCGGCTGGGCAACCCGTGGGCCGCCGACGCGCAGCTGTCCCCCAAGTCCGTGGTCCGGGACATGTGGGAGAACGCGATGACCTTCCGCGAGTACGTGCAGACCTACGGGCTCACCCGCGCCGAGGGCGCGGTGCTGCGGTACCTGTCCGACGCGGTCAAGGCCCTGCGCTCGGGGGTGCCGGCCGCCGCGCGCACCGACGACGTCACCGACCTGGTCGAGTGGCTCGGTGAGCTGGTGCGGCAGGTCGACTCCTCCCTGCTCGACGAGTGGGAGCAGCTGACCAGCCCGGACTCCGCGCTGGACGTGCCGGTCGCCGTCCCGGCCCGGCCGCGCCCGCTCACCGGCAACACCCGGGCGTTCCGGGCGATGGTCCGCAACGCGCTGTTCCGCCGGGTCGAGCTGTTCGCCCGGCGGCGCTGGTACGACCTGGGCGAGCTGGACGCTCCCTCCGGGTGGGACGCACACCGCTGGGGCGAGGTCGTGCAGGCCTACTTCGCCGAGCACGACGAGCTCGGCACCGGCGCCGACGCCCGGGGGCCCGCGCTGCTGGTCGTCGACAGCACCGACCCGCGGAACTGGCGGGTCCGGCAGATCCTCGACGACCCGGCCGGCGATCACGACTGGGGCTTCGACGTCGAGGTGGACCTGGACGCCTCCGACGAGGAGGGCACCCTCGTGCTCCGCCTGGTCGACGCCGGCCGCCGCGACGGCTGACGGGCCACCCCGGGACGGAGCGGTGTGTGCGCGGCCACCTCCGGGGGCTGTGACACCCTCGCCGTCGATGCGGCCATGACGGGGTGGGAGATGCTCGCGGTCGCCGCGGCGGGTCTGGCGGCCGGGTCGATCAACGCCGTCGTCGGCTCCGGCACGCTGGTGACCTTCCCGGTGCTGCTCGCCGTGGGGCTCCCCCCGGTGACCGCGTCGATCTCGAACTCCCTGGGGCTGGTGCCGGGCAACCTGACCAGCGCGATCGGCTACCGCCGGGAGCTGCGCGGTCAGCGGCGGCTGCTGGTCCGGCTGTTCCCCGCCTCGGTCCTGGGTGCGCTGACCGGGGCCTTCCTGCTCCTGCACCTGCCGGCCGCCGCGTTCGAGACGATCGTGCCGGTGCTGGTCGGGCTGGCCGTCGTCCTGGTCGCCACCCAGCCGATGCTGCAGCGCGCGCTGGCCCGGCGGCGCGCCCGCGACGGCGTCACCGAGCCCGACCAGGTGCGGCTGGGCCCGGGCCGGCTGTCCGCCCTGCTCGCCGGCGCCTACGCCACCGGCACCTACGGCGGGTACTTCGCCGCCAGCCAGGGGGTGCTGCAGATCGGCATCTTCGGGCTGCTGCTGCCCGAGTCGCTGCAGCGGCTGAACGCGATCAAGAACGTGCTCACCTTCGCCGTCAACGCGGTGGCGGCGCTGGCCTACGTGGTGGTGGCCGGCGACCGGCTGCACTGGACGGCGGCCGCGCTGGTCGCCGCGGGGTCGGTGGTCGGCGGGTACCTGGGGTCGACCGTGGGCCGGCGACTGCCGCCGGTGGTGCTCCGGACGGCGATCGTGCTGCTCGGGCTCGTCGCCATCGGCGTGCTGCTGAGC
The DNA here is from genome assembly GCF_041028325.1 of Modestobacter sp. I12A-02662. Lineage (NCBI taxonomy): Bacteria > Bacillati > Actinomycetota > Actinomycetes > Geodermatophilales > Geodermatophilaceae > Modestobacter > Modestobacter sp. I12A-02662. The sequence goes on along the minus strand of NZ_JABGDE010000005.1, from coordinate 365,243 downwards.
CGATGACCGTCGAACACGTCCTCCTGCTGCTCGGCGCCGGGCTCGCCGCCGGCCTCATCGGTAGCATGGTCGGGCTCGCCTCGCTGTTCAGCTACCCGGCGCTGCTGGCCACCGGCCTCCCGCCGGTGTCGGCGAACGTCACGAACACCGTCGCCCTGGTGCTCAACGGCGTCGGCGCGGTGAGCGCCTCCCGGCCCGAGCTGACCGGGCAGCGGGAGCGGATGGTCCGCCTCGGCGCCGCCGGTGTGCTGGGCGGCGCCACGGGGGCCGCCCTGCTCCTGCTGACCCCGGCGGGGGCGTTCGAGAAGGTCGTCCCGTTCCTCATCGGCGGGGCGGCGATCGCGATCCTGGTGCAGCGGTCGCCTCGGGAGCTGGCCGCGGGGGGAGCGCGGCACCCGCACCGCGACCACTGGGGGCTGACCGCCGGCACCTACCTGATCGGCATCTACGGCGGCTACTTCGGTGCCGCCGCGGGCGTGCTGATGCTGGCCATGCTCCTGCTCGTCACCGGCGAGGGGGTGCCGAAGGCGAACGCGTTGCGCAACGTCGTCCTCGGGTCGGCCAACGGCGTCGCGGCGCTCGCCTTCGCCTTCCTCGCCGACGTGGCCTGGCTGGCCGCCCTGCCGCTGGCGGTCGGCCTGTTCGCCGGTGGGCGGCTCGGACCCGGCATCGTGCGCCGGGTGCCGCAGCTGCTGCTGCGCCGGGTCATCGCCGTCCTGGGGCTGGGCCTGGCCGTCCACCTGGGGATCGACGCGTTCCGCTGACCCCGCATGAGGCGGGTCCCGGCTGGGCAGTCGCAGGACCGCCAGCCGCGGAGGAGGAGATCGATGAGCGGACCAGCCTGTGAGCGGTTCGATCGCGCGCTGCACTCGCTGCCCCCACCCGAGCTGCGCGGGCCGGAGATGCTCCCGACCCGGCTGGCCCGCGCCGTCGTGGCGGCCCTGCCCGTGGACGGCGCCGGGCTGAGCATCCACGCGATGGACGGGATGCGCACGCCCATCGGCGCGAGCGATCCGCGCGCCGCCGAAGCCGAGCGGCTGCAGTTCACCCACGGCGCCGGGCCGTGCATCCGGGCCCACGACGACGGCGAGATGATCCTCTTCGACGAGGGGGACATCGCCCGCAACTGGCCGGCGCTGCACGGCTCCCTGGTCGAGGCGACCGAGTTCCGGGCGGTGCTGTCGGTCCCGCTGCTCCCGCCGCTGGGACCGCTGGTGGTGCTCGACCTCTACGTCCGCGAGCCGGGGCGACTGGCCACGGCCGACCGCCGCGAGGTCGAGGACGTCACCGTCGGGGTGACCCGGGCGATGGTGAGCGCGACCATCGGCGGACCGGACGGCGCCCGCCGCTGGTGGGAGGGCCCCGACGCGATGCGCCGGGCCCGGGTGTGGCAGGCCGTCGGGCTGGTCAACGTGGCCCTGCGCTTGGACACCGCCGCCGCCCTGGCGATGCTCAAGGCGCACGCCTTCGCCACCGGCCGGGTGGCGGACGACGTCGCCGACGACCTGGTCGAGGGCCGGCTCTCCCTCGAGGCGCTGCGCGACGCCGGGGAGGGCCGGCGTGCCTGAGCCCGGCCGGTCGGCGATGAGCCCGGCGGGCGGCGGCGGTCCCAGGAGACGACCGGCCGCCGTCCCCGAGGAGCACCCGTGCCCGCACCCGACCCGCGTCACCCGTTCGCCGCCCTGCTCGGGCGCTGGCACACCACCGGCACGGTGCTCGACGACGCCGGGGCACCCGCCGTCGCGGTGGAGGGCACCGACGAGTACGAGCTCATGGTCGGCGACCGCTGGGTGGTCCACCGCGTCGACGTCCGGCTCGGCGCGGACCGCGCCCGGGCGCTGGAGCTGATCGGCGACCACGACCCGCAGACCGGCACCTGGGCCGTGCACGCGTTCGACGCCGATGGCTCGTACTCCCGGATGCGGGCGAGCCGGCGACCCGACGGCTCGTGGCTGTTCGCCGCCGACGAGGTCCAGGCCGTGCTGCGGGTGCACGCGGACGGCCGCTCGATGGGCGCCACCTGGGAACGGCGGGTGCCGCCGGACCGCTGGCTGCGGTGGATGGACCTCCGCTTCACACGCCAGGACCTTTCTCAACCCAGGGGTTGACTCAGGGATCGGCACACGCCTACCTTGTTATCAACCGAGCGGTTGAGTAAGGAGGCGATGGTGGCGGCAGATGCGCTCTCCCGGGTGTTCTCGGCACTGGCCGACCCCACCCGGCGGGACATGGTGGCGCGGCTCGCCGTCGGCGACGCGACCGTCAACGAGCTCGCCGCGCCCTACGACGTGAGCCTGCAGGCGGTGTCCAAGCACCTCAAGGTGCTCGAGGACGCCGGCCTGGTGAGCCGCAGCCGGGACGCCCAGCGGCGCCCGGTGCACCTGGAAGCGCAGGTCTTCGACCTGATGACGAAGTGGATCGAGCGCTACCGGCAGCAGGCCGAGGAGCGCTACCGACGCCTGGACGACGTCCTCGCCGCGATGCCGGACGTCGCCCCCACCCCACCACCGGAGGGCAGCCCGTCATGACCACCAGCACGCACGAGACCCAGATCGTCGCCGACCCCGACGTCCCCCTGGTCCGGATCATCCGCGAGTTCGACGCCCCGCCGGAGAAGGTCTTCCGCGCGCACACCGACCCCGAGCTGGTCGTCCAGTGGCAGGGGCCGAACGGGATGGAGGCCCGGATCGACCACTTCGACTGCCGCACCGGCGGTTCCTACCGCTACGTGCACATCCAGGACGGCGAGGAGTACGGCTTCCACGGCTGCTTCCACGAGGTCCGCCCGGACGAGCTGATCGTGCAGACCTTCACCTTCGAGGGCGTGCCGGACGGCGTCGCCCTGGAGAAGCTGGTCCTCGAGGACCTCGGGAACGGCCGCACCCGGCTCACCGCCACCTCCCTGGTCGACTCCTTCGCCGACCGGGACGCCTTCCTCGCCAGCGGCATGGAGGTCGGCGTCCGGGAGGGCTACGAACGGCTCGACGCCCTCCTGTCCCGGTGACGCCCGGCGCCGGCCGGAGCCCACTGCTCCCGCCGGCCGTCAGCTCCCGGTCGTGACGTAGGCCGACAGCAGGAGCACGAAGGAGCTGGCGAGGATCAGCAGCCGGGCGGGCGTGAGCCCGTTCAGCAGCCCGGCGATCACGCCCGCCCCCGAGGAGCGGGCCTCCGCGGCCCAGGCGCCCCGGCGCATCAGCCGCACCTCGTCGGCCAGGAGCGTGCCGCCGGCGCCGAGCATCGACAGGCCGAGCACCACGAAGACCAGCGCGAGCCGCTGGTCGAAACCGGTCGCCGCCGGCGCCAGCAGCAGCACCACGACCACCCCGAGCACCAGTCCCACGCCGGCTCCGGCGACCGGTGCCCACGGGCCCATCCGGACCAGCGGCACCGGTCGCCGCAACCGCGGCCGGGGTCGACCGTTGACCGGTGCGGTGGCGTGCGGCGTGCTCGGTGCCGCCGACGACCCCGCCGGGTCGGTACCGGCCGGGTCCTCCCCCGGCCCCGCGGCCGGACCGCCCGTCGCCGGGGGCGGCGCGGGCGCTGGGCCCGCCGGGGCCGCCGGGGCCGCCGGGGCCGCCCGCACTGAGGCCGGAGCCGCCGTCGGCTCCGGCGACTGCTCCTCCGCGGTGCGCTGCCCGGGCACCACCACCGGCGCACCGGTCTCGGCGCGCCCCCGGTCGACCCAGCCGTTGGCGGGCACCTGCTTCTCGTCGCTCATGTCCTCGATCACCTCGGGCGGCGACCCTAGAGGCCGCCATCGACGAGCCCGGGGAGGTCGGCGGTGTGGCGCACGGGTCGGCTGTGACTCCGGCGGTGCTGTCACTGTGCGTCCCCACGCGCGCCCGTTCCGTGAGGTTCAGAGCAGGCGGCGGCTGCCCTCGGCGACCACCCGCAGCCAGCGGTGGCCGTAGCCCTCCAGGGCCAGCTCGACGGCGCCGTCCTCCCCGACGGTCGTCGTCCCCACCTGGAGCAGGTCCTCCAGCCGGTGCGACGCGTCGCACCCGGGCAGGGTCACCGGCACCGTGCGGGGCTCGGCGCCCAGGTTGTGCACGGCGACCAGGGCGCCGTCGTCCCAGCTGCTCAGGTGGGCCAGCACCTCGGGGTACGGCTGGTCGAGCACCTCGAAGGTGCCCCAGCCGAGCTCGGGGGACTCGCGGTAGCGGCGGACGAGCAGCTTCATGAACGACAGGAGCGAGTCCGGGTCGCGGCGCTGGTCGGCGACGTTGACGAACTCGGGGGCGAACCCGCCGTCGACGACCGGGCCGGGCAGGTGGTCGGGGTCGGCGGTGGAGAAGCCGCCGTTGCGCCCGGCGGTCCACTGCATCGGCGTGCGCACCGCCAGCCGGCCCTCGGCCGCCAGGCTCTCCCCCATGCCGATCTCCTCCCCGTAGAACAGCACCGGGGTGCCGGGCAGGGAGAACATCAGGCTGTAGACCATCCGGATGCGCCGCGGGTCGCCGGCCAGCATCGGCGGCAGCCGGCGGACCAGCCCCCGGCCGTAGACCTGCATCCGCTCCTCCGGCCCGAAGGCGGCGAAGACCTCCTGCCGCTCGTCGTCGGTGAGCTTGTCCAGGGTCAGCTCGTCGTGGTTGCGGACGAACATGCCCCACTGGTTGTCCGGTGAGACCTGCGGCCGGCTGGTCAGCGCCTCGACCAGCGGCCCGGCGTCGCAGCGGGCCAGCGACAGGTACATCGCCTGCATCGCGATGAAGTCGAACTGCATGGTCAGCTCGTCGCCGTCCGGCCCGCCGAAGAACTGCTGCTGCTCCTCGTGCGGCAGGTTGACCTCCCCGAGCAGCACGGCCGCGCCGGCCCGGCGGTTGACCAGGGCGCGCAGCGCCCGCAGGTACTCGTGCGGGTCCAGGAACCGTTCCGCGTCCTCCTCGGGGATGCCGGCGGTCTCCAGCAGGAACGGGACGGCGTCCACCCGGAAGCCGTCCAGGCCCACCTGCAGCCAGAAGCCCATCACCTTGGCGATCTCGTCGCGCACCCGGGGATCGGCGACGTTCAGGTCGGGCTGCTGCTTGTAGAACTTGTGCAGGTACCACTCCCCCGTCTCCTCCGACAGCGTCCAGATGCTGTCCTCCTGGTCGGGGAAGACGACCTCCTTGCTGGTGTCCGGCGGCGGGTCGGAGCGCCACACGTAGAAGTCCCGGTACGGGGAGTCCTTCGACGCCCGGGCGGACTGGAACCACGGGTGGTGTTCGGAGGTGTGGTTGACCACCAGGTCGGCGATCACCCGCATGCCCCGGTCCTTGGCGGTGCGGATGACCTCCACCAGGTCGCCGTGGGTGCCCAGCCGGGGGTCGACGCCGTAGAAGTCGGTGATGTCGTAGCCGTCGTCCCGCTCGGCGGTCGGGTAGAAGGGCATCAGCCACACGCAGGTGACGCCCAGGTCGGCGAGGTGGTCCAGGCGCTGCGCCAGGCCGGCGAAGTCCCCGCAGCCGTCGCCGTCCCAGTCCATGAACGTCTCGACGTCCAGGCAGTAGACGACGGCGTTCTTCCACCAGAGGTCCGACGTGTCGGTGATCCGCATCGGGGCTCCTCAGGGCAGGACGGCGGGCTGCGGCTGCTGCCGCGGGCGCAGCGGACCGTCCGGACCGGGCGGGTCGACCGCGACCGCGGGCGCCGGGGCGGTGACGTCGAGCCGGGGCAGCACGTGCTCGCCGAACGCGTCGAGGAACGGCCGCTGCTCCTGCCCCACGTGGTGGAGGTACACCTGGTCGAACCCGAGCTCCACGTACTCGGCGATCCACGCCGCGTGCTGACCGAGGTCGCTGGAGATGCGCACCACCTCCCCCACCGCCTCCGGGGTCACGTGCGCGCTGGCCTGGTCGAAGGCGTGGGTGGTGTCGAGGTCCCAGCACAGCGGGGGCGGGAACACGTTGCTGCGCCACTGGTCGTGCGCGATCGCGACCGCCCGGTCCTGGTCGGGGTCCCAGGAGACGTGCACCTGGATGGTGAGCGTCCCCTGCCCACCGGCATCGCGGTAGGCCGAGACGACCTCGCGGAGCGTCTCGTGCGGCTGGTTGATGGTCACCAGCCCGTCCGCCCACTCCGCGTGCCGGGCCGCGGTGGCCGCGGTGACCGCCGGGGCGATGAGCGCGGGCTGCTGCTCCGGGAGCGTCCAGATCCGGGCCCGGTCCACGGTCACCAGGCCCTCGTGGCTGACCTCCTCGCCGGCCAGCAGCGCCCGGATGACGTCGACGCACTCGCGCAGCCGGGCGTCGCGCAGCTCCTTGCGCGGCCACACGTGCCCGGTGACGTGCTCGTTCATCGCCTCACCGGAGCCCAGCGCCACCCAGAACCGGCCGGGGAACATCGCGCCCAGCGTCGCGATCGCCTGGGCGACGATCACCGGGTGGTAGCGCTGGCCGGGGGCGTTCACCGCGCCGAAGGGCAGGCCGGTGGTGGCCAGCGCCGCGCCGAGCCAGGACCAGGCGAAGCCGGAGTGCCCCTGCCGCTCGTTCCACGGCTCCAGGTGGTCGGAGCACATGGCGGCGGTGAAGCCCACCTGCTCGGCGTGCTGCACCGCCCGCAGCAGCTCCGTCGGGTGCACCTGCTCGTGCGAGTTGTGGAAGCCGATCACCGTCATCCGGCATGCCTACCGAGAACGCCGGCCGGCCGCAGCGTGGGTGCAGGGCGCAACGGCCGGCCGGTGCCCGGAGCCGGAGCGGTCAGGAGGTGACGCAGACCTGGCCGCGGTCCTGCCGCTGCGGCCCGTTCCCGCCGGGGCGGACGTCCACGTCGAAGATCTCGGTGGGCAGGAAGACCGAGCAGCAGGCGTTGGGGATGTCCACGACGCCGCCGATCCGACCCTCGATGGGGGACGTGCCGAGGATCAGGTAGGCCTGCTCCCCGGTGTAGCCCCACTTCTCCAGGTACTGGATGGCGTTGAGGCAGGCGTTCCGGTAGGCCAGCGTGGCGTCCATGTAGTAGTTGGTGTCGTCGCGGTGGTCGACCGAGACGCCGATGAAGGTCAGGAACTCCGAGTACCGCGGCTCGACCCGCCCGGGCATGAAGATCGGGTTGGTGGTGACCCCGTAGGTCTCCATGCCGCCCTTGATCAGGTCGACGTGGAAGTCGATGTAGCCGCCCATCTCGATGGCCCCGCAGAAGTTGATCTCGCCGTCGCCCTGGCTGAAGTGCAGGTCGCCGCCGGACAGCAGGCCCCCGTCGACGTAGACGGGGTAGAAGACCCGGCTGCCCCGGGTGAAGTTCTTGATGTCGTGGTTGCCACCGTTCTCCCGGGCCGGCACGGTGCGAGCACCGTCCCGGCCGATGGCGTCGAGCAGGTCCCCGGTGGCCGTGCCGCCCAGCACGTTGTCCGGCAGCGGCGGCAGCCCCAGCGGCGGGACGCGGTCGGGGTCGGTGGCGATCAGGGCGCGCTCGCGGGCGTTCCAGCGGGCCAGCAGGTCCGGCGACGGCGCCGTGCCGAACAACCCGGGGTGCGTGATGCCGGTGTACTTGACCCCGGGGACGTGCCGCGAGCTGCACTGCTGCCCCTGGAAGTCCCAGATGGCCTTGTAGGCGTCGGGGAAGTAGTCGGTCAGGAACCCGCCGCCGTTGACCTTGGCGAAGATGCCCGAGTAGCCCCAGCCCTCGCCGCAGTTCGGCCCCTGGGTCTGCGGCACCGGGCCGAGGTCGAGGATGTCGACCACCAGCAGGTCACCGGGCTCCGCCCCCTCGACGGCGATCGGGCCGGACAGCATGTGGGCGTGGGACAGGTCGACGTCCCGGACGTCGTTGGCGGAGTCGTTGTTGCCGATCTGTCCGTCCGTCCACTCCCGGCACTCGACCCGGATGTCCTGGCCGGGCCGGACCGTCACCGCCGGCGGGATGTCGGGATGCCAGCGGTTGTGGCCGGGGACGGCCTGGTCCCGCATGGACTTGCTCTGGTCGACGCTGAACACGACCTCGGGCACGGCGACTTCCTCTCACTGGACGCCCGACGCGGTGCCGGGCTGGGTGGTGGTGCGGGGAGCGGACGCGGACAGGGCACGCCCGAGGGGGGCGCTGGCGGCGAGGAGCACGACGCCGAGCACGGCGACGACCACGGCCGTGGTGACCGAGTCGGACCACCAGCCGGCGATGATCAGGAAGGCCGGGACCGCGGCGGTGAGCAGACCCTCCCCGGCGGCGAGGACGCCGATCGCCGGGCCCAGGCTGTCCCGGTGCAGGGCCATGAGCAGGAAGAAGGCGGACCACAGGACGGACCACAGCAACCAGATGACGCCGAAGGCCCGGTCCCCGACCACCACCCACGAGTGGACGGCGAACCCGATGGCCGCCAGCGCGACGACCAGCGAGAACCAGCCGAGCCCCTCCAGCGGCCAGTCGGTGATCCCGTTGATCCCCACCCACAGGTAGGTGAAGCCGAAGAAGTAGAGCCCGGCGGCGAGCGCGATCCGCGCCGGGTCACCGTCCGCGGAGATGATCAGGTACGTCGGGGTGAGGACCTGCAGGCCGCCGACGAACAGGTTCAGCGGCGCCGCGCCCCGGGCGTCGACGTGGCCCAGCAGCATGACCCCGTTGACGATGAGGACGGCGCCGACGTAGAGCAGACCCACCGCGCCCATGGGTCACCAGCGGGGCAGGGACGGGTGCGGACCGGCCGGCCGGGCGGCCGCGCTGACCGGCGCGGCGCCGGTCATCGGGCTCCACCGGCGGCTGCGCGGTCGCGGGGCCCCGTCCGGGATCGACCGGACGACCTGCGGCACCTCGGCGCTGGCCTCCGCCCTCGTCACCGCACGGGAGAGCGCGGCGGGTGTCGTCCGGAGCGCGGGGGCGGAGTACACCCGGGCGGACTCGGCTCCGCACCCGGGGCAGCGGTGGGTGGGGCGCACCGCGGCCATCGGCACGGCCACCTGGAAGACGGAACAGTCGGGACAACGGAACTCGTACGTCGCCATGGACCCTCACTTCCTCTCACCTGAAACTTATTCAGATGAAAGGAACTGTCAAGTCCCCCGCGCGGACCTACAACGTCGCGAGGACGTCGAAGTCGTAGCCGTCGGCGACGGCCAGGTGGACGCGCTGCTGCAGGTGGTTGCCCGCGAAGGACACCGGGCCGCGGGGGCCGTCGTAGCCCAGGCCGTCGGCGAGCGCGGTCATCCGGGCGACGTCCAGGCTGCCCGCCCGCCGGGCCAGGGCGGCGATGGTCATCAGCCCCTCGTAGCAGGACTCGGCCGCGTTGTTCAGCGGTGGCGCGTCCGGCCCGTGCTGGTCGACGTAGGCACCGCTGAGCTCCAGCGCGGAGGAGGTCGCCAGCGACCGGAAGTAGGAGGCGCAGACGAACAGGTCCCGCGTGGCCTCCCGCCCGCTGGCCAGGAGCATGTTCTCCTCCATCAGCGGCGTGAACCGCACCAGCCGCTCCTGCAGGCCCGCCTCGGCGAACACCCGGTTGAACCGGACCGCGTCCTGCCCCACCAGGTACAGCAGCACCCCGTGCGCGTCGCTGCGCCGGATCCGGTGCAGCACGCCGGTGTAGTCCGCGTTGCCCAGCGGCACGTACGCCGTACCGACCAGCTCGAGGTCCAGCTGCCGGGCGAACTCCCGGGTGACCTCGACCGAGGCGCGCGGCCAGACGTAGTCGTCGCCGACGATGAACCACCGCCGCAACCCGCACACGTCGCGCAGCCAGCGCAGCGCGGGGGCGATCTGCCGCGCCGGGGTCTCGCCGGAGCAGAAGACCCCGGGGCGTCCCTCACCACCCTCGTACAGCGAGGTGTAGACGTACGGGATCCGGCCTGCCGTCACCGGGGCCACGGCGTGCCGGACCGCGGAGATGTGCCAGCCGGTCACCGCGTCTATGCGCCCGGCGTCGACCAGCCGGGCCACCTCCGCGGCGACCTGCCCGGGCGCCGCCCCGCCGTCGATCACCTCGACGGCCAGCTCCCGGCCCAGGAGGCCGTCCCGGTTGATCTCGCGCACCGCCGTGGCCGCGACCGCCTCGCACGACGGACCGAAGATCCCCGCGGGCCCCTGCAGCGGGACGACCAGGCCCACGCGCGCCGCCTCGGCTGTTGAAGGCAATCGGTCCCCCTGGGCGTGGGTCCGCGGCGGGAAGAGCGGGACGTCGCAGCCCTCTGTCACACTCGGGGACAGCGAACAGCGGACACTATGCCCACCCGCCGCGGTCATGGGAAGGGCGCACGGGGGCCTCAGGGAGAAGCGCATGCAGCAGGCAGGTCCCGGGGGGCCGTCGTCCCACGTCGACCTCTTCCACGCGGCCAGCGTCGGCCTGGCCGCGCGGGTCGAGGGCGTCCTCGCCGGGGCCGAGCTGACGCTGGACCAGTGGCGGGTGCTCCGGACGCTGGTCGAGCGCGGTCCCCTGTCGATGACCGAGCTGGCCGGCCTCACCCGGGTCACCGGGCCGACCCTGACCCGGATCGTCGACCGGCTCGTCGAGCGCTCCCTGCTGTACCGCAACGTCGACGCGGCCGACCGCCGCCGGGTCGTGGTGCACGCCGGTGACCGCGGCCGGGCGCTGGAGGGGAGCCTCGCCCCGCGGATCGCCGAGGCCGAGCGCACCGGGCTGGCCGCGTTGTCGGAGACCGAGACGCGGACCCTGCGCCGGCTCCTCGAACGCCTCGCGACCGACCCGGAGCCGCACCCGGCCGGCTGAGCGCCGTCCCCGACCGCCTTGCGGTCGTCCACGGGCTCGGGCACGCTAACGGTACTTTCACGTGAAAGGAACGCCGTGCCCGCACCGACGGACCACGAGGTCTTCGACCTCGGCGACCTCCCCCTGCAGAGCGGCGCCACGCTGCACGGCGCCCAGCTGGCCTACAAGACCTACGGGGAGATCGCCGCGGACCGGTCCAACGTCATCGTCCACCCCACCTGGTTCAGCGCCTGGCACGACGCCAACGAGTGGTCGATCGGCCCCGGGCTGGCCTGCGATCCGGAGCGGTACTTCATCGTCGTGCCCAACCAGCTCAACAACGGGCTGTCGTCGTCCCCCAGCAACACCCCGCCGCCCTTCGACGGACCGCACTTCCCGGCGATCACGTTCCACGACCAGGTCCAGGCGCAGCACCGCCTGCTCACCGAGCAGTGGGGCATCGAGTCCGTCGAGCTCGTCGTGGGCTCCTCGATGGGCGCCGGCCAGACCTACCAGTGGGCGGTCAGCCACCCGGAGATGGTCCGGCGAGCGGCGCCGATCGTCGGGTCGAGCCGCACCAGCGAGCACAACCAGGTCTTCCTGAAGAGCCTGCGGGCGGCGCTCACGCTCGACCCGGCCTTCCGGGGCGGCGCCTACCCGCCGGAGGACCTGCCGGTCGCCGGGTTGCGGGCCTTCGCCCGCATCTACGCCGGATGGGGCCTCTCCCAGGCGTTCTACTGGGAACGCGAGTACCGGGACATGGGGTGGTCCTCGCTCGAGGACTTCCTGGTCGGCTTCTGGGAGGGGTTCTGGCTCGACGGCCGCGACCCCAACAACCTGCTGGCCATGCTGTGGACCTGGGAGCACGGCGACGTCGGCCGCACGCCGGGGTTCGACGGCGACACCGAGGCGGCGCTGCGCTCCATCCGCTGCCCGCTGGTCGCCATGCCCGCCCGGACCGATCTCTACTTCCCGCCCGAGGACGAGCAGTGGGCCTCCCGGTTCATCCCGCAGGGCGAGGTGCGGGTCATCGACACGACCTGGGGGCACTTCGGCGGCCTGGGCCTGCACGCCCCGGACAACGAGTTCATCGACGGCGTGCTCCGGGAGCTGCTGGACCGCCCGGCCTGATCCGCCACGGGGCGGCGGCCCCCGCGGTCAGGCCGGCTGCAGGTCGGCCACCACCGAGGCCGGCGCCGGCTCGTGCCGCAGCGGGCGGCGGCTGAACCTGCCCGAGCCGTGCGACACCGACCGCAGGACCCGGGCGTAGTCCAGGAGCTCCCACTCGGGGACCTCGGCGAACACGGTGGCCTCGTCCCGGTCGGGCGCGGCCTCGCTGCCGGTGACCCGGGCGCGGCGGCCGGCCAGGTCGCTGAGCACCGGCCCGACCAGGTCGGTGGGGACGGTCACCTCGACCGCGCACCACGGCTCGAGCACCTGGGTGCCCGCCGTGGCCGCGGCCTCCCGGACGGCGAGCGCACCCGCCGTCTGGAACGCGGCGTCGGAGGAGTCGACCGAGTGGGCCTTGCCGTCGACCAGGGTGAAGTGGACGTCGACCAGCGGCCGGTCGTTCTCCAGGCCCCGCGCGGCCTGCGCCCGGATGCCCTTCTCCACGCTGCCGTGGAACTGGCTGGGCACCGCGCCGCCGACCACCCGCTGGTCGAAGGTGATCCCGGAGCCGGGCGGCATGGGGCGTGCCTCCACGACCGCGACGGCGTACTGGCCGTGGCCGCCGGACTGCTTGACGTGCCTGGCGGTGACCGTGGCCGGCCCGGCGAGGGTCTCGACCAGCGGCACCCGCACCCGCGGCGTCTCCACCGCCACGCCGTACCGGGTGCGCAGGCGGTCCAGCAGCACCTCGGCGTGCGCGTCGCCGACGCACCAGAGCAGGAGCTGGCCGGTGTCGGCCCGGCGTTCCACCCGCACCGCCGGGTCCTCGGCCACCAGCCGCGCGATCGCGCCGGCGAGGCGGTCCTCGTCGCTGCGGGAGGCGGCCTCCACGGCGACCGGCAGCTGCGGGTCCGGGAGCTCCCAGGGCGGCACGACCAGCGGCTGGTCCGGGCTGGACAGCGTGTCACCGGTCTCGGCGGTGGTCAGCCGGGCGACCGTGCACACGTCACCGGCCGGGCACTCCGGGATCGGCCGCAGCGTGCTGCCCAGCGGGCTCGACAGCGCGCCGACCCGCTCGTCCGCGTCGTGGTCGGGGTGCCCCCGCTCGGCCAGCCCGTGACCGGAGACGTGCACCGGGATGTCCGGGCGCAGCGTGCCGGAGAAGACCCGGACCAGCGAGACCCGGCCCAGGTACGGATCGGTCGTCGTCTTCACGACCTCGGCCACCAGCGGCCCGGCGGGATCGCAGCCCACGACGCCGGCCGGCTTCCCGTCCGGACGCACGACCGGCGGGCACGGTCGCTCGAGCGGGGAGGGGAAGCCGCTGACCACGAGATCCAGCAGCTCCCGCACCCCCAGGCCGCTGAGCGGGGCGAGGCACAGCACCGGGTGGAAGCTGCCGCGGGCCACCGCCGTCTCCAGGTCGGCGACCAGGTCGGGCACCGGGATCGGCTCGCCGGCCAGGTACCGGTCCATGAGCGACTCGTCCTCGCTCTCGGCGATCACCGCCTCGATCAGCTCGGCCCGCAGCTCGTCGCCCTGCGGGTGGGGCGGCTGGGGCTCCAGCAGGGAGACCAGCCGGCCGGGTGTCCCGTCCTCGCCCGGGGCGAGCAGCTGCAGGGGGTGCACCCCGGCGCCCAGCAGCTCCTGGCAGCTGCGCACGACGGCGGGCACGTCCGCGCGCGGCCGGTCGACCTGGGTGACCACCACCGCCCGCGGCTTGCCCACCGCGGCGCACTCGTCCCACAGGTGGACCGTGCCGGCGTCGACGCCGGCGACCGCGGAGACGACGAACAGGGCGGCGTCGGCGGCCCGCAGCGCGGCACGCAGCTCCCCCACGAAGTCCGGTGCCCCCGGGGTGTCCAGGAGGGTGATCCGGTGCCCGGCGTGCTCGACCGTCGCGGCGTGCAGCGACACGGAGTGCTGCTGCCGGACCTCCACCTCCTCGGTGTCCAGGCACGTCGTGCCGTCCTCGACCCGGCCGGCCCGGGTCAGCGCGCCCGTGGCCACCACGAGCGCCTCGGCCAGGGTCGTCTTCCCCGCTCCCGCGCGGCCGACCAGCGCGACGTTGCGCACCCGGTCCGCAGCGCGGGGCGCGGGCGCCCCGGTGCTCTCCTTGTTCGAGTCCTTGCCGTGAGCCGCCACTCCGGACCTCCGCTGAGCCTCGTCGCTCCCTTCGGCTCAGCGTGGTACAGGTCACAGGACGGGACAAGGGGCGGAGCCCTGCCCGTCCGCCGGGGAGACTGGCCACCGTGCTGCCCCCTCCCGGCTCGCCCGGCACCGACCTGCCGGTCCGGGGCGTGCTGCCGGCGCTGACCGGTGCGCTGTCCGGGGCCGGCGCCGCCGTGCTGGTGGCCCCGCCCGGCACGGGGAAGACGACGCTGGTGCCGCTGGCCCTGGCCGACCGGCTGCCGGCCCGGGTGCTGGTGGCCGAACCACGTCGGGTCGCCGTCCGCGCGGCCGCCCGGCGGATGGCCGCGCTGCTGGGCGAGCCCGTCGGGCGGTCGGTGGGCTACAGCGTGCGCGGCGAGCGCCGGTGCAGCGACGCCACCCGCGTGGAGGTGGTGACCACCGGGCTGCTGGTCCGCCGGCTGCAGTCCGACCCCGAGCTCGCCGGGACGTCCGCCGTGGTGCTGGACGAGTGCCACGAGCGGCAGCTGGACACCCACCTCGCGCTCGCCTTCGCCCTCGACGTGCGCGCCGCCCTGCGGCCGGACCTGGCGGTGCTGGCGATGTCGGCCACCGCGCAGGCCGGCCCGCTGGCCGCGCTGCTCGGCGGGGACACCGGTCCGGCGCCGGTGGTCGAGGCCACCGGCACGCTGCACCCGGTGCGGCCGGTCTGGTGCCCGCCCGCGCCGCCGGTCGCCCCGCCGCTGGGCAACCGGGTCGACCCGCGGCTGCTGGACGCGGTCGCCGGCACCGTGGCACGGGCGCTGGCCGAGAGCGAGGGTGACGTGCTGGTCTTCCTCCCCGGCGCGGCGGAGATCGCCGGGGTCGCGGGGCGGCTGTCCGGGGTGGCCGCGGACCTGCGGCCGCTGCACGGGCGGCTGCCCGCCGCCGAGCAGGACGCCGCGCTCACCGCCGGCCCGCGGCGCCGGGTGGTGCTCGCGACCGACGTCGCCGAGACCAGCCTGACCGTGCCCGGTGTGCGGGTCGTGGTGGATGCCGGGCTGGCGCGCGTCCCCCGGGTGGACGTCGCCCGCGGCCTGGGGACCCTGGTCACCGTGCGGGCCTCCCGGGCCGCGGCCACGCAGCGGGCGGGCCGTGCCGGGCGCGAGGGTCCGGGGTGGGTGTACCGGCTGTGGTCGGCCGCCGAGCACGACCGGCTGCCCGCCGCCCCGGAGCCGGAGATCGCCGTCGCCGACCTCACCGGCTTCGCGCTGGAGCTGGCCTGCTGGGGAGCGCCGGACGGCCGGGACCTGGCCCTGCCCGATCCGCCACCGGAGGCGGCGTTCACCGCGGCCCGCGACACGCTGCGGCAGCTCGAGGCGGTGGACGACGACGGACGGGTCACCTCCCGGGGGCGCGCGCTCGCTGCGGCCGGGACCCACCCCCGTCTCGCCCGGGCGCTGGTCGACGGCGCTCCCCTGGTGGGCCGCCGGCGGGCCGCGGAGGTGCTGGCGCTGTTGTCGGCCGACGTCCCGGCCCCGTCCGACGACCTGGGTGCCGCCTGGCGGGCCGTCCGCAGCGGCTCCGGTGGCGCCACGGCGCGGTGGCGGGAGGAGACCGGCCGGCTGGCCCGGTCGGTGCCGGACGCGCCGCGCACCGACCTGACCGACGACGCCGCCGCCGGGCTCGTCGTCGGGCTGGCCCATCCGGAGTGGCTGGCCCGGCGCCGGCGGGGGACCGAGCGCACCTACCTGCTGGCCGGCGGCACGGGCGCCGAGCTGGCCCCGGGCAGCGCGCTGACCGGCGCGGAGTGGCTGGCGGTGGCCGCCGCGGACCGCGCCCCCGGACGGCGGGACGCCCGGGTGCGCGCGGCGGTCGCGATCGACCAGGCCACGGCGCTGGAGGCCGGCGGGGGCGCGCACGCCGACGGTCCCGAGGTGGCCTGGCGCGACGGCGACGTGCGGGCCGCCCGGGTGGAGCGGCTCGGCGCCGTCGTGCTCGCCGAGCGCCCGCTGGCCGACCCGGACCCGGCGACCGTGGCGGCCGCCGTCGCCGAGGGGCTGCGGCGCGAGGGCCTCGCGCTGCTCCGCTGGACCCCGGCCGCCACCGCGCTCAGGGCCCGGCTCGCCGCCGCGCGGGCGGGCCTGGGAGACCCGTGGCCGGCGGTCGACGACGCGTCCCTGCGGGTGGCCCTGGCCGGCCTGCCCGCGGTGTCCGCGGCCCGCTGCCGGGCGGACCTGGCGGCGGTCGACGTGGCCGCGGCACTGTCCGCGCTGGTCCCGTGGCAGGTGGCCGGCCGGCTCGACGAGCTGGTGCCGGAGCGGATCGAGGTGCCCACCAGCTCGCGGATCCGGGTGGACTACGCCGATCCCGAGGTGCCCACCCTGCCGGTACGGGTGCAGGAGGTCTTCGGCTGGGCGGACGCGCCGGTGGTCGCCGGCCGGCCGCTGCGGCTGCAGCTGCTCTCCCCCGCCGCCCGGGTCGTGGCCACGACGGCGGACCTGGCCGGCTTCTGGGTCAGCGGGTACCCCGCCGTCCGCCGGGAGCTGCGCGGCCGGTACCCGCGGCACCCGTGGCCGGAGGACCCGGCGTCGGCCGCCCCCACCCGCCGCGCCAAGCCGCGCGGCGGGCCGGGCTGAACCGCCGGACCGCTACCGTCGGCCCGTGGCCGGCGACCAGGTGCAGCGCTGGGAGCTGGTCGCCCGCGGGCAGCACCACCGGGTCGAGGTCACCGGCTCGTTCACCCGGACGGTCACCTGGCACGTCGACGGCCGGCTCGTCGCCGCGAAGCGGTCCTCGGACGACACCGTGCGGTTGGCGCCCGGTGACCGGCTGCCGACGAGCGACCCGCCGACGGGGCCCGACGCGGAGCCGGACGTCGGGGCGCTCGCGGTCACCTTCAGCTCCCTGAGCCGGCCCCAGCGGGCCACCTGGTACCGGGCCGACGGCGACGTCTCCGCGACCGCCCGGGCGCTGCTGGGGACCGGCGGGATCGACCTGGAGCCCGAGCCCGGCTCACCGGCCGCGCGGCGCGAGGAGCGGATCCGGCGCCATCCGCGACGGCACACCGCACTGGCCGTCGCCGGCGGTGCGGCCGCCGCCCCACGGACGGCGACCGCGCCCCCCCGCCGGCGGACGGGACACCCGACCGGCCGGTGTGACCACCGCCGCGTCCCCTCACCCGGCGGCCACCGGGCGCACCCACGAGGATCAAGGGGTGACGAGCACCCCCACGCAGCCCACGACCGACGCCTGGGGCATCGACGCCACCTGGCTGGACGCCCTGGACGAGGAGCACACCGTCTCCCCGGAGACGATCGAGAACCTGCGCCAGGTGATCGGCCACCCACCCACGGACCTGCTCGACCACGCGCCGATCGTGGCCCGACCCGGCGACGCCCTCGAGGTGGAGGGCGGTGAGGTCGACTGCGAGGACGGCTCGACCCGGCAGGTGGACGGCCACCTGCCCGACGACTTCCCGCTCGGCTACCACCGGCTGCGCACCCCCGACGGCCGCGACCGCCGGCTGATCGTGTCCCCCGGCCGCTGCTGGCTGCCCGAGGGGTGGCGCGGCTGGGGGTGGGCGGTGCAGCTGTACGCCACCCGCGGGCGCGAAAGCTGGGGCATCGGGGACCTCGGCGACCTGCGGGTCGTCCGGGAGCTGGCTGAGCGGCAGGGGGCGGGGTTCCTGCTGGTCAACCCGCTGCACGGGGTGGCGCCGACCCCCGGCCAGGAGGCCAGCCCGTACCTGCCGGCCACCCGCCGGTTCCGGAACCCGGTCTACCTGCGGCTGTCCGACGTGCCCGGCGGGGAGGACGTCGACCGCGAGGAGGAGGCCGGCCGGGCGCTGAACGACGGCGAGCTCATCGACCGGGACGCGGTGTGGGCGCGCAAGCGCACCGTGCTGCAGCGGATCTTCGACAGCGGGGTGGACGAGCGCGAGTTCCGCGAGTGGTGGTGGTTCCAGGGGCAGCCGCTGCAGGACTGGGCCACCTGGTGCGCGCTGGCCGACGAGCACGGCCCCGACTGGCACACCTGGCCCGAGCCGCTGCGCGAGCCGCAGGGCGAGGCCGTCCGCGCCTGGGCGGCCGGGCACGAGTCGCAGGTGGCCTTCCACGCCTGGCTGCAGTGGCTGCTGGACCGGCAGCTGCGGGCGGCGACCGGGGGCCTGACGGTCATCCAGGACCTGCCCATCGGCGTCGCCGGCGGGGGCGCCGACGCGTGGGCGTGGCAGGACGTGCTCGCCCAGGCGGTCAGCGTCGGCGCGCCGCCGGACGCCTTCAACAGCCAGGGCCAGGACTGGGGGTCGCCGCCGTTCGTGCCGTGGCGGCTGCAGCGGGCCGACTACGAGCCGTTCGTCCAGTCGATCCGGGCCACCATGGCCGGCGCCGGCGGGCTGCGGGTCGACCACGTCATGGGGCTGTTCCGGCTGTGGTGGGTGCCGGCCGAGGGCGGCGCCACCGAGGGCGCCTACGTCCGCTACCCGTACGAGGACCTGCTGGACATCGTCGCGCTGGAGAGCCACCGGGCGCAGGCGATCGTCGTCGGCGAGGACCTGGGCACCGTGGAGGCGGGCGTCCGGGAGGCGCTGGCCGAGCACGGCATCCTGTCCTACCGGCTGCTGTGGTTCGAGGACGACGAGCCGGCCGGGTGGCCGGTCGAGGCGATGGCCGCGGTGACCACGCACGACCTGCCCACGGTCGCCGGGCTGTGGACCGGGGCCGACCTCGCCGAGCAGCGGGAGCACGGGCTGGGCACCGACGAGGAGCTCGAGCGCGGCCGCACCTCGCTGCTGGAGCACCTGGGCGACGTCCCTGAGGGCGCCAACCCCGCGGAGGCGGTCCGGGCGGCCCACCGGCGACTGGCGACGGCACCGTCGACGCTGCTGTCGGCCACCCTGGACGACGCGCTGGCCGTCGAGCGCCGGCCGAACATGCCCGGCGCCGACGACCGCCCCAACTGGTGCCTGCCGCTGCCGGTGCCCACCGAGGAGCTGGCCGGTCACCCGGGGGTCCAGGCGGTGGCCGACGTCCTGGCCGGGGGGCTGAGCGCGCAGCCGGCCGAGCGGCCGGCCGAGGCACCCGCCGAGATGGCGCCGGCCACGAAGGCGCCGGCGAAGAAGGCTGGTGCGAAGAAGGCGCCGGCCACGAAGGCACCGGTGAAGAAGGCCGGTGCGAAGAAGGCGGGCGGGAAGAAGGCCGCCGAGCCGCCGTCGCCGGAGGGGTGACCGGAGCGCGCCGAGTCGAACGCCTGTTCGACTCCGTGCGATCATCCTCCGGTGGCTGGGGGCATGCACCGGGGCGGGCACGGGGCCTCGCTCGCCGACCGGGCGGCGCGGTCCGGCGTGCCGGGGCCGCCGGCCGCGGAACCCCCGCCCTCCGCCGGGCGGCGCCGGGCCGCCGGGGACGGGCACGGCCGGCACTGCTGGGTCCTCGATCCGCCGGACGCCCCGGGCACCTGGCCCGGGCTGCTCGTGGAGTGGCGGCAGCGGGAGGGCGGCTGGCAGGGCCGGGTCGCGTACACCGTCGTCGGGGACCACGGTCCGGTGCTGGTCGAGGCCTGGCTGCCGGCCGACCGGCTCAAGCAGGGATGAGCGGTTTGCGGCGGCACCCCGGTGGGGCAGGGGCAGATCAGCTGCCCGGAGCCACCGGGCCTGGAAAGCGGAGGACGAGGATGACCAGCCCGAACGACGAGCCGAACCTCGACGACGTGATGGAGACGACCGAGCCGGCGCCGCGGGACCGCAGCGAGCACGCGAAGGACCCGCACCTCTCCGACGAGGTGCTGGAGCACCGCACGGAGCTGGAGCGGCAGGCCGTCGGGTCCGACGACGCCAACCCGGCCGGCGCCTACGAGCACGACGCCACCGAGTGAGCTGACCCTCCCCGGGAGGGCGGTGCGGCACCGCACCGCCCTCCCGCCGGTCAGCGGCGGTCCAGCGGCCGGGTGCGCCCCAGCACGAGCGTCAGCAGCAGCGCCGCGAGGACGCAGCCGCCGGCCAGCAGGGTCACGCCACCCCAGCCGGCGTCCTGCCAGGCCCGGCCGGCCAGGGTGCCGCCGACCGAGGACCCGACGTAGTACCAGAACGAGTAGAGCGACGCCGCCTGGCCGACCGGCCGCCCGCCCAGCTGCGCCCGCGCCGCCACCCATCCGTTGGCCACGCCGTGCGCGGCGAAGAAGCCGGCCGTCATCACGCACAGCCCCAGCACGACCAGCCACAGCGGCCGGTACAGCGTGAGCGCGATGCCGCCGCCCATCACCAGCACGGACAGCGGCACGACCAGCCGCCGGCCGAACCGGTCGGCCAGCCAGCCCGCCGTCGGGGAGCTGGCCGAGCCGAGCAGGTAGGCGAGGAACACCAGGCCGGCCAGCGCCGGGGACAGCGAGTACGGCGCCGCCTCGAGCCGGAACGTGCCGGCGTTGTAGACCGCGACGAAACCGCCCATGAGCAGCGCGGCCACCCCGTAGAGGGCCAGCAGGGCCGGATCGGTGAAGGCGGCGGTCAGCTGCCGCAGCAGCCGGCCCTCGCGCGGCACGCGGACGAACCGGCGCGAGGCCGGCAGCAGCAGCCGGACGGCGACCGCGCAGGCGACCGCGACCGCCGCCGCGCCGCCGAGGGCGGCCCGCCAGCCACCGAGCTCGGTCAGGAAGCCGCTGAGCAGCCGGCCGCTCAGCCCGCCGATCGCCGTGCCGCTGACATACAGGCCGACCGCCCGGGAGCTGACCGCCGGGTGCAGCTCCTCGCGCAGGTACGCGACGGCGACCGCGGGCAGCCCGGCCAGCGCGAAGCCCTGCAGGCCCCGCAGCACCAGCAGCACCCACCAGGCCGGGGCCAGCGCGATGAGCACCGCCAGCACCGCCGCCGCGGCCAGGCTCGCGTGCAGGATGCCGGTGCGGCCGCGGCGGTCGGAGATCGGGCCGAGCACCAGCAGGCCGACCGCGAGCGCGCCGGTGGAGATCGAGATGGCCAGGGTGGAGGAGGTCGGGGAGACGCCGAAGGAGCGGGTGAGCTCCGGCAGCAGCGCCTGCGGCGCGTAGAGGGTCGAGAAGACGGCGATCCCGGCGAGGAACACCCCGGCCGCGGCCCGGCGGAACCCGGGCTCGCCCACCTGGTGCCCCGGCCAGCCCGCGTCGCCGTCCCCCGCCACGGGTCAGAGGGTGCACCTGTGTGCCGCGCCACGATCGCCGGGGCTGGTTGGCTGGGCGGATGGCCCGCCTGACCGCTGCTGACGTCGCCTGCTGGGTGCTCAAGAGCAGCCGCCCGCCGGACCTGGTCGCCCCCGGCTGGGCAGCGGGCACGGCGCGGGACCTCGACCGCTGCGTGCGGCCCTCCTACCGGCTGGGACTCGTCCACCCGGGGCATCCGGTGCTGCTGTGGGTCAGCGGCCGGGACCGGCCCGGCGTGCACGCAGTCGGCGCGGTCACCGGCGGACCCGCCGACGGCGAGGGCGGGCCGACGGTCGCCGTCCGGCTGGTCCGGCTGACCGAACCGGTCGACCGCACCGAGCTGCTCGCCGACCCGGCCGTCCGGGACGCCGAGGTCCTGCGGATGCCCGCGGGCAGCAACCCCTCCTGGCTCTCGCCCGGCCAGTACGCCGCGCTGCGGGCGCACCTGGCCCCCGCGGACGTCAGGAGCTGCGCGGCGCGTACATGATCACCGCCACGCCGACCAGGCAGACCAGCGCGCCGGCGACGTCCCAGCGGTCCGGGCGGAACCCGTCGGCGACCACGCCCCACAGCAACGACCCGGCGATGAACACCCCGCCGTAGGCGGCGAGCACACGGCCGAACGCCGCGTCCTGCTGGAGCGTCGCCACGACCCCGTACAGCCCCAGCGCGACCACACCGGCGCCCACCCAGGCCCAGCCGCGGTGCTCCCGCAGGCCCTGCCAGACCAGCCAGGCGCCGCCGATCTCCAGCAGCGCGGCGAGCACGAACAGCAGCACGGATCGCAGGGTCACGTCGGGGACTGTGCCCGCCCCGCCCGGTCCCGCGCACAGGCGGGGCTGGGACCATGGCTCCCCGTGACGGACAGCAGGTACCGGTGGGGTGGGGTCGCGTGGCTGCTGACCCTGCAGTTCTTCGTCGTCGAGGCGGTCGCGGCGCTGCGCTACGACGGCTACTCGTACTCGGCCGACGTGATCAGCGACCTGGGGACGGCGGACTCACCCGCCCGGCTGATGATGAACGCCTCCTTCGTGCTCCAGGGCGTCCTGATCATCGCCGGCGCGCTGCTGCTGGCCCCGGGGCTGTCGGGCACCGGCGGGAAGCTGGCCCGGCTGCTGCTCGTCCTGGCCGGGCTCGGGGTCCTGCTGGTCGGCGTCTTCCCGCTCGACAGCCCGGGGGCGGCGCACGAGGTGGCCGCAGCGGCCTACCTGCTCGGCGGCGCGATCGGCGTCATCGCCCTGGCCTACGGGGTGCGGCCCCGGTCGGAGGCGCTGGGCACCACGCTGGCGCTGCTCGGGCTGCTCGGCGTCGTGGGCACGATATTCTTCGCCGCCGCCGTCTTCCTGTTCCTCGGCGAGGGCGGCGTCGAGCGGGTCGCCGCCTACGTCGTCCCGGTGGCGCTGCCCGTCGCCGGCGTGGCGCTGTGGCGGCAGAAGGACGACTGGCTGCGGCTGACCAACCCCGACGGGACGCCGTCCCGCCGGCAGCTGCGCGAGGACGCCCGGCTCGAGCGTGCCCAGCGGGCCGCCGAGCGGGACGCCGCGCTGGAGGCTGCGGCGCGGCGGTCCGACCAGCGGCCGGCGACCCCGTCCGGGACTGCGGCGGACGACGAGCCGGACGACTTCAACCCCGACGACCCCTGGGCGCCGCGCCGCCCGTGACCGGCCGGCCGCGGTCGGCTCACGAGCCGACCGCGGCCTCCTGCGGCACCGGCGCGGGGAGCCGCGGCCTGCTTCGCCGGCGGGAGATCGCGACCCCGGCCAGGCACATCGCGCCACCGGCCACGGCGAGCGCCGGCGGCACCTCGTCCAGCAGCAGCCAGCCCATGAGCACGACCAGCGGCGGCACGAGGTAGGTGGTGACGCCGAGCCGCCCGGCGTCCATCCGGGACAGCGCGTAGGCCCACGTGCTGAAGGCGAGTGCCGTGGGGACGACGCCGAGGTACACCATCCCGCCGATCGACGCCCCGGGCGCGGCGCCCAGGTCGCGCACCAGCGCCCCGGCCCACGGCAGGCAGCACAGCGCGCCCAGCGCGCAGGCGGTGAACGTCACCTGCAGCGCGGGGAGGCGGCGCAGCAGCGGCTTCTGCGCCACCACGCCACCGGCGTAGGTAACCGCGGCGACCACGCAGAGCAGCACCCCGGTGAGGTCCGCGCCGGAGCCGCGGGTGGCCAGGCCGATCACCAGGACGCCGGCGAAGGCCACCGCCAGCCCGACGACCAGCCACCGCGGGAAGCCCTCCCCGAGCAGCAGGCCGGCGAACAGCGCGATGAGCAGCGGGCCGATGTTGACCAGCATCGCGGTGGTGCCGGCGTCCAGGTGCTGCTCGGCCGCGTTGAGCGACAGGTTGTAGATGCCGAACCAGCCGACGCCGCACACCGCCAGCAGCCGCCACTCCCCGGCCGTCGGCGGGACCCAGCCGCGGCGGGTCAGCAGCAGGCCGAGGACGGCGGTGCCCACCAGCAGCCGCCCGAGCGCGAGCGCGCCGGGCGAGAGGTCCTCCCCCACCGTGCGGATGCCGATGAACGCCGAGGCCCAGGCGAGCAGGGTGACGGCGACGGCCAGCAGGGTCAACGGGGCGCGGGGAACGGGCACGGCAGCGAACCTAGGTCGTCCCGCCGACGGTTCCCGGCGGTTTCCGGTCGTCGCAGTGGACTTGTCCGTCCCCCGCCGATGGACGGCCGGATCGCTGCGGTGCGGTCGGCCCCCTGCGGCACGATGCGGGCCATGACCGAGTCCCGGCACCTCACCGTGTCCATCGCCCGGCCCGCGGCCGAGGTCTACGCCTGGTCGCGCGACCCGGCTCACCTGCCGCAGTGGGCGGCGGGCCTGGCCACCGGCGTCCGGCTGGAGCGCGGCGAGTGGGTGGCCGACTCCCCTCTGGGCCGGGTGCTCGTCCGGTTCGTGCCGGTCAACGAGTACGGCGTCCTCGACCACGACGTCGTCCTGCCCGACGGCACGACGGTGACCAACCCGCTGCGCGTGCTGCCCGACGGCGCCGGCTGCGAGGTCGTGTTCACCCTGCGCCGCCGGCCGGGCGTGGACGACGCCGCGTTCGAGGCCGACGCCGCGGCGGTCACCGCCGACCTCGGCACCCTGCAGCGGGTGCTCGAGGCGCGGTGAGCCTCAGCGCTCCTGGTCGGTGGGGCGCACCAGCAGCTCGTTGATCGCGACGTGCGGCGGCTGGCCGACGACGTAGAGCACGGCGCGGGTGCGGGCCACCGCCGTCCGGCACTGCTCCTCGTCGGTCACGTCGAGGTCCAGCTGCAGCACCGATGCCCCGCCCTCGCGGAGCTCGCCGGCGAGCGCGTCGAGCCGGTCGCGCCGCCGGGCGCCGATCGCCACCGCGGCCCCGGCCTCGGCCAGCGCGATCGCCGTCGCCTCACCGATCCCCGACGACGCCCCGGTCACCAGGGCGACCTTCCCGGTCAGCGGGCGGTTCGTCTCCGTCATGCGTGCCTCCTCCTCCGACCGCGCGCCGCGGTCCCGGGAAGCCCAGTGCCCGGGCGCGCGACCCGGCACGCGCGGTCAGCTCGCGAACGGCCCGCTCAGCACCGCCCACTGCAGCAGCATGATCGTCTTCGCGTCGACGATGCCGGTGCCGATCTGGGCCAGCGCCTCGTCGATGCCGAGCTCGACCACCTCGATGTCCTCGCCCTCCTCGACCAGGCCGCCGCCGTCGGAGGAGCGGGTGGCCGCGCTGTACGGGCCGGCGTAGCAGTGCAGGCGCTCGGTGACCGAGCCCGGGCTGGTGTAGACGTCGAACACGTGGGTGAGCTCACCGACCCGGTGACCGGTCTCCTCCTCGGCCTCCCGCCGGGCCGCGGTCACCGCGTCGTCCTCGTCGAGCAGGCCGGCCGCGGTCTCCAGGAGCATCCCGTCGGGATGGCCGTTGACGTAGGCGGCGAACCGGAACTGCCGGGTCAGGAGGACGGTGCGCCGCTCGGTGTCGTAGAGGAGCACGGTCGCGCCGTTGCCGCGGTCGTGGGTCTCGCGCTGCTCGGTGGTCCACCGGCCGTCCCGGTGCCGCTGCTCGAACGTCGTCTTGCGCAGCACGTACCAGTCGCTGGACAGCACCTCGACGTCGGTCACCCGGACGTCGTCGTTGCCGGTGAGGTCACGCCCCACGCGGTCCAGGCCGGTGCGCCCCCGGCGGTCCGGCTCGTCGATCCCCGCTGCCATCCGTCGTACTCCCCCTGGACATCGCCGGCCCGGTCCTCGTGGGTCGACCGGGCCGGCCGTGCCGTTGCCGTGGCCGCCGGTCAGCGCGCCCGGTCGCCCCGGTCGACGTCGGACGGATCCGCCCCGCCCGGGTCCATCGCGTGCCTGCCGGTCGCACCCAGCGCGGGGCCGGTGCCGGAGGCGAAGCCGCCCTCCCGGTACAGGGCGTCCTTCATCTCCGCCGGCGCGAGCGCCCGGGCCAGGTGCCAGCCGACGACCGCCACGATCGTCCCCAGGGCGATGCCCGACAGCGAGAACGTGTCGGTGAACACGAGCGTGACGTTGCCGATCCCGATGATGATCCCGGCCGCGAGCGGCACCAGGTTGATCGGGTTGGCGAAGTCGACCCGGTTCTCCTTCCAGATCTTCGCGCCGAGGAGGCCGATCATCCCGTAGAGGACGACGGTGATCCCGCCGAGCACGCCGCCGGGGGTGGCGTTGACGATCGCGCCGAACTTGGGCACCAGGCCCAGCAGGACGGCCACCACGGCGGCCACGTAGTAGGCGGCGGTCGAGTAGACCCGGGTGGCCGCCATGACGCCGATGTTCTCCGCGTAGGTGGTGGTCGGCGAGCCGCCCACCGAGGAGGCCACGACCGTGCCGACGCCGTCGGCGAGGACCGCCCGGCCGAGCACCGGGTCGAGGTCGCGCTTGGTCATCTCCGCCACCGCCTTGACGTGCCCGGCGTTCTCCGCGACGAGCGCGATGACCGCGGGCAGCACGAGCAGCGAGAAGTTGACCGAGAAGCTCGGCGCGGTGAAGTCGGGCAGGCCGAACCAGTCGGCCTGGCCCACCGCGTCGAGGTTCACCCGGTCGCGGGTGACGACCGTGCCGGTGCCGTCGGGTGAGGTGATCTGGCCGAGGGTGGCGTCCAGCAGGAGCGAGAGCAGGTAGCCGAAGACCAGGCCGAGCAGGATGGAGATGCGGGCCCAGAACCCGCGCAGCGCCAGCGAGACCACGATGACGAAGGCCATGGTGGCCAGCGCGACCCACTGGTCCTGCGGCCAGTACACCACCGCCGCGACCGGCGCGAGGTTGAAGCCGATGAGCAGCACGACCGCGCCGGTCACCGCCGGCGGCAGGACGCGGTTGACCACCCGCACGCCGGCCACCTGGATGAGCAGACCGACCAGGGCGAGCACGACACCGGAGACCAGGATGGCGCCGACGACGTCGGAGCTGTCCCCGCCCTGGGCGCGCACCGCGGCGACCCCGCCGACGAACGAGGCGCTGGTGCCCAGGTAGCTGGGCACCTTCCCCTGCACGATGAGCAGGAACAGGATCGTGGCGATCCCGCTCATCATGATCGCCAGGTTGGCGTCCAGGCCCATGACGAGCGGGAAGACGAACGTCGCACCGAACATGGCGACGACGTGCTGGGCGCCGATGCCGACGGTCAGCGGCCACGAGAGCCGTTCGTCGGGCGCGACGGCCTCACCCAGGGGCGGGGCCTTGCCGTCCCCGTGCAGCTTCCACCCGAAGGCCATGGGTCCTCCTCGACGGTCCTGCCTGCGGTGCCTGAGCACCGAGCGAGCGCACACTGGCAGACCGCTGGCCCGTGCACCAGAGGGCCCAGGTCGTTGTTCAGACCAGGGACTCGAGCCCGTCGTCCAGCACCGCGGCAGCGATGCTCTCCACCGGCGGGCGGTGCGGCTGGTCGAGCCCGCGGATGCGCGCCGCGTGCAGCGCGAGCAGCAGGTTGAGCCGCAGTGTGGGATCGGCGGTGAACGGCCCCAGGAGCCGCTCCAGCTTGCCGATGCGGTACCGCATGGTGTTGTAGTGGAAGTGCAGCCGCCGGGCCGACTCCGCGACGTTGAGGTTGGTCTCCAGCAGCACCCGCAGGGTCTCGCGCAGGTCGGTGGAGTCCGCGTCGCCGGAGTCGGCCAGCGGGCCGAGCACCTCGTCGACGTAGCTGCGCAGCTCGGTGCTGTCCGGGATGAGCGACAGCAGCCGGAACACGCCCAGCTGGTCGAAGTGGGTGACCGCGTGCCCGCCGTGGATCTCCTGACCCACGACGAGGGCTCGCTGCGCCTGCTGGTAGGCCTCGCCGAGCGCGGCGAGGGCCTCGGCCGGGCGGCCGATCCCGGTGCCCAGCAGCCGGCCGATCCGCCGCAGCCGGGCGTTGACCCGGGCGGTGACCGCCTGGACCAGGGCGGTGATCTCCTCCGGCGTGCGACCGTCGAGCGGCAGCACCGTCACGATCTCGGTGGCCAGGCCCGCGACCGCGGCGCCGGCCACCTCGGCGTCGACCGCCGACCGCCAGCCGTCGGCCAGCCGGTCGAGCACGTCGAGTGCCCGGGTCGGGTCGGCGCCGGCGTCGGCGACCGTCTCGGTGGCGGTGACCAGGACGACGGCGGGGCCGTCGAGCCGCCAGCCGAAGGACCGGGTGTAGGCCAGCGCCCGCTCGGTGTGGCCGAACTGCCCGCTCACCAGCCGGCGCACGAGGTCGCCCTGGAAGCGCAGCTCGACCGAGTGCACCGCCTGCGAGCGGATCTCCGACAGGGCCGCGATGACCGCCGCCTGCTCCAGCACCGCCCCGGCGCCGACCAGCATGGGGCCGTGCCGGTTGACCGCGACCAGCCAGCCGTGCCGCTGCTCGCCGGCCATGATCGGCGCGACGGCGTACTCCCCCACCCCGCCGGGGAGCTCGTGGTGCCCGGGGACGAGGAGGATCCCGTCGGCCGGGGAGAGGTCGGCGTCGGCGAGCACGTTGGCCGGGGTGACGACGCTCTGGTCGGCGCGGTTGCCCGACGCCCGGCGGGACGGCGCGAGGTCGGCGAAGGCGTCGTCGGCGGCGGCGTCGAGCAGCCACAGCCAGTCCCGGATCTCGGCGACCTCCTCGGGCGGCCCGGCGCTGGTGGCGACCTCGCGGTCCGGCCCGAGCCCCAGCACGGCCGCGCCGGCCAGGAAGGTGGAGACTTGCGCGGTGACCTCGGTCAGCCCTCCGCCGGACAGCGCCACGTCGATGAACTGGTTGTGCATGCGGTTCGCCAGGCTCAGCGCCTGGGTCTGCTTGTCGATGATCGCGCCGAGGACCTCGGCGACGACCTCGTCCAGCCGGGTGGGCGCGGGCAGCATCAGGACCGGGAAGCCACGGCGGTCGGCCTCGGCGAGCACCTCGGCCGGGACCTCACCATGGGGGGTGCCGGTGCCCCCGGCGGACCGGAAGGCCAGCGCACCGCTGCCGCCGCGGTGCAGCCGCTCGATCAGCGCCCGGTGCTGCGCCGGGTCGGCGGACCCCGGCGGCTCGGCCAGGACGACGAGGACGTCGGGCCCGGCCCCGGCGACCAGGTCCGTGGGCTCGTCGATGAGCACGTGCCGGACGATCCGGCGGGTGCCGGTCGCCCCGCCGACGACGGTCGTCCCGACGAGGCCGGGCAGCTGCAGGAGCTGGTCGACGGTGAGCCCCATGCTCTCCTGGAGTGCGGTGCGGTCGGCTGGGGCCACCTGCGAGAGCACCGGCTCCACGGACCGCAGGACGCCACTGGTGGCACCCAGTCGATCACTGTGCGCAATGTACGTCACGGACGCCTCACGTTCGGTCACTCTACGTACCCCCACCGCGCGTTGCACGAGCAATCTTCCAAGATTCTGTCAGACGTCCCTGGACGGCTGAACCCACTCTTGGCGAGAATCGCCATACAGAGCCGAGTGATGAGCCACTCAAGGGCCCGCCACCGGATCTGTGTTGTGGGTCGGTCGGTGGGCGTCTCTCCCGCGGGGGGCAGTGGCGTTCGGCGGCCGGCCGAGTCGAGCACACCGGGGCGGGGCCGGCGCACTCGCGGGCCCCGTCGACCGCACGGGTGGAGGGGCACATGCGGACCATCGACGAGAGCATCAGCGGGCACGGCGACGCAACGACCCGGGAGGCGGCCCGCGACGGGCGAGCCGCCCGGGCCGGCGTCCCCACGTTCCCGCTGCCACGAGCGTCAGCGCCCGGGGTACCCCACCCACGGGCCGCCCACACCACCGTCCCCGCCCAGGCGAGCACCGGTGTCGCAGAGCTGCTACGCGGTCCCGTGCGCGTAGCCCGGGTGCTGCTCTCGGTCCCGGCCGCCGTGTACCTGACGGTGCCCACGGCCCAGGGCAACGACGTCGTCGGGGTGCTGACCTCCGACGCCGCCCGGCTGCCGCTGGGCTGCGTGCTGTTCCGCCCGTCCAACGGCCGGCCGCTGGTCGCGGTCCCCAGCGGTGCGCCGGCGCGGGTCGGCGGCGGCAAGCTCGTCGTCGGCGACCTGACGGTGAGCGCCGCTGCCTGGTGGGACCCGCGGCCCAAGCTGCCCACCGCGCGACCGGCGCTGCTGCCCGAGGGCGTGCGCCAGCTGCGCACCGCCCTCTACGGGGAGGGCGTGCCGCACAGCGCGTTCGTGCTGCCCGGGCTGCCCAGCGGCCCCAGCGGTCCGCTGGCCGCCCTGCGCGGTGCCGTCCGCCGCGCCGACCTGGACGCCGCGCTGCGCACCGCGACCCGGCTGGTGGGTCTCGGGCCGGGCCTCACCCCGGCCGGCGACGACGTGCTGGCCGGGCTGACCGCCGGGCTGGTCCTGCTGGGCCACCCGTCGGCGGAGCGGTTCGCCGCCGGGGTCACCTCCCTGGCCAACGGCCGCACCACGGAGCTGTCCCGGGCGCTGCTGCGGCACGCCGCGGCCGGCCGGGTCAGCGGGGAGTTCGCCGCGGTGCTGCGCGGGCTGGTCGGCGACGGCTCGCTGGCACCGGCCGTCGACGCGCTGCTGGGCACCGGCTCGACCAGCGGGCGGGCCCTGGCGCTGGGCATGTGCACCGCGATCGACCTGGTCGACCGCACCACCCGCCCGCGCTGAGCCGTCGGCTGCCCCGGCCTGGACCGGGGCAGCCGACGTCCGCCCCTGCACGCTCCCGCCCCGAGCGTCTACGGCCCCGTCCAGAGGCTCGCCCCGAGCCTGCGATGGGTGAGGGGGACGGGGTCCTCTTTCAGATGCGCGACGCGGCGATGCTGGTGACCAGGATGGCGCGGGCGCCGAGCTCCCAGAGCTCGTCCATGACCCGGTTGGTCTCCTGCTGGCGGACCATCGCCCGCACCGCGGACCAGCCGGGGGTCTGCAGCGGGCTGACCGTCGGCCCCTCGAGACCCGGGGTGAGCGCCGTCGCCCGGGGCAGCAGGTCGTTGGGGCAGTCGTAGTCGAGCATCACGTACTGCCGGGCCACCAGGACACCGCGCAGCCGGCGCCGCAGCTGGGCGACGGCGGGGATCTCCTCGCCCCCGGCCCGGCGCACGAGCACCGCCTCGCTGGCCAGCACCGGGTCGCCGATGATCCGCAGGCCGGCGGCCCGCAGCGTCGTCCCGGTCTCGACCACGTCGCACACCGCGTCGGCGACGCCGAGCCGGCACGCGGTCTCGACCGCGCCGTCGAGCTTGACCACCCCGGCCTTGATGCCGGCCTCGTCGAGGAACCGCTGCAGCAGCCCGGGATAGGCGGTGGCGATCCGCCGTCCCTCCAGCTTCGCGACGTCGTCGACGTCGGACCCGGTGGGGCTGGCGAACCGGAAGGAGGAGCGGCCGAAGCCGAGCTCCATCACCTCGACCGCGGCCGGGCCCTCACCGTCGGCGGGCGCGGTCTCCAGCAGCATGTCCCGACCGGTGATCCCCACGTCCAGCGTGCCCGCGGCGACGTAGACGGCGATGTCCCGCGGCCGGAGGTAGAAGAACTCGGTGTCGTTCTCCGGGTCGTAGACCGCGAGGTCCTTGGCGCTGCGCCGCTGCCGGTACCCGCTCTCGGCGAGCATCGCCGCCGCGGGCTCGCTGAGGACGCCCTTGTTGGGCACGGCGACGCGCAGCACTGTCGGGCTCCTAGGTGACGTGGTGGAACGGCCCCCTCGCAGGGGCCCGGCCCGAGCGGAGCGAGGGTCGGGGGGCGAGGGGGTCCTTTTTCAGAGGTGAGCGTAGACGTCCTGCAGGGACAGCCCGCGGGCCAGCATGAGCACCTGCACCCGGTAGAGGAGCTGGCTGATCTCCTCCGCCGTCCGCTCGGCGCCCTCGTGCTCGGCCGCCATCCACGACTCGGCGGCCTCCTCGACCACCTTCTTGCCCGCAGCGTGCACGCCGTCCCGGACGGCGGCGACCGTTCCGGAGGCGGGGTCCCCGGCGGCGACCTTCCCGCTCAGCTCGGCGAACAGCTCGTCGAAGGACTTCACGCGGTGCCCGCCGCCGGGCTGATGCCGAAGCCGGTGCCCTGCTTGGGGACGCGCAGGTCGCGCAGCACGAGAGCGGTCTGCAGGGCGGCGGCGGTGGCCTCCCAGCCCTTGTCCTCGCCCGAGTCCTCCAGGCCGGCGCGGTCGCGGGCCTGCTTCTCGCCCTCGACGGTCAGCACGCCGTTGCCCACCGGGGTGCGGGCGTCCAGGGAGACCCGGGTGAGACCGGCGGTGAACGAGTCGCACACGTAGTCGAAGTGCGGCGTGCCCCCGCGGACGACGACACCCAGCGCGACGACGGCGTCGTGCGTCTCGGCCAGCGCCTGGGCCACGACCGGCAGCTCGATGGCGCCGGGCACCCGGACGACGGTCGGCGACGGGACACCCGAGGCCTCCGCGCAGGCGACGGCGCGGACCAGCAGGGCGTCGCTGATGTCGCGGTGCCAGGTGGCGGCGACGATCCCGAGGGTCAGGCCCTGGGCGTCGATGGGCTGCTGCTGCGGGGCTCCGGAGCCGCTCATGGCCTCTCCTCCTCGGTGCTGGACAGCGGGTGCGACGGTGCAGTGTGCCCGGCGGGGCACCACCGACCGGTCATCCGGGTTGCTCGTCGGCGCGCCGGGGCAGGTCCGCCGGGCCGCTGCCGGCCCGGCCGGCGTCCGGCTCGATGATCTCCAGCAGGTGCCCCATCCGGTCGCGCTTGGTCCGCAGGTAGCCCACGTTGTCGACGGTGACGTGGGTCGGCAGCCCGACGCGGCCGGTGACCTTCAGGCCGTAACCCTCCAGCCCCGCCCGCTTGGCCGGGTTGTTGGTCAGCAGCCGCATCGTGTGGATCCCGAGGTCGACCAGGATCTGGGCGCCGGTGCCGTAGTCCCGGGCGTCGGCGGGCAGGCCCAGGTCGAGGTTGGCGTCGACGGTGTCCACGCCGGCGTCCTGCAGCTGGTAGGCCTGCAGCTTGTGCAGCAGGCCGATGCCCCGGCCCTCGTGCCCGCGGATGTACAGGACGACGCCGCGCCCCTCCTGCGCGACCGCCGCGAGCGCCGCGTCCAGCTGGGGGCCGCAGTCGCAGCGCAGCGAGCCGAAGACGTCGCCGGTCAGGCACTCGGAGTGCACCCGCACCAGCACGTCCTCGCCGTCGCCGATCTCGCCGTACACGAAGGCCACGTGCTCGCGCTCGTCGTAGGAGCTGCGGTAGCCGACGGCGGTGAACTCGCCGGGGCGCAGCGGCACCCGCGCCTCGGCCACCCGCTCGACCAGCTTGTCGAACCGCTTGCGGTAGGCGATCAGGTCGGCGATCGAGACCATCACCAGGTCGTGCGCGTCGGCGAAGGCGCGCAGCTCGTCGGCCTTCGCCATGCCGGTCGGGTCCTGCTCGCTGACGACCTCGCAGAGCACGCCCGAGGGGCGCAGCCCGGCCAGCACCGCCAGGTCGACGGCGGCCTCGGTGTGCCCGGGCCGCCGCAGCACCCCGCCGTCCTTGGCGCGCAGCGGCGCGATGTGCCCGGGCCGGACCAGGTCGGTGGAGGTGGTGTCGGCACTGGCCAGCAGGCGGATCGTGCGCGCCCGGTCGGCGGCCGAGATGCCGGTGGTCACGCCCTCGCGGGCGTCGACGGTCACCGTGTAGGCGGTGCCCCGGCGGTCCTGGTTGATCCGCAGCATCGGCGGCAGGTCCAGCCGGTCGGCGTCCTCCTCCGTGACGGCCACGCAGATGTAGCCCGAGGTGTAGCGGACGGTGAAGGCCACCAGCTCCGGGGTGGCGAGCTCGGACGCGAAGATCAGGTCGCCCTCGTTCTCGCGGTCCTCGTCGTCGATGACGACCACCGGACGGCCGCTCTTGACGGCGGCGATCGCGTCCTCGATGGAATCCAGGTGCCAACTCACCGCTTCGCTCCCAGGAGTCGTTCCACGTACTTGGCGATCACGTCCACCTCCAGGTTGACCGGGTCGCCGGGGGCGCGGCTGCCCAGGGTGGTCTCGCGGAGGGTCGTCGGGATCAGGCTGACCTCGAACCACGGATCGGGGTCGTCCGCCAGCCCGCTCACGGTGAGCGAGACGCCGTCGACGGTGACCGACCCCTTCTCCACGACGTACCGGGCCAGCTCCCGGGGGACGGCGATCCGCACGACCTCCCAGTGGTCACCGGGCGTGCGCGAGACCACGGTGCCGACGCCGTCCACGTGCCCCTGGACGATGTGGCCGCCCAGCCGGGTGGCGGCGGTCACGGCCCGCTCCAGGTTCACCCCATCGCCGACGCCCACCTCGCCGAGGCTGCTGCGGCGCAACGTCTCGGCCATGACGTCGGTGGTCCAGACCCCGGTGCCGTCCTCGTCCGGCGTCACGCCGGTGACCGTGAGGCACACGCCGTTGACCGCGATCGAGTCGCCCAGCGCCACGCCGTCCAGGGCCCGGCGCGCGCGGATGTGCAGCACGGCGCTGTCGGGCCCCTCCTCGCGGGCGGCGAGGGTGCCGACCTCCTCCACGATGCCGGTGAACACGTCAGCTCCCTCCTCCGGTCCGGTTGCCGCCCCCAGTGTGCCGGGTGGGCCGCAGCCGGACCTCCACGTCCCCGCCGATCCGGGTGACGGCCACGACCTGCAGGTGCAGCGCCGCGCTGATCGTCGGGATTCCCAGGTCCCCCACCATGGGAGCGCCCGCGCCCAGCAGGGTGGGCGCCAGGTGCACGACCGCCTCGTCGACCAGGCCCCTGGCCAGGAAGGCGGCGGCCAGCGTGGGGCCGCCCTCGAGCAGGACCCGGCGCACGCCCCGGCCGTACAGCTCGGCGAGCAGCGCGGCCGGGTCCGGCGCCCGGCTGACCAGCGTGGGGGCCGCGTCGTCGAGCACCCGGGCGGTGGCGGGCAGCCGGCCGCGCCGGTCGAGGACGACGCGCAGCGGCTGCCGCTCCACGTTGCACCCGTCGGCGTCGCGGACGGTGAGCTGCGGGTCGTCGGCGAGCGCCGTCCCGGACCCCACCAGGACGGCGTCGCACCCGGCGCGCAGCCGGTGCACCTCCGCCCGCGCCTCGGCCCCGGTGATCCACCTGCTGGTCCCGTCGCGGGCCGCCACCCGCCCGTCGAGGGTGGTGGCGACCTTCCACACCACGTGCGGGCGCTGCTCGCGGGCGCCGGTGAGCCAGGCGGCGAGCGCGCCCAGCTCGGCCTCGGCCTGCTCGACGCCGAGCTCCAGCTCGATGCCGGCCGCGCGCAGCCGCTCGGCGCCGCCCTGGGCGAGCCGGGTCGGCTCGGGGACCGCCACCACGACCCGGCGGATCCCGGCGGCGATCAGCGCGTCGGCGCACGGCCCGGTGCGGCCGGTGTGCGCGCACGGCTCCAGGGTCACCACGACGGTGCCACCGCGGGCCCGGTCGCCGGCCCGCGCGAGGGCGTGCACCTCCGCGTGCGGCCCGCCGGGCGGCGAGGTGGCCCCTTCCCCCACCACCGCGCCGGAGGCGTCCAGGACGACGGCACCCACCGGCGGGTTGGGGCTGGTCGTGCCGAGGACCCGCTGCCCGAGCTCCCGGGCGCGGGTCATGGCCGCCCGCTCGGCGGCGGTGCTCACCGGCGCCCGGCGGCTGCGGCCTGGGCGCGGAGGGCGGCGATCGCCTTCGCGGGGTCGTCGGCGCCGTAGACCGCGGAGCCGGCGACGAAGACGTCGGCGCCGGCCTCGGCGGCCTGCTCGATGGTGTCGGCGTTGATGCCCCCGTCGACCTCGACCAGCAGCCGCAGGTGCCCGGTCTCGACCAGCCGCCGGGCCTCGCGGACCTTGGGCAGCGTCTCCGGCATGAACGACTGCCCGCCGAATCCCGGCTCGACGGTCATCACCAGCAGGGTGTCGAACGCCGGCAGCACGTCCAGGTACGCCTCGAGCGGGGTGCCGGGCTTCAACGCCAGGCCGGCCAGGGCGCCGGCCGCCTTGAGGTCGCGGGCGACCGCCCGCGGGTCGGCGCACGCCTCGGCGTGCACCGTGACGTTGCGGGCACCCGCCTCGGCGTAGCCCGGGGCCCAGCGCTCGGGGTCCTCGATCATCAGGTGGCAGTCCAGCGGCAGCGGGCTCACCGCCTGGATGGCCAGCACCACCGGCAGGCCGAGGGTCAGGTTCGGCACGAAGTGGGCGTCCATGACGTCGACGTGCACCCAGTCGGCGTCGGCGATGCGCTGCACCTCGTCGGCGAGCCGGGCGAAGTCGGCGGACAGCAGGCTGGGCGCGATCATCGGGTCCCGGGTCACCGGATGATCGTAGGCAGCTCGCCCGCCCGTCCCCCGGTCGGCGGGAACGGCTCCGGACTCAGCGCAGGGCAGCGGCCTCCCGCTCCTCGGCGGCGGCCCACAGCAGCTCGCGCATCTGCTCCTCGGCGGCGGGGGTCCGCTGGTCGGGCGGGAGGTGACGGCGCCGGTGGGACAGCGACGCCGAGACCCCGATCCAGGGGGTGTGCAGCTCCGCCGGGTACCAGGCGACCTGCGCGCCGAAGACGCCGTGCAGCGACCGGCGCTGGGCGGACCGGGCGATCACCACGGTGGGCGCGCCGTGCGGCCGCTGGCGCAGCAGCCAGCGCAGCGCCGCGAGCCCGTCCTGGTGGTGGCTGTACAGGTCGCAGACGTCGATCACCGCGGGCTTCCGGCCGATCGCGGCGAGCGCCAGGCCCACCAGCTCGCGCAGCGCGTCGGTGTCCCCGCGCACGTCCCCGCGCGCGACCACCACGACGACCGTTCCGCGGTCGTGGACGGTCACCTCGATGGCCTCGCCTGCCATGTGCGCTCCCCCGGGCAGGCGGACCCGCCCTCCGCTCAGGCTGGCACCAGCATGACCTGCGACGGAGGGACCGGCAAACGGCCGGCGGCGCGGCCCCGGCGGGCTGGGCCGGCGGCGCGGCCCCGGGCGGGCTGAGCCGGCGCCCGGGGCCGGCTCAACCGGCGACCGCGCGGAGGCGGGAGAGCCGGCGTCGCCGCGGGGCCCGGGGCAGCTGACCGTCGGCCCACCGGGGCCACGGCCGGGCGGCCCCGGTGCCGACGCACTTGATCAGCGCGGCCATCGCGAGGTCCGGCGCAGGCCGGCGGGCGGGGTCGGCGTCGGTCAGAGGGGCCATCCGGTCCAGCAGCTCCTCGGCGCCGTCGCTCTCGGGGTCCAGCACGCTGAGCAGGGTCGCGCCGAGGGCGTAGACGTCGAGGGCGGGGGTCACCGGGGAGCCGCCCGGTGGCACCCCGCCGACGACCTCGGGCGCCTGGAAGCCCTCGGTGCCGAAGTGCAGTCGCTCGGCCAGCAGGAAGCCCAGCGGCCGGGACGCGCCGAGGTCGATCAACCGGGGACGGCGGTCGACGAGCAGCACGTTGTGCGGGCTGATGTCCAGGTGGGCGTAGCCGGTGGCGTGCAGTGCCCGGACCGCCCCGAGCACCAGGACCCCGAGCCGCGCGACGTCCGCGGCCGGGAACGGCCCCTCGTGCTCGACGCTCTCCCCCAGCGACGGGCCGTCGAGCCACTCCACCGCGATGTGCGGGAGCGGGGACCTGCGGCCGTCGACGAGCAGCCGGGGCACCGCCGGGTGCGCCAGCCCCCTCAGGGCCCGGACCTCCCGGTCGAGGGCCTCGGTCCACTGGGGCGACCACCGGGGCCGGACCAGCTTGACCACCGCGGGCGCCCAGAGGTCCAGCGACCAGCACAGCCACGTCTCGCGGTGGTGCCCCTTGGCGATGCAGTCCCAGGTCAGCAGTCCCGGGACCAGCGGCGCCCCGCCGTCGGGGTCCCAGGTGGGCGCGCCGTCGCCGGCGTCGTCCAGGACCGGCGGCAGTGCGGTCTGCTCGTCCTCGGCCGCCGGTGCAGCGCGCAGCTCCACGTCGTCTCCTCGTCGCGCCCCGATCGCCCGGGGGATGGTGTGCGTCGTCCCGCCGGGGTGGTGTGCCCCGACGGGACGACGGCTGGGTCAGCAGGAGTCCGAGCTCTTCCAGCTCTTCCAGCTCTTGCTGTGGCTGTGCCAGCTCTTGCTGCTCCAGCTCTTCCAGTGGCGGATCTTGCTGCCCTTGTACGAGACCTCACCGATGACGCGCACGACTCTCACCTCCCCCCGTGGATGTCGAACTTCGGAGCCGACCGGGTGTGGTCGGCAGCGGCAGGACGGGGCGGCTCGAGCGCCGGCACCCGATCGGACCCGGCCGGCGGCTCCGCCGGGTGGGACACCGCGGACCGGGCACCGCGCCGGGAGCTCCGCCCCAGGGGCCTGACGTGCACGGTGCGGTCGGCGATCGCGGCGAGCACCGGGTCGTGGGTGACCAGCAGGACGGTGCGGTCCCGGGTGGCGGTGCGGATGGCGCCGATGACCTGGCGGGCGGACTCGGCGTCCAGGGACGTGGTGGGCTCGTCGAGCAGCACGGCCGGGGCCCGGGACACCACCGCGCGGGCCAGCGCGACCCGCCGCCGCTGACCGCCGGACAGCCGCACGCCGCTCTCGCCCAGCGGGGTGTCGTACCCCTCGGGGAGGGAGAGCGCGAACTCGTCGACCCAGGCCGCCCGCCCGGCGGCGAGCACCTGCGCCCGGGTCGCGTCGGCCGAGCCGAAGGCGATGTTCTCGGCGAGCGTGCCGTCGAGCAGCCACGGGTCCTGCGGCACGAACGCGATCTGCTGGCGCAGCGCCACGGGCGACAGCTCGCGGACGTCGACCCCGTCGAGGAGGACCCGGCCCTCGTCGACGTCGTAGAGGCGCAGCAGCAGGTGCAGGACGGTGCTCTTGCCCGCGCCGCTGGGACCGAACAGGCAGACGGTCTCCCCGGCGCCGATGGTCAGGTCGAAGGAGGACAGCACCGGCCGGTCAGGGCTGTAGGCGAACGACACGTCCTGCAGCTGCAGGCTCTGGCGCACCGGCGGCACCGGCCGGGGCCGGGCCGGCTCCTCCACCGCCTCCTCGCAGGACAGCACCTCGGTCAGCCGCTGCGCGCTCGCGCTGGACCTCGCCCACACCGCGGTCAGCCGGACCAGGCTGCGCACCGGCGACTGCAGGTTGCCCAGGTAGCTCAGCACGACCAGCAGCTCACCGATGCTCAACCGTCCCGCCCGGACCTGCAGGCCGCCGACGACCAGGACGATCCCGGTGCCGATCGACAGCACGATGCTGGGGACCGGCGCCCAGCGGGCCTCGATCGTCGCCGCGTTCACCTTCGCCTCGACCGCCCGGTCGTTCGGCTCGGCGAACATGCTGCGGGCCCGGTCCACCCGGCCGAAGGCCTGCACCGCGCGGACGTTGCGCAGCAGGTCCGTCGTCGTCCCGGACAGGCGTCCGGTGGCGTCCCGCGCCTCGAGCTCGGCCGCCCGGATCCGGCGGCGCTGGCGGGCGGTGAGGAAGACCAGGAACGGCAGGACGGTGAGGCCGAGCCAGGCCAGCGACGGGTCCAGCATCAGCAGGATCGTCAGCGAGCTGACCAGCAGCACCATGCTCGGCAGGAAGGACGTGCACAGCGCGGTGAGGGCTTCGAGCACCCGCCCCACGTCGCTGGTCAGCCGGGAGAGCACCTCCCCGGTGCGCACGCGGTCGTGCCAGCGCAGGGAGAGCGACAGCACGTGGCTGAAGACGGAGGCCCGGAGCGCACCCGCGATCCGGACGGCGGACCGCTCGGCCTGCCATCGGGACCCGGCGTCGAGGAGGCCGCCGCACGCGGTGAGCGCGACGGTGGCGACCCCGGACGCGATGAGCAGCCCGGTGGTGCCCAGACCCTCGAGCACCTGGGTCGGGCCGGTGAAGGGACGGCCCACGAGCGCGTGGTCGACCGCCAGGGCGAGCGGCCAGGGCGAGGCGAGCCGGCAGCCGATCTCCGCCGTCGCCAGGCCGATGCTGAGCCCCAGCCGCGCCCGCTCCGGCCGGACGAAGGGAAGGACCACGGCGAGTGCGCCGGCACGCGGCGCGGGCCCGTGGTTCGACATGTGCCGAGGGTGTCGAGCCCGGCGTACCGGCCGACAGTGGACGTTGGGACTAGTACCACCCGACCCAGGAGTGGTCACGCCGAGCGACCATTCCGAGACCATCCAGTTCTACGATCCGATCTGTGGCGCACGACACACTGCGCAGGGGGAAGGCGGCTCTCCGCCGCGGGCAGCAGTCGGAGACGGCGACCGTCGCGGTGTTCGTGGTCCTCGCCGTCGTGGCGGCGGTCATCTTGGCCCCGTCGGTCGGCGCGGCCGCCCGGCGCACCGGCACGGAGGAGGCCTCGCGCTCCTTCCGTCAGCTCGCCGCGGTGGTGGCCGGGTCGGTGGTCGCCCCCCTGCTGACGCCGCAGCTGGTCGGCGGGTCGGCGTCGGCCGAGGCCCGGCTGGACCTGGCGGTCGACCGGCTGGAGACGACCGCCCCGGTGGTGACGGTGGCGGTCCGGGACGGCGAGGGGGACGTCGTCTGGAGTGACGACCCGAGCGCGACCGCCGTTCCGCTGCGGCCCGACCAGCGCACGGCCCTCCAGGAGGGCACCCTCGTCCTCGCGTCCACCGACGGCTCCGCCCGGGACGAGCTCAGCGCGTCCGTCGGGGTCCAGGCCACCGGGGGCACGCCCCTGCTGGTGGAGGTGACCGGCCGGCGCGACGACCTCGCCGCCCCCGTCGCCTGGTCGGCGTGGACCGCCTTCGCGCCGGTCTCGCTGGGTGCCGTCCTGCTCCTGCAGCTGGCGCAGCTGCCGTTCCTCTGGCGGCTGGCCCGCCGGGTGCGGGAGCACGCCAGGACGGAGTCCGCGCTGCGCGAGGCGGCTCTGGCGGCGACCGGTCTGGAGCGTCGCCGGATCGCCGGTGAGGTGCACGACGACGTCCTGCCCGGGCTGCACGCCCTGGTCTACGAGCTGGACGCACAGCGGCTGGCGCGCGTCCACCGGGACGGGGACGCCGCGGTGCTCGACCGGACGGCGGAGGGCCTGCGCTCGGGCATCCGCCGGCTGCGGGCCCTGCTGCTGGAGCTCAGCGAGCAGCGGGTGCCGGAGGAGGGGCTGGAGGCGGCACTGGCCCGGGCGGCCGACCGGATGGCGGCGACCGGCGTCGAGGTGTCGGTGCAGGCGGACGACCTCGACCGCCTCCCCGGCCCGGTCGCGGAGGTCCTGTACCGCTGCGCACAGGAGTCCCTGC
The DNA here is from genome assembly GCF_041028325.1 of Modestobacter sp. I12A-02662. Lineage (NCBI taxonomy): Bacteria > Bacillati > Actinomycetota > Actinomycetes > Geodermatophilales > Geodermatophilaceae > Modestobacter > Modestobacter sp. I12A-02662. The sequence goes on along the minus strand of NZ_JABGDE010000005.1, from coordinate 324,790 downwards.
GCAACGTCGCGGCACACAGCGGAGCGGAACGAGTCGACATCGCCGTCGCCGTGGACGCCGCCGAGGCCACCATGACGGTCGACGATGACGGCCGAGGCTTCGAAGGATCTCGGCTCGCCGAGAGGAGAGCGGCCGGGCACCTGGGACTCCAGGCCCTGGGCGACCTGGTGGCGGACCAGGGCGGGTCGTTGACGGCCTCGAGTTCGCCGGGACAGGGGACCCGCATCGTCGCGCGGGTCCCGCTGGACGACGTGAGGGTCGACATGGGAGTGCAACGGTGATCCGGGTCCTCGTCGTGGACGATCACGAGGTGGTGCGCCGCGGGCTGGCCGCGTTGCTGGGCGCCACCGGTGACCTCGAGTGCGTCGGCACGGTGCCCGACGGCGACCAGGTGGTGGCCGAGGTGGACCGGTCGGCGGCGGACGTGGTCATGCTGGACCTGTCCATGCCCGGCCGGGACGGCGTCTCGGTCATCCGGGCGCTCCGCGGGACCGGCCGGCCGGTCCGGGTGCTCGTGCTGACGTCCTTCCAGGAACCGGACCGGGTGCTGGAGGCGATCAGGGCCGGAGCCGACGGTTACCTGCTCAAGGACGCCCGGGGCGAGCGGATCCTCGACGGGGTCCGTGCCGTGGCCGCGGGGGGGTCGCCCATCGACCCGTCGGTCGCCCGGCTGCTGCTCACCGACGTCCGCCGGCACGCGGGACTCGACGGCCTGACCGACCGGGAACGTGAGGTCCTCGAACTCGTCCGCCAGGGCCTGCCCAACAAGTCCATCGCCCGGCGGCTGCAGATCACCGAGCGGACGGTCAAGGCCCACGTCACGAACATCCTGCTGCGCCTGGGGGTGTCCGACCGCACCCAGGCTGCCCTGCTGGCCGAACGGCACCTGCGCCCAGCGGGCGTGTCCGAGGGGTGAGCGCCGTGCACGGGGACGCCGCCGACCGCAGGGGCTCCGCCGATGCACCCGGTCCCGGCCCGCCCGATCCGCGGCACCGGCCCGTGGTGCTGCACGTCCCACCCCGCGCCGTCCGCCCGCACCGGCGCGGGGTGCGGGCGGTGCTGCCCGCCGCGGCCGGCAGCGTCGTCCTCGTCGTCTCCCTGCTGCTCGGCACGCTCATCGGCGCGTGGGCCGGCTCCCGGTTGGTGGCACCGGGGACGGGCAGCCCCACCGCCGGCACGCTGTCCATCCCGCCCCCGCCGACCCCGGACCCGCCGACGGAGCGGACGTCGGTCCCGCGGGCCGCGGTCCCCCTGGAGCACGCCGTGGCCCCCGCGGTCCCCGCCGAGCGGCCCGCCACCCCGCGGCTCCCCGGCCCGAGGGACGACGCGGCCGTCCCCGTCCACACCGCGGCCCGGTCCCCCGAGGCGCCGGCCCCGGCCGATCCGCCGGTGCCCGCGACCCGTGCCGGCGCCGCGGACCAGCCGGCGCCGGTGTCACCCGCTCCGGGCCGACCGGAAGCGGTCGCCCCCGCGCCGGTCCAGCCGGCGCCGGTCCAGTCCGCGCCGGTTCAGCCCGCGCCGGTTCAGCCCGCGCCGGCCGAACCCGCGCCGGCCGAGCCGGTGACCGGGGAGACGGCGACCGAGGAGACGGCGACCGAGGAGGCGCCGGCGGACGACACCACCGACGGGACCCCGGCGGACGACACCGCCACCGACGGCACCGCCACCGACGGCACCGCCACCGACGGCTCGACCGAGGACGAGACGACCTCGGACGACGGGGACACCGGGGACGGGGACGCATCCGCGGACCAGGACGACGCCCGCGCGCAGGACGAGGACGCGGAGGAGGACGCCGACCAGGCCCCGGACGAGGACACCGGAGGCGACCAGCGCCAGGAGGACGGGGACCAGGACGACGGGGGCGACCAGGACGACGGGGGCGACCAGGACGAGGACACCGGAGCGGAGTCCGACCCCGGGCAGCCGTCCGAGTGCGGGTGACGGCCCGCGGGGCTCAGCGGGTGCGGCGGAGCAGCGCCAGGAACATCGCGTCGGTGCCGTGGCGGTGCGGCCACAGCTGCCCGTGGTCGCCGCGGGCCACCCCCGGTACGTCGGGGAACAGCGGTGCCACCGGCTGCACCTCGACGTCGTCCCGGGCGGCCGCCGCGTCGACCACGTCGACGGTCTCCGCGGTGTGCGGCGAGCAGGTCACGTAGGCCACCACTCCCCCGGGCCGCACGGCGGCCAGCGCGCTGTCCAGCAGCCGGTGCTGCAGCTCGACCAGCGGGGCGACGTCCTCGGGGGTCCGCCGCCAGCGGACCTCCGGCCGCCGCCGCAGGGCGCCCAGGCCGGTGCACGGGGCGTCGAGCAGCACCCGGTCGAACGAGCCCGCCGCCCAGTCGGGGTCGGTGGCGTCGGCGACCCGGACGTCGACGTCCTCCTCGCCGGCCAGGGCGGCGCGCACCAGCTCGGCACGGTGGGGTGCCCGGTCGGCGGCGGTGAGGTGCACGCCCCCGGGCCGCACGGCGGCCAGCAGCCCGGCCTTGCCCCCGGGGCCGGCGCACATGTCCAGCCACGCCCGTTCGGGCCCGTCGACCGGAGCGCGGGTGAGGGCGAGGGCGGCGAGCTGGCTGCCCTCGTCCTGCACCGCGGCCAGGCCCGAGCGCACGGCGGGCAGCCGTCCCGGGTCGCCGCCGGGCAGCCGGACGGCGTACGGCGAGAACGGACCGGGCTCGCCCCCGGCCTGGGCCGCCAGCTCGTCCCGCGGGATCCGCCGGGCGACCAGGTGCACCTCGGGGGCGGCGTCGTCGGCGAGCAGCGCCGGCTCCAGCTCGGCCGGGTCGTCCAGGGCGTCCCGCCAGGCCTCGACGATCCAGCGCGGGTGGTCGGTGGTCAGCGCGAGCCGGGCGTCGTCGTCCACGGGGTCGAGGGCCGCGACCCAGGCCGCCCGGTCGCCGCCGGCGGCGACCTTCCGCAGCACGGCGTTCACCAAGCCGGACGCACCGGTCCCCACGATCGCCCGGGTCAGCGCGACGGTCGTGTCGACCGCGGCGTGCGCCGGCACCCGCAGGTCGAGCAGCTGGTAGGCGCCCAGCCGCAGCAGGTCCAGCACCCGCGGGTCGAGCTCGGACAGCGGCCGGGACACCAGCGTGCCCAGCACCGCGTCGAGCGTGCCGGTGGCCCGCAGCGTGCCGTAGGCCAGCTGGGTGGCGAAGCCCGCGTCGCGCTCAGCCAGGTCGGCGGCACGCTCCCGGAGCAGCTGGGGCAGCAGCAGGTTGGCGTAGGCGGCCCGGCCGGACACCCCGTTCAGCACGTCGTAGGCGGTCAGCCGGGCACCGTCGAGCGCCGGCCGGTGGCGGCGGGCCGGTGGGCGACGGTTCTCCCGGCGGGGCGGCGGGGTCACCCGCCCAGCCTCTCGCCGGGCGCCGGCCGGGCCCCGCGGGCCCAGTCGGCGGCGGGCAGCACCCGCTTCCCCGCCGGCTGCACCTCGCGCAGCCGGACGGCACCGCGGCCGGTGCCCACCAGCACGCCGGTGGGCGCGACCGACACCTCGCCGGGCGCCAGGTCCGGCGCGTCGGGCAGCGGCTCGACCGGGCCCAGCCGCAGCCGGGCGCCGCGCCACGTGGTCCACGCCCCCGGCGCGGGGGTCACCCCGCGCACCCGCCGGTCGACCACGTGCGCCGGGAGCGCCCAGTCGACGCGGGCGTCGGCGGTCTCGATCCGCGGCGCGAGGCTGACGCCCTCGGCCGGCTGCGGCTGGGGGCGCAACGAGCCGTCGGCGATGCCGTCGAGGGTCGCGACGAGCAGCCGGGCGCCGCTGACCGCGAGCCGGCCGAGCAGGTCGCCGGCGGTGTCGGTGGGCCCGACCGGCTCGGTCACCACGCCGAACACCGGGCCGGTGTCCAGCCCGGCCTCCAGCTGGAAGGTGGCCGCGCCGGTGACCTCGTCGCCGGCCATGATCGCGTGCTGCACGGGCGCCGCGCCGCGCCAGGCGGGCAGCAGGGAGAAGTGCAGGTTCACCCAGCCGTGCCGCGGCACGGCCAGCGCCTCCGGGGGCACCAGCGCGCCGTAGGCGACCACGGGCGCGCAGTCCACCTCCAGCGCGCGCAGCTGGTCGAGGAACTCCGGCTCCCGCGGGGAGCGGGGCGTGAGCACCGGGATCCCGGCGGCGTCGGCGCGCTCGGCGACCGGCGACCGGCTGGTGCGCCGGCCGCGCCCGGCCGGGGCGTCCGGCCGGGTGAGGACGGCGACCACCTCGTGCCGCGAGTCCAGCAGCGCCTCGAGCGCGACGACCGCGGGGGCCGGCGTGCCGGCGAACAACAGCCTCAGTGCGGGCTCACCTTCACGACCGGCGGGAACACCGGCCGGCCGTCGGGGAGGTAGGACTGCTCCCCCTGCCAGGCGGCGTCCCGGAGCACGGCCAGCGCCGCCTCCCGGGCCTCGGCGTCGAGCCGGTCGACGAACAGCACGCCGTCGAGGTGGTCGGTCTCGTGCTGGATGGCACGGGCCAGCTTGTGCGAGCCCTCGACGCGGATCGGCTCCCCGTGCATGTCCCAGCCGGTGGCGGCCACGTAGAGGTGCCGGCGGCAGTCGAAGCGGAACCCCGGGATGGACAGGCAGCCCTCGGCGTCCTCCTCGGTCTCCTCCCCGACCGGGGTGACCTCCGGGTTGACCAGGTGCCCGACCTCGCCGTCGACGTACCAGGTGAAGACGCGCAGCCCGACGCCGATCTGGGGCGCGGCGATGCCCGCCCCGCCGGCGGCGTGCATGGTGTCGGTCAGGTCGGCGACCAGCTGCCGCAGCTCGGCGTCGAAGTCGACCACGGGGGCGGCGGGGGTGCGCAGCACCGGGTCGCCCATGATCCGGATGGGGGTCACGCTCACCCGACGATCGTAGGCGGCGGCCCCTACGGTGGCTCCGTGACCTCGCTCCTCGCCCACCGGGCCCGCGCCCTGGCCAGCAGTGTGCTCGAGGGTCTGGCCGTCGGCGGCCTGGTGGCCAGCCGGGAGGCGCCGCCCTGGTCGCGCCCCCGGGTGCTGATCTCGGCCGCCGCCGGCGTCGCCCTCACCGCCGACCAGGCCAGCCTCGAGCTGCCCGCGATGCTCCGCGAGCAGCGCGCCACGGGGACCGTCAGCCCCGCCCCGCCGCACGAACGGCGCGCGCTGGCGCACGCCGGCGCGCACGCCCTGGTCGTCGGCCTGGTGCTGCAGGTGCTCGACCGGCCGGTCCGCGACCGGCTCGCCCGCCGGGGGGTGCGGCACCCGCACCGGTGGTTCGGCGCGATCGCCGCGGTGGCGCACCTCGCCGCCCTGGCTCCGGTCTACTGGCGGCTGGCCGCCGACCGGGCCCGCGCGGACGCCGAACGCGAGGCGGCGATCGAGGCCGAGCTGCAGGAGATGGCCGCCGGCCGCTGACCGCCCAGCTACGCGAGCTCGAGCGGGTCGAGCTGCACCCGGACGTGCTCGGCGACCTTGCGGGCACTGCGCACGCCCTGGACGTCGTGCAGCGCCCTGGCCAGCGCGAGCCCGTCGCTGCGCCGCACCCGGACGAGGTACCGCTCGCGCTCACCCTCCTGACCCGGGCGCGGGGGCTCGGGGACCGGGCCGAGCACGTCGGCGCCCTCGGGCAGCCGCAGTGCCTCCAGGAAGTCGGCCAGCGCCGCGGGCGAGGCCGACAGCGAGGCCATCCGGGTGGCCGGCGGGAAGCCGAGCTCGCGCCGGTCGGCCAGCTCCCGGGCGGCCAGGCCGGCCGGGTCCCAGCGCACCAGCGCCTGCACCACGGGGTGCCCGGCGTCGGCGGCGACGACCACCTGCCCGCCGGCCCGGACCAGCGTGGCGGCGTTGGCCCACCGGCGCAGCGTCTCCTCCCCCGCGCGCAGGTCGGCCCGGCCGAGCAGCGCCCAGGAGTCCAGCAGCAGCGCCGCGCCGTACCCGCCGTCGGCGATCGGCTCCGCGCCCGGTGTCGCCACGACGAGGGCCGGCCCGCCGGGCACCGTGGCGAGCACTCCGGACCGGCTCCCGGACACCCGGACCGCCGCCCCCGGGAACGCCCGGCCGAGCTCTTCGGCGGTGCGCGCCTCACCCACGACGGCGGCCCGCAGCTTCGTGCCGGAGCAGTGCGGGCACTCGAACGTGGCGGCCGGGCGTGCGCACCAGCGGCAGGCGGCGATGCGCGTCCCGCCGGGTCCCGGTGCCGGGGAGACACCCAGCGGGCCGGCGCAGTGCGGGCACCGCGCGGGGGCCCGGCACCGGTCGCAGACCAGCGAGGGCACGTAGCCGGCCCGGGGCACCTGGACCAGCACGGGCGCGCCGGCCTGCAACGCCTTCCGGGCCGCGTCGAAGGCCAGGGTGGGCAGCCGGGCCGAGCGGGCCGCCGGGTCGCGGGCCAGCTCGAAGTCGCTGCCCAGCGCCTGCACCCGCGGCGCGGCCGCGCGCAGGGTGGCCCGGTCGGCGACCAGCTCGTGCGCCCAGCCGGACTCCACCAGCAGGGCCGCCTCCGCGGTCCGCGCGGTGCCGGCCACGACCGCGGCGCAGGAGGCCAGGTGCGCCCGGTGCACGAGCACGTCGCGGGCGTGCGGATAGGGCGCGCGGGGCTCGGCGTGCAGGTCGTCGCCGTCGTCCCAGACCACCACCAGGCCGAGGTCCCGCACCGGCGCGAACACGGCGCCGCGGGTGCCCAGCACGACCTGCGCGCTGCCCCGGGCCGCGGTCAGGAACCGGGCGTACCGGGTGTCGGGTGCGGCGTCGGCGCGCAGCACGGCGACCGAGCCGGCCGGCAGCCGCGCCTCCGTCGCGGCGGCGAGCCGGTCGAGGTCCTTGCCGTCCGGGACGACGACCAGCGCCCCGCGCCCCCCGGACAGGGCGGCCTGGCACAGCTCGGCCAGCCTGGCCGGCCAGTCCTCGCCCGGCAGCGCCGTCCAGACCGCCCGGGCCGGGTTGCCCCCGGCGACGGCGGCGAGCAGCTGCGGCCCGGTCGGGTACCGGGCGAACCCGGCCGGGTCCGGCAGCGGCGGGGCCGGCGGCGGATCGGCTGCCGGGCGCTTCTCGGGCGCGGCCCGCCGCGGCGGCAGCGCCAGCCGCAGCACGTCGGTCATCGACCCGGCGTAGCGGTCGGCGACCGACCGGGCCAGCGCAGCGACCTCGGGGGTGAGCACCGGCTCGCTGGAGACCACCTTGGCCAGCGGCGCCAGCTTGCCGGTGTGGTCGGTGCTGTCGCCGAGCTCCAGGACGACGCCGTCCAGCAGCTTCCCGGCGAAGCGCACCCGCACCCGGCAGCCGGCCACCACCTGCTCGGCGAGCTCGTCGGGGACGGCGTAGTCGAACGGCCGGTCCAGGTGGGCCAGCGGCACGTCGACGACGACCCGGGCGATCCGCTGTACGCGGGTCCCCGGGGCGTCGAGCGGCAGAGCCGTGGTCAGTGGATCAAGCGCCGACGGCCGAGCGCAGCGCGTCGACGCGGTCCAGCCGCTCCCAGGGCAGGTCGACGTCGGTGCGGCCGAAGTGCCCGTAGGCGGCGGTCGGCGCGTAGATCGGGCGGAGCAGGTCCAGGTCGCGCACGATCGCGCCCGGCCGCAGGTCGAACACCGAGGTGATCGCCTTCTCCAGCACGTCCTCGGGCACGGTGCTGGTGCCGAAGGTCTCGACGAACAGCCCGACCGGGTGGGCCGCGCCGATCGCGTAGGCGACCTGCACCTCGCAGCGGCGGGCCAGGCCCGCCGCGACCACGTTCTTGGCGACCCAGCGCATCGCGTAGGCGCCGGACCGGTCCACCTTCGACGGGTCCTTGCCGGAGAACGCCCCGCCGCCGTGCCGGGCCATGCCGCCGTAGGTGTCGACGATGATCTTGCGGCCGGTCAGGCCGGCGTCGCCCATCGGGCCGCCGATGACGAACTTGCCGGTCGGGTTGACCAGCAGCCGGTAGCCGGTGGTGGGCAGGCCGAGCGCGGCGAGCTCCGGCTCCACGACGAGCTCCTGCACGTCGGGGGCGAGCAGCGTCTCGATCGAGATGTCCTCGGCGTGCTGGGAGGAGACGACGACGGTGTCGACGGCGACCGGCCGGTCGTCCTCGTAGACCACGGTGGCCTGGACCTTGCCGTCGGGGCGGAGGTAGGGCACCGAGCCGTCCTTGCGCACCGTGGCCAGCCGGCGGGCCAGCCGGTGGGCCAGCGCGATGGGCAGCGGCATGAGCTCGGGGGTCTCGTCGACCGCGTAGCCGAACATCAGCCCCTGGTCGCCGGCGCCCTGCCGCTCGATGAGGTCCTCGGCCGCCGCGGCACGGTCCTCCACGCCGGTGCGCGCCTCGTAGGCGGTGTCCACGCCCTGGGCGATGTCGGGTGACTGGGCGCCGATCGACACGCTGACGCCGCAGGAGGCGCCGTCGAAGCCCTTGCGGGACGAGTCGTAGCCGATGCCGAGGATGGTCCTCCGGACGATCTCGGCGATCTCCACGTAGCCGGCCGTGGTCACCTCACCGGCGATGTGGACCTGACCGGTGGTGATCATCGTCTCGACGGCGACCCGGCTGCGCGGGTCCTGCTCGAGCATGGCGTCGAGGATCGAGTCGCTGATCTGGTCCGCGATCTTGTCGGGGTGGCCCTCGGTCACCGACTCGGACGTGAAGAGGCGGCGTGGCACTCGGTACTCCCTGCGTTCGGTGGCCGGCGCGGCACCCGCGGCCGGTGGTGGGTGACCCCGTCGCCCGAGGCTACCGGGGGCAGCCGACGGACGTCCCCCGCGACCGCCCCGGGCGGCGGTCCCGGTCAGGCCAGCCGGGTGCTGACGACGTCCCAGATGCCGGCCGACACGCCGTCCTTGGGCCCGGGCGGCACGGGGGTCGCGGTGCCGTCGGCGGCGAGGACGGTGACCTCGGTGTCGGACCGGCCGAACACGCGCCCGGCCGAGACGTCGTTGACCACCAGCAGGTCGGCCCCCTTGCGGGCGAGCTTGGCCCGCGCGTGGGCCAGCACGTCGCCCTCCGCGTCCCCGGTCTCGGCGGCGAAGCCGACGACGAGCTGGCCGGCCGTGCGCGCGGCGACCAGCTCGACCAGGACGTCGGGGTTGCGGGTCAGCTCGACGGCGGTGGGCTCGGCGGCACTGCCCTTCTTCAGCTTGGCGCCGGCCACGGAGGAGGGTCGGAAGTCCGCGACCGCGGCCGCCATGACGACGACGTCCGCGCCGGGCGACTCGGCCAGCATCGCCGTCCGCAGCTCCTCGGCGGTGCCGGCCGGCACGACCCGGACCCCGAAGGGCGCCGGCTGCTCCACGTTGGCGGCCACGAGCACCACCTCGGCCCCCCGGGCGGCGGCCACCCGGGCCAGCGCCCAGCCCTGCCTGCCCGAGGATCGGTTGCCCAGGAAGCGGACCGGGTCCAGGGGCTCCCGGGTGCCGCCGGCGCTGATGACGACCCGCCGTCCGGTCAGGTCCGGGGTCAGCGCGGCGGGTCCAGCAGCCAGCACGACCTCGGCCAGGGCGGCGACGTCGGCGGGCTCCGGCAGCCGGCCGGGGCCGGAGTCCGGGCCGGTGAGCCGGCCGACCGCGGGCGGCAGGACCACGGAGCCGCGGCGGCGCAGCGTGGCCACGTTCTCCTGCGTGGCCGGGTGCAGCCACATCTCGGTGTGCATCGCCGGCACGAACACGACCGGGCAGTGCGCGGTCAGCAGGGTGGTGGTGAGCAGGTCGTCGGCCCGGCCGGCGGCGGCGCGGGCGAGCAGGTCGGCGGTGGCCGGGCTGATCAGGACCAGGTCGGCCTGCTGCCCGATCCGCACGTGCGCCACCTCGGGGACGTCGTCCCAGACCTCGGTGCTCACCGGGTGACCGGACAACGCCTCGAACGTCGCGGCGCCCACGAAGCGGAGCGCCGAGGCGGTGGGGACGACGCGCACGTCGTGTCCCGCCTCGGTCAGCGCGCGCAGCAGCAGCGCCGACTTGTAGGCGGCCACGCCGCCGCCCACGCCCAGCACGATCCGGCTCATGCCGTCCATCCTCCACACACGACGGAGCCCCCGGCGCGGGCCGGGGGCTCCGTCATCACAACGGGCGGAACGGCCGACAGCGACGCCACCAGCCGTGGCCCCGGTCCAGAGGCTCGCCCCGAGCTTGCGAGGGGCGAGGAGGACCTGGGTCCTTGATCAGTTCTCGCCGGCGGTGTGGGTCAGCAGGCCCTCGTTGATCTCGCGCAGCGCGATCGACAGCGGCTTCTCCTGCGGCGCGGTGTCGACGAGCGGGCCGACGTACTCCAGCAGGCCCTCGGAGAGCTGGCTGTAGTAGGCGTTGATCTGGCGCGCGCGCTTGGCGGCGTAGATCACCAGGCCGTACTTGCTGCTGGTGCGCTCGAGCAGCTCGTCGATCGGCGGGTTGGTGATGCCCTCAGGGGCGGGTGCGACTCCGGACACGGGCGAGCGTGCTCCTTCAGTTCAGTGGTGACCGCGCGCGTGTCGGCCGGCCGTCAGCCGGTCCGACGCTCTTCGGGCGGCGGCGCAGTCAGCAAGCCTACCAACTCGTCCGCGGCCCTGGCCACGTCGTCGTTGACGACCACCACGTCGAACTCCCCCGCGGCGTCCAGCTCGGCCTGCGCGAGCGCCAGCCGCCGGGACTGCACCTCGGGCGCCTCGGTGCCCCGGCCGGCCAGCCGGCTGACCAGCTCGGCCCACGACGGCGGGGCGAGGAACACCAGCTGGGCCTCCGGTGCGCGCTCCCGGACCTGCCGGGCACCCTGCAGCTCGATCTCCAGCAGCGCCGGCGAGCCCGCGGCCAGCTGCTCGTCGACCGGCGCCTTCGGGGTCCCGTACCGGTTGCCCGCGTAGGACGCCCACTCCAGGAGCCCGTCGTCGGCGATCAACGAGTCGAAGAAGGCGTCGTCGACGAACCAGTAGTGCTCGCCGTCCACCTCGCCCGGGCGGGGCTCGCGGGTGGTGACCGACACCGACACCCAGACCTCCGGGTGCCGGCGCCGGACCTCGGCCACGACGGTCCCCTTCCCGACGCCGGAGGGACCGGAGAGCACGGTCAGCCGCGCGCGGGTCAGTTCTCGCACTGGTCGATCATCGCACCGGAGTGGTCGGGGACCACCGCGGCGACCGTTCAGACGGCGCCCTCGGGGACCTGGTCGGCCTCGACCTTCTCGCCGCCGAACTCGGCCTCCAGCGCCTTGCGCTGGTTGGCGCCGAGCCCCCGCACCCGCCGCGTCGGGGAGATCTCGAGCCGCTCCATGATCTTGGCGGCCCGGGCCTTGCCTACGCCGGGCAGCGACTCGAGCACCGCCGAGACGCGCATCTTGCCGATCACCTCGTCGGTCTCACCCTGCTTGAGGACGTCACCGACCGTGGCGCCCTTGCTCTTGAGCCGCTCGCGCAGCTCGGCACGGGCCTTGCGGGCCGCAGCCGCCTTCTCCAGGGCTGCGGCACGCTGTTCGGGGGACAACTCGGGAAGGGGCACGGAGCAACCCAATCGTGATCGTGCCGGCCACTGGACCGGCGGTTTCTCGGGGTGGACGTCGTACGCGTGCGGCCCGCGGTGTGAGCCTCGGCGACAACCTAGCCAAGCGAGAACGCCCGGTGTCGCCAGCCCCTCCGCCAACTGTCGTGGACAGGTGTGCTGTAGCCGCCACGGTGCTGCCATACACACGTCGCACACGGACGGTGACGTCGGGTCAGCGCCCGATCGGGCACCCCTCGATCAGGACCGCTGCGTGCGCCGGCCGGGCTCCCGCGGCCCGGCCCGCCTCATCCGCCGAGCTCGGCCGTCCACCGGTCGGCCGCCGCGCGCAGGGCGGCCGCCTCCGGGCCGGCGGACAGCACGTCACGGGAGACGGTCGGGACGACGGCCGTGCCGGTGCCGAACAACCGGCGGAGGTCGGCCACCGAGCCGCCCTGGGCGCCGAGCCCGGGAGCGAGCACCGGGCCGCCCAGCCCGTCGAGGTCGACGTCCAGGTCGCGCAGCGTCGCCCCCACCACGACGCCGAAGGCCCCCGTGCCCGGCCCCCAGCGGCCGGCGGCGTCCCGGACGGCGGCGACGTCGGGCAGCGGGTCCCCGACCACCCAGTCCGGGGTGTTCCAGCCGCGCACGGTGTCCACCACGACCTGGGCGACGCTGCGCTCCCCCACCAGCGCGTGCTGGAGGGTGCCGGCATCGGGGTTCGAGGTGCGGGCCAGGACGAACAGCCCCCCGCCGTGCTGCCGGGCGGTGTCGACCGCCGGCTGCAGCGACCCCGGCCCCAGGTAGGGGCTCACGGTGAGCGCGTCGACGGCCAGCGGGTGGTCCGGGCGGAGGTAGTCGGCGTAGGCGTCCATCGTCGAGCCGATGTCGCCCCGCTTGGCGTCCAGCAGCACCAGGGCGCCGGCCGCACGGGCCCGGGCGACGGCGTCCTCCAGGACGGCGATCCCCCGGGACCCGTGCCGCTCGTAGAACGCCAGCTGCGGCTTGAGGACGGCGACGTGCCCGGCCAGCGCGTCCACCACCGCGTCGGTGAAGCGGGCCAGCCCGTCCGGGTCGTCGGTCAGCCCCCAGCTGCCCAGCAGCGACGCGTGCGGGTCGATCCCGACGCACAGCGGGCCCCGGGCGGCGACCGCGTCGGCCAGCCGGGCGCCGAACGACCCGCTCACCGGTGCGCGTACCCGACGGCGTCGGTGAGCCGGGCGAAGCCCCGCTCGGCCAGCGCCGCGGCCAGCTCGGTGGAGATGCGGGTCAGCGCCGACGGGTCGTTGAAGACCGCCGTCCCCACCGAGACGGCGCTGGCGCCGGCGAGCACGAACTGCAGCGCGTCCAGCCCGGTGCGGATGCCGCCCATGCCGAGGATCGGCACCCCGGGCAGCGCCTGGTGCACCTGCCACACGCAGCGCAGCGCGACCGGGCGGACGGCCGGGCCGGACAGGCCGCCGGTGACCCCGCCGAGCACCGGCCGCATGGTGTCCGGGTCGATGACCAGCCCGAGCAGGGTGTTGATCATCGAGAGCCCGTCCGCGCCGGCGTCGGCGCACGAGGCCGCGACCGGGACGATGTCGGTGACGTCCGGGCTGAGCTTGGCGTAGACCGGCTGGGCCGGGTCAGCCGCCTCGCGCACCGCGCGGACCACGTCCCGGGCCGCGACCGGGTCGCAGGCGAACACCTCGCCCCGGCTCTCGACGTTGGGGCAGGAGATGTTGACCTCGATGCCGAGCACCCCGGGCACGCCCCGCAGCCGGGTGGCGAGCTCGGCGAAGTGCTCGACCCGGGTGCCGGCGATCGACACCAGCGCGCGGGCGCCGCGCTGCGCCAGCCAGGGCAGCTCCTCGGCCAGCAGTCCGTCGATGCCCGGCCCCTGCAGGCCGATGGAGTTCAGCATCCCGCTGGGCGTCTCGGCCATCCGCGGGGTCGGCCGGCCCGACCGGGGGCGCAGCTGCACCGACTTGGTGACCACGGCGCCGATCGCGGCGAGGTCGACGAACGGCTCGAGCTCCCGGCCGAACGACGAGCACCCCGAGGCGGTGAGCACCGGGCTCGGGATCGCGGCCGAGCCGAGGGCCGTGGACATGTCGACGAGCCGGCCGTGTTGGCCAACATGGCCGGTCTGGACGGCGGTCACGCCACGACCCCCATGGCGTCGGCGCCGACCACGTCGGCGGTCAGCGTCCCGACGTCGGCGAACCGCACCCGGTCCCCGCCGAACACCGGCCCCTCGGTGCAGGACCGGCTGAACCGGGTCTGCCCGTCGGCGCCGACCACCGGCAGCACGCAGGTCATGCACACCCCGATCCCGCAGGCCATCGACTCCTCCACCGCGACGTAGGAGGGCACCCCGGCCGCGGTCGCCTGCTCGGCCACCGCCCGCAGCATCGCCATCGGCCCGCAGGCGTAGACCACCCCGACCCCGCCGACCAGCTCGGCGGCGGCGTCGGTGACCCAGCCGCGGCGACCGGCGCTGCCGTCGTCGGTGGTCACCACGAACGGATCGGCCAGCGCGGTGAGCTCCTCGCCGGAGCACAGCCGGTCCGCGCTCGCCGCGCCGGAGACCACCGCGACCCGGGACCCGGCGGCCCGCAGCTCCCCGGCCAGCCCGACCAGCGCCGCGGCACCGTAGCCACCGCCGACCAGCAGCGCCGGGGTGCCCGGGGAGGGCATCGGGTACGGCCGGCCGAGCGGGCCGACGACGTCCACGGCGTCCCCGGGCCGCAGCCCGGCGAGCCAGGTGGACCCGGCGCCGTGCGGGGAGACGACCACGGTGACCTGACCGTCGGCGGCGCCGGCGATCGCGATCGACCGGCGCAGCAGCATGGCCGACGCGGGCCCGCCGACGGCGAAGGCCACGAACTGCCCCGGCGCCGCCCGCTCGGCGACCTCCGGCGCGGCCAGGGTCAGCTCGACGTACGCCCCGACCGGCCGCCGTCCGGCCACCTCGACCACCCGCTGCACCGGCGGCCGTTCCGCCACCGGCGCCGGCTCGGTCAGGAGCGCGCGGCCATGTTGGCCAACATGGCCGCTGGTCACGAGCCGGCCTCGGCGAGCGCGCGGTGCAGGTCCTGGAGGCTGCGGACGCCGAGGTGCCCGCGGCGCAGCGCCTCGATGCCCTGCACCGCCGCCGCCAGGCCCTGCACGGTGGTGATGGAGGGGATCCCGGCGGTCACCGCGGCGGCGCGGATCTCGTAGCCGTCCAGGCGGGGCCCGCTGTTGCCGGGCGTGCCGAACGGGGTGTTCACCACGATGTCGACGTCGCCGCTGAGGATCCGCTCGACCACGTTGCCCGGCCCCTCGGAGAACTTGCCGACGACCTCGCAGGCCACCCCGTTGCGGCGCAGCACCTGCGCGGTGCCGACGGTGGCGAGCACGGTGAACCCGAGGTCGGCCAGCCGCTTCACCGGGAAGATCGCCGAGCGCTTGTCCCGGTTGGCCAGCGAGACGAACACCGTGCCGGTGGTGGGCAGGTCCCCGTAGACGGCGGCTTGCGACTTGGCGAACGCGGTGCCGAACTCGGCGTCGATGCCCATCACCTCACCGGTGGACTTCATCTCCGGGCCGAGGACGGTGTCCACGCCGTGGCCCTCGACGGTGCGGAACCGGTGGAAGGGCAGCACGGCCTCCTTGACCGCGATCGGCGCGTCGGCCGGCATCTCGCCGCCGTCGCCGGTCGCCGGGAGCACCCCGGCGGTCCGCAGCTCGGCGATGGTCTGCCCGACCGCGATCCGCGCCGCGGCCTTGGCCAGCTGCACGGCGGTGGCCTTCGAGACGAACGGCACGGTCCGGCTGGCGCGCGGGTTGGCCTCCAGCACGTAGAGGACGTCGTCCTTGAGCGCGTACTGGACGTTCATCAGCCCGCGCACCCCGATCCGGGCGGCCAGCGCCTCGGTCGCGGTGCGGATGTGCGCCAGGTCCGCGCCGCCCAGGGTGATCGGCGGCAGGGCGCAGGCCGAGTCGCCGGAGTGCACCCCGGCCTCCTCGATGTGCTCCATGACCCCGCCGAGGTACAGGTCGGTGCCGTCGTAGAGCGCGTCGACGTCGATCTCGATCGCGTCCTCGAGGAAGCGGTCGACCAGCACCGGGTGGTCGGTGCTCACGTCGGTGGCCTTGGTGATGTAGGACTCGAGCGTGGCGTCGTCGTAGACGATCTCCATGCCCCGGCCGCCCAGCACGTAGGAGGGGCGGACCAGCACCGGGTAGCCGACCGCCGCGGCGATCTCCCGCGCCTCGGCGAACGTGGTGGCGGTGCCGTGCTTGGGCGCGGGCAGCCCGGTGTCGTGCAGCACCCGGGAGAACTCGCCGCGGTCCTCCGCGGCGTCGATCGCCTCGGGAGCCGTGCCGAGCACCGGGACGCCGGCGTCCTTGAGCCGCTGCGCCAGGCCCAGCGGGGTCTGCCCGCCCAGGGTGCAGATGACCCCGGCGACCGGCCCGGCCGCCCGCTCGGCGTCGACGACCTCGAGGACGTCCTCGAAGGTCAGCGGCTCGAAGTACAGCCGGTCGGCGGTGTCGTAGTCGGTGGAGACGGTCTCCGGGTTGCAGTTGACCATCACCGCCTCGTAGCCGGCGTCCTGCAGTGCCATCACGGCGTGCACGCAGGAGTAGTCGAACTCGACGCCCTGGCCGATCCGGTTGGGGCCGGAGCCGAGGATGAGCACCGCCGGCTTCTCCCGCGGCTCGACCTCGGTCTCCTCGTCGTAGGACGAGTAGTGGTAGGGCGTGCGGGCGGCGAACTCGGCCGCGCAGGTGTCCACGGTCTTGTAGACAGGGCGGATCCCCAGCCGGTGGCGCAGCAGCCGGACGCCGTCCTCACCGGACAGCTCCGGACGCAGCGCGGCCACCTGCCGGTCGGACAGGCCGTGCCGCTTGGCCCGGCGCAGCAGCTCCGGGGTGAGCGCCGGGGCGGCCCGCACCTGCTCGCCGACCTCGTCCACCAGGGCGATCTGGTCGACGAACCAGGCGTCGAAGCCGCTGGCCTGCGCGACCTGCTCGACCGTGGCGCCGGCGGCCAGCGCCCGGTGGGCCAGGTACAGCCGCCCGTCGACCGGGGTGCGCAGCTCCTCGAGCAGCTCCTCGGCGCTGGACCCGTCTTCCAGACCGGTCCAGAACCCGGCGGCCTTGGTCTCGGTGGACCGCATCGCCTTGCCCAGCGCCTCGGTGAAGTTGCGGCCGAGCGCCATGATCTCGCCGACGCTCTTCATCGTGGTGGTCAGCCGAGGGTCGGCGCCGGGGAACTTCTCGAAGGCGAAGCGCGGGATCTTCACCACGACGTAGTCCAGCGCCGGCTCGAACGACGCCGGGGTGACCCCGGTGATGTCGTTGGTGATCTCGTCGAGGGTGTAGCCGATCGCCAGCTTCGCGGCGATCTTGGCGATCGGGAAGCCGGTGGCCTTCGACGCCAGCGCGCTGGAGCGGGAGACCCGCGGGTTCATCTCGATGACGACCAGCCGGCCGGTCTCCGGGTGGACGGCGAACTGGATGTTGCAGCCGCCGGTCTCCACCCCGACCGCCCGCAGCACCGCGATGCCGACGTCGCGCATCTGCTGGTACTCGCGGTCGGTGAGGGTCATCGCCGGGGCCACGGTCACCGAGTCGCCGGTGTGCACGCCCATCGCGTCGATGTTCTCGATCGAGCAGATCACGACCACGTTGTCGCTGCGGTCGCGCATCAGCTCGAGCTCGTACTCCTTCCAGCCGAGCACCGACTCCTCGATGAGGACGGTGTGCACCGGGGAGTCGGCCAGCCCGTGCCCGGCCATCCGGCGCAGCATCGGCTCGTCGGTGGCGATGCCCGAGCCGAGCCCGCCCATCGTGAAGCTCGGCCGGATCACGACCGGGTAGCCGACCTCGACCGCGGTCTCCAGCGCCTCCTCGACCGAGGCGCAGACCCGCGAGCGGGGGGCGTCGGCGCCGATGGAGCGGACGATGTCCTTGAACATCTGCCGGTCCTCGCCGCGGTTGATCGCCTCCACGTCGGCGCCGATGAGCGCGACGCCGTACTTGTCCAGGACGCCGTTCTCGTACAGCCCGATGGCGATGTTGAGCGCGGTCTGCCCACCGAGGGTGGCCAGCAGCGCGTCCGGGCGCTCGGCGGCGATGACCCGCTCGACGAAGTCCGGGGTGAGCGGCTCGATGTAGGTGGCGTCGGCGACCTCGGGGTCGGTCATGATCGTCGCCGGGTTGCTGTTCACCAGGCTGACCCGCAGCCCCTCGGCCTTGAGCACCCGGCAGGCCTGGGTGCCGGAGTAGTCGAACTCGCTGGCCTGCCCGATGACGATCGGACCGGAGCCGATCACCATCACGTGGCCGATGTCGCTGCGCTTGGGCATCAGGCGTGCTCCCCCGTGCTCGACTCGACGACCGGTGGTGGTGTCACCGCGCTGCCTTCCTTCGATGCGGCCATCAGGTCGACGAACCGACCGAACAGCGGGTTGGCGTCGTGCGGGCCGGCGGCGGCCTCGGGGTGGAACTGCACGCTGAAGGCTGGGGCCTCCAGCAGCCGCAGCCCCTCCACGACGTCGTCGTTGAGGCCCACGTGGCTGACCTCGACCGGCCCGAACGGGGTGTCGACCGGCCGGTCCAGCGGCGCGTCGACGGCGAAGCCGTGGTTGTGGCTGGTGACCCGCACCGTGCCGCTGACCCGGTCGAGGACCGGCTGGTTGAGCCCGCGGTGGCCGAACCGCAGCTTGTAGGTGCCCAGCCCCAGCGCGCGGCCGAGGATCTGGTTGCCGAAGCAGATGCCGAACAGCGGTCGGCGCGCCTCCAGCACGCCGCGGACGGCCTCGACCGCGTAGTCGGCGGCCGCCGGGTCGCCGGGGCCGTTGGAGACGAAGACGCCGTCGATGCCGTGCTCGAGCAGGTCGGCGGCGGTGGCGGTGGCGGGGAGCACGTGGGTCTCCACGCCGAGCTCGGCCAGCGACCGCGGGGTCGCGGTCTTGATGCCGAGGTCGAGCGCGGCGATCTGGAACCGCTTCTCCCCGATCGCCGGGACGACGTACGGCTGGTCGGCGCTCACCGAGGGGGCGAGGTCGGCGCCGGTCATCTGCGGGCTGGCGGTCACCCGGGCCAGCAGCTCCTCGGCCGACAGCCCCTCGCTGCTGATCCCGGCGCGCATCGCGCCGCGGTCGCGCAGGTGGCGGGTCAGCGCGCGGGTGTCCAGGCCGCTGATCCCGACGACGCCCTGCGCCACGAGCTCGTCGTCCAGGCTGCCGGTGGCCCGCCAGTTGGCCGGCCGGCGGGCGGCGTCGCGGACGACGAAGCCGGCCACCCACATGCGGCGGCTCTCGTCGTCCTCGGCGTTGACCCCGGTGTTGCCGATGTGCGGCGCGGTCATCACGACGATCTGCTGCGCGTAGCTGGGGTCGGTGAGGGTCTCCTGGTACCCGGTCATGCCGGTCGCGAAGACCGCCTCACCCACCGTCGTCCCGAGCTTCCCGTAGGCCTCGCCGCGGAACGTGCGCCCGTCCTCGAGCACGAGGAGCGCTTCTGTCACTTGAGTGCCTTCCCGTCCAGAACGGTCGCCTGGCCCCGCAGGAACGTGGCGACCACCCGGCCGGGGAGCTCCCGGCCGGCATAGGGGCTGTTGCGGCTGCGGCTGGCCAGCGCGGCCGGGTCGACGGCGGCCCGGTGCGCGGGGTCGAGCAGCAGCAGGTTCGCGGGCTCGCCGACGGCCAGCGGCCGCCCGTGCGAGCCGAGGCGGCCGATGGCCGCCGGGCGCACCGACATCCGGTCGGCCACGCCGCGCCAGTCGAGCAGCTCGGGGGCGACCATCGTCTCCAGGACGACGGACAGCGCCTGCTCCAGGCCGAGCATCCCGGGCCGGGCGGCGGCCCACTCGCTCTCCTTGTCCTCCACCGCGTGCGGGGCGTGGTCGGTGCCGACCGCGTCGATCGTCCCGTCGGCCAGACCCTCCCGCAGGGCCTGCACGTCGGCCTCCGTGCGCAGCGGCGGGTTGACCTTGAACACCGGGTCGTAGGTCTCGGCGCACTCGTCGGTGAGCAGCAGGTGGTGCGGGGTGACCTCGGCGGTCACCTGCACCCCGCGGCCCTTGGCCCAGCGCAGGATCTCCACCGAGCCGGCCGTCGAGACGTGGCAGACGTGCAGCCGGGCGCCGACGTGCCCGGCGAGCAGCACGTCGCGGGCGATGACCGCCTCCTCGGCGGCGGCCGGCCAGCCGCCGAGGCCGAGCCGGGCGGAGCGCTCGCCCTCGTTCATCTGCGCGCCGACGGTGAGCCGCGGCTCCTCGGCGTGCTGGGCGACGACGCCGTCGAAGGCCTTCACGTACTCCAGCGCGCGGCGCATCAGCGCCGGGTCGGCGACGCAGTGCCCGTCGTCGGAGAAGACCCGCACCCGGGCCGCGGAGTCGGCCATCGCGCCGAGCTCGGCCAGCCGTTCCCCGCGCAGCCCGACGGTCACCGCCCCCACCGGGACGACGTCGACCAGGCCGGCCTCCTGGCCGAGCCGCCACACCTGCTCGACCACGCCGGCGGTGTCGGCCACCGGGTCGGTGTTGGCCATCGCGTGCACCGCGGTGAACCCGCCCAGCGCCGCGGCGCGGCTGCCGGTCTCGACGGTCTCGGCGTCCTCCCGGCCGGGCTCGCGCAGGTGGGTGTGCAGGTCGACCAGGCCGGGCAGGGCGACCAGCCCGGCCGCGTCCACCACGTCGGCGCCCGGGGACGAGAGCCGGTCGCCGATCGCGGTGATCGTGCCGTCGGTGAGCAGCAGGTCGACGGCGTCCTCGCCGTACGGGCGGGCGCCCTTGATGATCACGCTCATGAGGGACTCCCTCCCAGGAGCAGGTAGAGGACGGCCATGCGCACGGTGACGCCGTTGCTGACCTGGTCGACGATCGTGGAGCGGGCGGAGTCGGCGACCTCGGCGGCGATCTCCATGCCGCGGTTCATCGGGCCGGGGTGCATGACGATCGCCTCGTCGGGCAGCGCGGCCATCCGGCGGGCGTCCAGGCCGTAGCGCCGGCTGTACTCGCGGGCGCTCGGGAAGAACGAGGCGTTCATCCGCTCCGCCTGCACCCGCAGCATCATCACCACGTCGGCCTTGGGCAGGACGGCGTCCAGGTCGTAGCTGACCGTCACCGGCCAGCTGCCCACGCCCACCGGCAGCAGCGTCGGCGGTGCCACCACGGCGACCTCGGCGCCGAGGGCGGACAGCAGCCGCACGTTGGACCGGGCGACCCGGCTGTGCAGCACGTCGCCGACGATCGCCACCCGGACGCCGTCGAGCCGGCCGAGCCGCTGGCGGATCGTGTACGCGTCCAGCAGCGCCTGGGTCGGGTGCTCGTGGGTGCCGTCCCCGGCGTTCACCACGCTGCCCTGCACCCACCGGGCCAGCCGGTGCGGGGCGCCGGAGGCGGGGTGCCGGACGACGATCGCGTCCGAGCCCATCGCCTCCAGGGTGAGCGCGGTGTCCTTGAGGCTCTCGCCCTTGGAGACGCTGCTGCCCTTGGCGGAGAAGTTGATGACGTCGGCGGACAGCCGCTTGGCCGCCAGCTCGAAGGAGATGCGGGTCCGGGTGGAGTCCTCGAAGAAGAGGTTCACCACCGTGCGGCCGCGCAGCGTGGGCAGCTTCTTGACCTCGCGGCCGGTCAGCGCGGCCTCGATCTGCGCGGCGGTGTCGAGGACCAGCGTCGCGTCGGCCCGGTCCAGGTCCGCGGCTTCCAGCAGATGTCGCCTCACCGGTCACCACCGTCCAGGACCCGGACCTCGTCCACGCCGTCCACCTCTGCCAGCTTCACCCGGACCTGCTGCGCCCGCGACGTGGGCACGTTCTTGCCCACGTAGTCGGCGCGGATGGGCAGCTCCCGGTGGCCGCGGTCGACCAGCACGGCCAGCTGCACCGCGCGCGGGCGGCCGAGGTCGCGCAGCGCGTCGAGGGCGGCGCGCACCGAGCGCCCGGAGAAGAGGACGTCGTCGACCAGGACGACCAGCCGCCCGTCGATCCCCGCCGCGGGCAGCCGGGTCTCCTCCAGCGCCCGCACCCCGCGGGTGCGCAGGTCGTCGCGGTGAAGGGTGATGTCGACGGTGCCGACGTCGACCGCGGTGCCGGTGAACGCCTCGATGCGGGCGGCCAGCCGGCGGGCCAGCGGGGCGCCGCGGGTGGGGATGCCGACCAGGACCAGGTCGGCCAGACCGCCGTCGGCGGCCCCGGCCGGGGCGGAGCTCGCCGCCCGCTCGATCAGCTGGTGGGCCACCCGGTCGACGACCCGGGCGACGTCGTCGCCGGTCAGCAAGGGGGGCGGTGCGGGCAGATCAGATGACAGCTCAGATGACATGGTCATCAGGCCTCCTTCCCCGCCTCACTGGACGGGTCGTTAAAGGAGCCCTCCGTGACCGACACGCGTGTCGACCTGGAGGCGGGACCGTTGACGACGGTACTGCACCACCGGATGTGACCCTCGCCGCGTCCGTTCCGTGCAGAAGTTCCGGAAGAGAGCCGCTGGACTGTCGCATGCCTGGCCTGGTCGGTACTCTGCGTCACGAACGCCGCCCCCTTCCAACGACAGTCAGTGAGCAGAGCCGATGAGCACCGACTACTCCCGGGCGCTGGGCGCCCGCCTCCGGGCGATCCGCAACCAGCAGGGTCTGTCGCTGCAGGGCGTGGAGGACAAGTCCCACGGCCGCTGGAAGGCCGTGGTCGTGGGGTCCTACGAGCGTGGCGACCGGGCGGTCACCGTCCAGCGGCTCTCCGAGCTCGCCGTGTTCTACGGCGTGCCGGTGTCCGAGCTGCTGCCCGACCCGCGGCCGAGTTCGGCGGTCACCAAGAGCACCAAGATCGTGCTGAACCTCGAGTCGCTGGGCTCGCTGCCCGCCGACGAGGCCGGCCCGCTGGCCCGCTACGCGTCGACCATCCAGGCGCAGCGGCACGACTACAACGGCAAGGTCCTCTCCATCCGCGCGGAGGACCTGAAGTCGCTGGCGATCATCTACGACATGAGCCCCGACGAGCTCACCACCCGGCTGATCGAGTGGGGTGTCCTCTCCCCCGGCGCCGACGGGATCGGCTACGCCACCGAGGACGCCGCCGAGGACAACGGCTGGGACCGCCGCCGCGCTCCCCGCTGAACGGACGCGAGCGGCCCGCCCCCGGTCCCGGGGGCGGGCCGTTCCGCGTGCGGCCCCGCTGCGTGGGCCCGCGTCGGGCGTAGGTGGCAGAGGGTCCTGTTCAGGTGGGGATCTCCGAGGCGACGATCGCGCCGAGGACGCCGTTGACGTAGGCCGGCGAGTCGTCGGTGGACAGCGCCTTGGCCAGCTCCACGGCCTCGTCGATCGCCACGGCGTCCGGGACGTCGTCGACCCACAGCAGCTCGTAGACCGCCATCCGCAGGATGGCCCGGTCCACGTCGGGCAGCCGATCGAGCGACCAGCCGCGGGTGTGCTGCTCGATCAGCTCGTCGATCCGCGGCTGCTGCTCGACCACGCCCTCCACCAGCCGGACGGCGTGCTCCGGCACCGGAGGGTTGCCGTCGGCGACCCGGTCACGGAGCACCGCGAGCGGGTCGCTGCGGCGCAGGTCGGCCTCGTAGAGGACGTCGACCGCGCGCTTGCGCGCCTTGGATCGGGCGGCCATCGATCAGGTCAGCTGACCCGGCCGAGGTACCGGCCGTCGCGGGTGTCGACCTTGAGCTTCTCGCCGGTGCTGATGAACAGCGGCACCTGGATCTGCGCGCCGGTCTCCAGGGTGGCCGGCTTCGTGCCACCGGTGGACCGGTCGCCCTGCAGACCCGGGTCGGTGTGCTCGACGACGAGCTCCATGGTCACCGGGAGCTCCACGTACAGCGGCGTCCCCTCGTGCACGGCGACGATGACCTCGGTGTTCTCCAGCAGGTAGTCCGCGCCCCCGCCCACGGTCTCGGCCGGGACGTGGATCTGGTCGTAGGTCTCCAGGTCCATGAAGACGAAGTCGGTGCCGTCGAGGTACAGGTAGCTCATGCTCCGCTTGTCGACGGTGGCCGTCTCGACCTTGGTGCCGGCGTTGAAGGTCTTGTCGACGACCTTCCCGGAGAGCACGTTCTTCAACGTGGTGCGCACGAAGGCGCCGCCCTTGCCGGGCTTCACGTGCTGGAAGTCGGTGACGGTCCAGAGCTGGCCGTCCAGGTTGAGGACGATGCCGTTCTTGAGGTCGTTGGTGGTAGCCATCAGATGACCAGCAGTTCCTTGCTCGTGAGGGTCAACAACTCGGGCTCGTCCTCCGTGACCACCAGCGTGTCCTCGATCCGGACACCGCCGTGGCCGGGCAGGTAGACCCCCGGCTCCACGGTGACGGCCATGCCAGCGGCCAGGGTACCTGCGCCCAGGGCGGAGATGCCCGGCGCCTCGTGGATCTCCAGCCCCACCCCGTGGCCGAGCCCGTGGGTGAAGTGCTCACCGTGCCCGGCGGCCACGATCACCTCACGGGCCGCGGCGTCCACCGCGGTCACGTCGGCGCCGACGGCCAGGGCGGCCCGGCCGGCCGCCTGCGCGGCGGCGACGAGCTCGTAGACCTCGCGCTGCCAGTCGGCGGCGCCGCCGAGGACCAGCGTGCGGGTCATGTCCGAGTGGTACCCGTCGACGGTCGCGCCGAAGTCCAGCTTGAGGAGGTCGCCGTCCCGCAGCTCGGTGGCGTCGGGCCGGTGGTGCGGGATCGCGGAGTTGGCGCCGGCGGCCACGATCGTCTCGAAGCTCGGCGCCTCCGCGCCCAGCGCGAGCATCCGGGCGTCGAGCTCGCGGCCGACCTGCAGCTCCCTGCGCCCGGGCCGCAGCGCACCCTCGGCGGCCAGCTCGGCGAGCGCCCGGTCGGCGATCGTGCAGGCCCGGCGCAGCGACTCGATCTCGCCGTCGTCCTTGACCGCGCGGAGGTCCTCCACCGCGCGCCGGACGCTGACCAGCTCGGCGACCGGGCCGCCGGTGGCCTGGTCGGCCAGCACCCGCTCCAGGGTGCGCAGCCCGTCGACGGTGACGTCGTGGGACTCGAAGCCGAGCCGGCCGGTGCCCAGGTGCGCCGCCCGGGCGGCCAGCGCCGGCACCGTCGCCCGGTCGATCAGCAGCTCCAGGTCCGGGACCTGGGTGCCGGCCTGGGTCGTGTACCGCCCGTCGGTGCCCAGGACGTCGTCGCCGTCCGCGCGCAGCAGCAGCGCGGCGTTGGAGCCGGTGAACCCGGTCAGGTAGCGGACGTTGAGCAGGTTGGTGACCAGGACGGCGTCCAGCCCGCGCTCCGCGGCGACCGCCCGCAGCCGGTCCCGCCGCCCGGCCTCCCTCGTCATGACGCGCCCCTCGCGGCCAGGTACCGGAGCGCCAGCTCGTAGCCCTGCACGCCCAGCCCGGCGATCACCCCGTCGGCGACCCGGGACACGTAGGAGAGGTGACGGAACTCCTCCCGGGCGTGGACGTTGGTCAGGTGCACCTCGACCAGCGGCGCGCGGAGGCCGGCCAGCGCGTCGTGCAGCACCACCGAGGTGTGCGACCAGCCGCCCGGGTTGATCACCACCGGGTCCCCGGCGTCCGCCGCGTCGAACACCCAGCCGAGCAGCTCGGCCTCCGAGTCGGTCTGCCGGACGACGACCTCCACGCCCAGCCCGGCCGCGGCGGTCTCGATCAGCCCGACGAGTTCGGCGTACGTCGTCGTCCCGTACTTCTCCGGCTCGCGCTTGCCCAGCCGGCCGAGGTTGGCGCCGTTGAGCACCTGGATCGTCATGCGGCCTCTCCGTTGACGGCTGCCCAGGCTGCGTCCAGCCAGGCCTGGTCGGGGTCGGTCAGGATGCGCGGGCCCAGCCCGTCGAGGACGACGAAGCGCAGCGAGGCCCCGCGTGCCTTCTTGTCCATGCGCATCACCGCCTGCAGCCGCGACCAGTCGCCGCGGTAGGTGGTGGGCAGCCCCAGGGCCGCGACCAGCTGCCGGTGCCGGTCGACGTCGGCACGCGGGAGGAGCCCGGCCTGCCCGGCGAGCTCCGCGGCGAACACCAGCCCGACGGCGACCGCCTCGCCGTGCCGCCAGCCGAAGTCCTCGACCCGCTCGATCGCGTGGGCCAGCGTGTGCCCGTAGTTGAGGAACTCGCGGCGGCCGGTGTCGTAGAGGTCCTCCCCCACCGCGTCCGCCTTGACCTGCACGGCCCGGGCGATCAGCTCGCCGGTGCCGGTCCGGCCGGTGGGGTCGGCGTCGAGCAGCTCCAGGATCCGGCCGTCGGCGATGAACCCGCACTTCACCACCTCGGCCAGCCCCGCGCGGAACTCCGCCCCGGGCAGGCCGGCGAGCGCGTCGGTGTCCGCGAGGACGGCGACCGGCGGGTGGAAGGCCCCGACCAGGTTCTTGCCGGCCGCGGTGTTGATGCCGGTCTTGCCGCCGACCGCGGCGTCGACCATGCCCAGCAGGCTGGTCGGCACCTGCACCACCCGCACCCCGCGCAGCCAGGTCGCGGCGAGGAAGCCGGCCAGGTCGGTTACCGCGCCCCCGCCGACCCCGACGACCGCGTCGGAGCGGGTGAGCCCGAGCCGGCCGAACTCCTCCCAGGCGCCCGCGGCGACCTCAGCGGTCTTGGCGGCCTCACCGTCGGGGACGACGACCGCCTCCGCGGCCACCCCGGCCTGCTGCAGCGTCTCCACCGCGGCTCCGGCCGCCGCGGCCAGGGCGCGGCTGTGCACGACCGCGGCCCGCGCGGTGCCGGCCAGCACCACGCCCAGCTGCGCCTGCGCACCGGGCCCGATGAGCACCTCGTAGGGCCGGTCCCCGGCCACGGTGATCCGCCGGGCGGTCACGGGGTGACCTCGCCGGCGGTGCGCAGGACGCCCAGCACCTCGGCGACGACCTCTTCGACGGATCGTCCGCCGGTGGTCACGGTGACGGTGGCGACCTCGGCGTAGAGCGGGGCGCGGGTCTCCAGCATGGTGCGCAGCATCGCCCGCGGGTTCACGCCCAGGATCGGCCGGTCCCGGGAGAGGCCGACGCGCTTCGCGGCGGAGTGCAGGTCGACGTCGAGCCAGACGACCGTGGCACCGCCGCGACCGGCGGCGGCCAGCAGCTCCCGGGTCCCCGCGCTGGTGACGGCACCGCCACCGAGGGCCAGGACGCCGTCGTGCTCGACCAGCGCGGTGGCCACGGCGCGCTCCTCGAACGCCCGGAAGTGCGGCTCACCGTGCTGCACGAACAGGTCGGCGACCGTCGTCCCGGTGGTGGCCTCCACGTCGGCGTCGGTGTCGCGGAAGGTCAGGCCGAGGGCGGCGGCGACCGCCGTCCCCACCGAGGTCTTCCCCGCCGCCGGCGGACCGACGAGCACCAGTCGCGGCGTCACCGGTACGGGAGGGCGTCGAGGTAGGACCGCACGTTGCGCCGGGTCTCGGGCACCGAGTCACCGCCGAACTTCTCCAGGACGGCGTCGGCGAGCACGAGAGCGACCATCGCCTCCATCACGACGCTGCCGCGCGGCACCGCGCAGGCGTCGCTGCGCTGGTTGATCGCGACGGCGGCCTCCCCGGTGGCGACGTCGACGGTGGCGAGCGCGCGCGGCACGGTGCTGATCGGCTTCATCGCCGCCCGCACCCGCAGCACCTCGCCGTTGGTCATGCCGCCCTCGATGCCGCCGGCGCGGTCGGTGCGCCGGTGCACGCTGCGCCGTCCGTCCGCGGTGTCGACGACGTCGATCTCGTCGTGGGCGACCGACCCCCGGCGCCGCGAGGTCTCCAGCCCGTCGCCGACCTCGACCGCCTTCACCGACTGCACGCCCATGAGCGCGCCGGCCAGCCGGGAGTCCAGCCGCCGGTCCCAGTGCACGTGGCTGCCCAGGCCCGGCGGCAGGCCGTGCACGACGACCTCTATGACGCCACCGAGCGTGTCACCGGACTTCCGGGCGTCGTCGACCTCGGCGACCATCAGCCCACTGGTGTCCGGGTCGGCGCAGCGGACCGGGTCCTCGTCGATGCGCGGGGTGTCCTCGGGGCCGGGCAGCACGCCGTCGGGCACCGTGACCGGGCCGATCCCCACCACGTGGCTGACCACCCGGACGCCGAGCACCTGGTGCAGGAACTGCTGCGCCACGGTGCCCAGGGCGACCCGGGCCGCGGTCTCCCGGGCGCTGGCCCGTTCCAGCACCGGCCGGACGTCGTCGAACCCGTACTTCTGCATGCCGGCGAGGTCGGCGTGGCCGGGGCGGGGACGGGTGAGCGGCGCGTTGCGCGCCTGCCCCTCCAGCACGTCGGCGTCCACCGGGTCGGCGGCCATGACGGTCTGCCACTTCGGCCACTCGGTGTTGCCGATCTGGACGGCGATGGGACCGCCCTGGGTGACCCCGTGCCGGACGCCGCCGGTCAGGGTGACGACGTCCTCCTCGAAGCTCATCCGCGCGCTCCGGCCGTGGCCGAGGCGACGGCGGGCGAGCTGGGCGTCGAGGTCGGAGGTCTGCACCCGCACGCCGGCGGGCAGTCCCTCGAGGATGGCGGTGAGCTGCTGGCCGTGCGACTCACCGGCGGTCAGCCAGCGCAACATGCGACGGATTCTGCCAGTCGCCTCCTCCGGCGCCCCGGGCGGTCACGCGGTCGGCAGCGGCCCGGCGAGTGCGAGCGCGGTGTACGCGCCCACCAGGAGGGCCGGTCCGAAGGCGACCGCGGTGCGCCAGCCGGCCCGGCCGACGGCCACGAGGACCAGGGACCCCAGCGCGCCGGCTCCGAACCCGGCCAGCACCCCGCCGACGAGCACGCCCCAGCCCGCCCAGCCCAGCAGCAGGCCGAGCAGCCCGAGCAGCTTCACGTCGCCGCGTCCCAGCCCGCCCGGCGAGACCAGCCGCGCGCCGGTGGCGAGCACCAGCACACCGGCCGCGGCGGCGGCGCCCCGTCCCGCCGCCGTCCACTCCCCGGTGACCAGGGCATCGGCGAGCAGGGCCGCCGCGCAGACGGCGGCCGCGGGGAACGTGACCCGGTCGGGCAGCCGGTGGCAGGCCAGGTCCACCCCGGCCAGCACCACGGCCGCGCCGCCGAACCAGGCGAGCGCGACGGTCGCCGGGCGCAGGCCGGTGAGCGCGGGCGCCGCGGCGAGGGCGCCGGCCGACACGGCTGCCGTGACCAGCACCCGGCGCCGGGTGGGCCGGGCCCCGGGGTCCCGCTCGGCGAGGCGGACGGTCGTGGCCGCCAGCCACGGGCCCACCAGCAGGCCCGCCAGGGCGCCGGCCGGGATCAGCACGGTCGGGTCAGGCGTCGAGCGCGGCGCGCATGGCCTCGATCGGCGCCGGGCAGCCGGTCATCAGCTCCACCTGGGCGGTGGCCTGCCAGAACAGCACCTCCAGGCCGCTGATCACCGTGCCGCCGGCCTGCTCCACCCGCTGCGCCAGCGGCGTCGGCCAGCCCGCGTACAGCACGTCGAGCACGGTCTGGCCGCGCCACCAGGCGAGGTCGGCGACGGCCGGCTGACCCGAGACCGGCACCGTGCTGACGACCACCGGAGCGGTCAGCGTGCCCGTCCGGTCCAGTCGCTGCACGTCGGCGGACACTCCCAGCGTGCCCAGCACCCGCAACAGGTCCCCGGCCCGGGCCGGCTCGCGAACGACGACGTCCACCTGCCGGGCGCCCAGCGAGGCCAGCGCCACCGCGGCGGCCGCGGCGGTCCCACCGGCGCCGAGGACGGCCGCGTGCTCGACGGCGTCCACCCCGGCCAGCCGCAGCGCCAGGCCGACCCCGGTCACGTCGGTGTTCTCCGCCCGCCACCCGGCCGGCGTGCGCACCAGCGTGTTGGCCGCGTGCAGCAGGCGGGGCAGCTGGTCGACCTCGTCGGCCGCGTCGACCGCGGCCTGCTTGCAGGGCATCGTCACCGAGAAGCCGCGCCACTCCGGGCCGAGGCCGGCCAGCAGCACCGGCAGGTCCTCGGCGCCGATGTCGAGGGCGTCGTAGGTCCAGTCGGTGAGGCCCAGGGCCGCGTAGGCCGCGCGGTGCAGCAGCGGCGACAGCGAGTGGGCGATCGGCCGGCCGAGGACGGCTGCCCTCACGGCCGGACCGGCCCGCTCGGTGGACGGTGCGTCAATTACCCGGGTTCTCCTGCAGCCACTGCTGGAACAGCAGGACGTTGCGCCCGTGCTCCTCCGCGGTGGCGGCGAACCGCGTCTCCCCGGTGTCGGGGTCGACCACCACGAAGAACAGCCAGTCGCCCGGTGCGGGGTTCATCGTCGCGGCGACGGCGTCCCGGCCGGGGTTGCTGATGGCGCCCGGCGGCAGGCCCTCGTGGAAGTAGGTGTTGTACGGCGAGGGGTTGGCGCGGTCCTCGGCGGTGGTGGTGATGCCGCCCTTGCCGTTCGCGTAGTTCACCGTCGAGTCCATCTGCAGGCGCATGCCCTGGGCGATCCGGTTGTTGAGGACCTGGGCCACCTTCGCCATGTCCTCGACCGAGCTGGCCTCGGCCTGCACGATGCTGGCCTCGGTGATCACCGACAGCCGCCGCTCCACGGGCACCTGCAGCTCGTCGAGCATCGCGACGGTGCCCGAGACCATCTCCGTGAGCACGGACACCGGGGTGTCGTCCGGGTCGATCTCGTAGGTGGCCGGGAAGAGGAACCCCTCCAGCAGCCCGTTGGCGTAGGGCGGCAGGCCCAGCGCGGCCGGGTCGGCCGCCGCGGCCTGCCACTCCGCCAGCGGGACGCCGGTGCTGTCGGCCAGCCGCTGCAGGGCCTGGGCCACCGTCTGGCCCTCCGGGATGGTGACCCGGGTGACCATCTTCGTGTCCGGGTGCAGCAGCAGGTCCAGCGCGGCCTGGCCGGACATCTGCAGCCGCATGTCGTAGACGCCCGGCTGCAACCCGGTCGCCGAGGCGTTGGCCTTCGCGGCATCCAGGAACGGCTCGGCGGAGGCGATCACGTCGGCCTCGACGAGCGTGCCGGCCACGGTGCGCAGCGAGTCGCCGTCGTTGACCCGGATCTCCACCTGGCCGGTGCCGGTGCCGGGGTAGTCCTCGGCCATCGGGTTGATGGTCTGCCACAGCGCCTTGCCGCCGAAGAGCGCCCCCAGCACGACCCCCGCGAGCACCAGCAGGGACAGCAGCACGGTGAGCGGGCGCCGCTTGCGCCGCCGGCCGCCACCGCCGCGACGCCCGCGGCCACCACCGCCGCCCTGGTCGGTCGGGGGCTCACCGGGGACGCCGTCGTCGACGAGCATCTCGAGCCCACCGGTCTCGTCGAAGACCCGTTGCTCCCCGGTCTCGGGGTAGGCCTCGTCGGCGTACCGCTCGCCGTCCGGGTCGGGGGCGTGGTGGCGCTGCTCGGCGGCGCGCCGGGCCGGTGTCCCGGGCAGCGCGGCGCGCGGATCGGTGAGCAGGTGGCCGCCGTCCACGGCGGGGTGCACCTCGGTCGCCAGGTCGTCGTCGGACTCCGCACGCCACGGGCCCGCTCCGGCGAGCCCGGCCAGGCTGCCCTCGGCCCGCTCCGGGTCACCGCTCCGGCGCGCGCCGGGTCCGGCGGCAGGGCGACGCCGGGAGGCGTCGTCGGGAAGGCGCGGCACAGGAGCACTCTGCCGGGTCGTCGGCCTGCCGTCGAGCGCGGGCAGCAGAGGCCGGGCCGCGGACATCTCCGTCGTACGCGGGGCGGTGACCAGCTGTGCGGGACCCGCGGCGCCCCGGTCATCCCCGCCCCACGGCCAACCGGCCGGGGTGGCCGCCGCCGCGGCCGGGCCGCGGAGCACCCGCGGAGGTACGGCGTGCTCGTCGTCCCGGCGGGGCGTCGGCAGGCCCGGACGCTCGGCCAGGCCGATCCCGCCGGTGGACCGGGCGGGCGTCCTGGCGGCATCGGTGTCCGGCGCGCGACGTCGGCCGCGCCGGACGGCGTTGTCCGACATCGGGTCGGCGTCGGTCCAGGCCGCGAGCAGCTCGGATGCAGGACGCCCGGCGCCGCTGCCGGCGTCGGGCTGGGAGTGGCGGCCGCGGAGGTGCGGCGAGGACGGGTCCGTCACGAGTGGCGCCCCTCGGAGTCGGGGCCAGCAGCAGGACGTGCGTCGAGGTGGCTCTGCAGGATGACCACGGCGGCAGCCTGATCGATCACCGAGCGCTGCCGGCGAGCATCGATGCCCCCGGCGCGGAGGTGGCTCGCTGCGGTCACGGTGGAGAGCCTTTCGTCAACGAGATGCACCGGGACGTTACCGATGCGGCTGGCCAGGGCCCGAGCGTAGGCACTGGCATCTCTTGCCGAGGATCCTGACGCGCCGGACAGATGCATGGGCAAACCCACAACCACCTCGACCACATCGTGTGTCACAACTAGCCCAGCCAGCCGGTCCAGGTCGCTCTTGTCCTTCGCGCGCCGCACGGTCTCCAGCGGGCTGGCGAGGGTGCCGGTGGCGTCGGAGAGGGCGACGCCGACCCGAACCTTGCCGACGTCAACACCCATCCGGCGTCCGGGCTTCCAGTGAGCCGGCTCGTTCTCAGCGGCCACGCCCGGCCCCGTCCTCACCGTCCTCCGCCCCGGTCGGGCGGGCGGTGCGCCCGGGCACCCGCGGCGGGTAGGCGCGGAGGTCCAGCACCCCCGTCTCGTCCGGTGCCGGCTTCCGGGACGTCGCCGGCTCGTCGGCCGGCGCCACCGGTGGGAGCGGGAACGGGACCGGATCGGTGTGGTGCACCGGTGCCGGATCGCGGTCGGCGTCGTCGGCCGGCGCATCCGGCAGGGACGGCGGGGGCACCGGTGGCCGCCCGGACTGGGCGACCGGCTCCTCCCCCGGTCCGCTGCCGGGGCCGTCGGGCGGGGCGCTCACGAGCCCGCCGCCTCGATCGCCCGCTCCGCGGCGGCCAGCGCCGCGGAGATGCCGGCCGGGTCGGTGCCCCCGCCCTGCGCCACGTCGGGCTTGCCGCCGCCCCGGCCACCGACCGGGCCCGCCGCGGCCTTGAGCAGGTCGTTGGCCGACAGGCCGCGCTGCTGCGCCGCCGGGGTGATCGCGGCGATGAGCGCGACCTTGCCGTCGGCGGCCGAGGCCAGCACGACGGCCGCCGGCCGCTCGCCGAGGCGCCCCCGCACGTCCAGCGCCAGGCTGCGCAGGTCCCCGCCGGTCAGCCCGGCCGGCGACCCGGTGACCACGGCGACCCCGCCGACGTCCTTCGCCGCGGCGGCCAGCTCGCCGGCGGCGGCCACGGTCTGCTGCGCCCGGAGGTCGGCCAGCTCCTTGTCCGCGTCGCGCAGCCGGGCCAGCATGCCGCTGACCCGGTCGACCAGCCCGTCCTGCGGGGTCTTCAGCAGGTCGGCGAGCTGACGGACCAGGTCGCGCTCCCGGGCGAGGTACCGGAACCCCTCGAGGCCGACCGCCGCCTCGACCCGGCGCGCGCCGGAGCCGACCGAGCTCTCCCCGGTGAGCGCGAGGGTGCCGATCTGGGCGCTGCCGCGCACGTGGGTGCCACCGCACAGCTCCCGGGACCACTCGCCGCCGATCTCCACGACGCGCACCTGCTCGCCGTAGGTCTCGCCGAACAGCGCCAGGGCGCCGAACTCCCGCGCCTCGGGCAGCGTCATGTACAGCGCGCGGACACCGTGGTCGGCGCGCACCGCGGCGTTGGCGACGTCCTCGACGTCGATCCGCTGCCGCGGGGTGAGGGCGCCCTGCCAGGCGAAGTCCAGCCGCAGGTAGCCCGGCCGGTTGTAGGAGCCCGACTGCAGGGCCTGCGGTCCGAGCACCTGGCGCAGCGCCGCGTGCAGCACGTGCGTGCCGGAGTGCGCCTGGCATGCCGAGAGCCGCCACTCCCGGTCCACCTCCGCGGTCAGCTCCACGCCGGGCCGCAGCTCTCCCTCGAGCACGCGCACCTGGTGGGCGAGCAGCCCCTTCACCGGGCGCTGGACGTCGATGACCTCGGCCCGGCCGCCGTCCCAGGTCAGCTCCCCCGCGTCGGCGACCTGACCGCCGGACTCCGCGTAGAAGGGGGTGCGGTCGAGCACCACCCGGCTGATCGTGCCGGGGCCGACGACCTGGTCGTCCTCCCCGTCGGACTCGTCGACGACCCCGAGCACCCGCGAGTCGGTGCGCAGGGTGTCGTAGGCCCGCCAGTCGGTGGGGCCGTGCTCCGCGAGCAGCCGCCGGTAGGCGAGGACGTCGACCGAGCCGGTGCGCTTGGCCCGCGCGTCGGCCCGGGCGCGGTCCCGCTGCTCCTTCATGAGGGCGCGGAAGCCCTCCAAGTCGACGGCCACGCCCTGCTCGGCGGCCATCTCCAGGGTGACGTCGATCGGGAAGCCGTAGGTGTCGTGCAGCGAGAAAGCCTGGGTGCCCGACAGCGCCGGCGCGCCGGCCGCCTTGGCCTGGGCGACGGCGGTGTCGAACAGCGCCGTCCCGGCGGTGAGGGTGCGCCGGAACGCCTCCTCCTCGGCGTAGGCGATGCCGGAGATCCGCGCGAAGTCGGCGGCGACCTCGGGGTAGCTGGCGCTCATCGCGTCGCGGGAGACCGGCAGCAGCTCGGGCAGGGACGCCGCCTCGACGCCGAGCAGCTTCATCGACCGGACCGCGCGGCGCAGCAGCCGGCGCAGGATGTAGCCGCCGCCCTCGTTGCCGGGGGTGACGCCGTCGCTGATCAGCATCAGGCCGCTGCGCACGTGGTCGGCGACCACCCGGAGCCGCACGTCGGCCTCGTGGTCGGCGCCGTAGCGGACCCCGGCGAGCTCGGCGGCCCTGTGCAGCACCGGGGCGACCTCGTCGATCTCGTACATGTTGTCGACGCCCTGCAGCAGGAAGGCCACCCGCTCCAGGCCCATGCCGGTGTCGATGTTCTTCTTCGGCAGCTCGCCGAGGATCGGGAAGTCCTTGCCCTCCCCCGGCCCCCGCTCGTACTGCATGAAGACGAGGTTCCAGATCTCCAGGTACCGGTCGCCGGTCGGGTCGGCCTCCGGCCCGCCGCCCGGGCCGTACTCCGGGCCGCGGTCGTAGTGGATCTCCGAGCACGGGCCGGCCGGCCCGGCCGCCCCCGTCGACCAGTAGTTGTCGTCCTTGCCACGCCGCTGGATGCGCTCGGCCGGGACGTAGGCCTTCCAGGCGTCGAACGCCTCGTCGTCGTCCAGGTAGACCGTCGGCCAGATCCGCTCCGGGTCCAGGCCCAGCCCGCCGCCGGCGACCGCGCCGGTGACCAGCTCCCAGGCGTACTGGATCGCCTCGGCCTTGAAGTAGTCGCCGAAGGAGAAGTTGCCGTTCATCTGGAAGAACGTGCCGTGCCGGGTGGTCTTGCCGACCTCCTCGATGTCGAGGGTCCGCACGCACTTCTGCACGCTGGTCGCCCGCGGGTACGGGGCGGGCTCCCGGCCGGTCAGGTACGGGATGAACGGCACCATGCCGGCGACGGTGAACAGCAGGGAGGGGTCCGGCGAGACCAGCGAGGCGCTGGGGACGACGGTGTGACCGCGCTGCTCGAAGTGCTCGAGGAAGCGGCGGCGGATCTCGGCGGTCTGCATGCGGTGGGTCTCGGTTCTCCAGCCAGCGGGTGCTGCCCGGCTCGGGGCAGCGGGGGGTGGGGGCTCAGCTGTCCGCGGCGTGCGCGCCGCGGCGGACGGGCAGCGCGGTCTGCGAGCGGTCGGGCAGCGGGGCGTCCAGGCCGGTGCCGGCGCGCAGCTCCTCCTCGCGCTCGGCCATCCCGGCGCGGACCTCGGCGCCGAAGTCGCCGATCGCGGCCGCCAGCTCGCGGAGCCCGTCGGCGAGGTTGGCGGCCATGCTCTGCGGGGTCAGCTTGTCCGCGGCCTGCGACAGCTTGCGCACGACCAGGGCGCCGATCGTGATGCCCATGGCGAGCCAGAACAGCCGGCGCATCAGGCGGCCCGCCGGCCGGCGCGCAGCGCCCGCCGCTCGTCCTTGGCCGCCCGCTCGGCGTCGGCCAGGGCCTGGCCCTCGCGCTTCTTCTTCGCGGCGCTGCGCACGCCGTAGCTGAAGGCGGCGACCTTGATCAGCGGGCTGCCGAGCGTGGCGGCGAAGACGCTGGTCAACGCGGCCACGTTGCTCGAGACGTTCGCGGCGTTGCCGGTGATGTCGTCGACCCGCTCGAGGTTGGCGTTGACGTGGGTGACCGTCGTCGACGCCTGGCTCAGGATCGGCTGGCTCTGCTCCCGGACCTGGCGGATGGTGAGCGTGGCCTCGTCCAGGGTGCGCCCCAGCTTGAGCAGCGGCACCGCCAGGAAGAGGACCAGCAGCACCACGGCCACGGCTGCGATCAGCCCGGCCCACTCTCCTGCGGACACCCGTGCACTCCTCTGGTCGCCGACACACGTCGTCTCGTCCGGACGGCGTCCCCGTCGCCCGGTGGGGCAACCCTAGCCGCGCGGGCCGACGGCCGTGCTCCGCGGACGGGACGGCCTCAGCCCCGGCGCCGGATGATCGCCCGCAACTTGGCCAGCCGGGCGGCGATCTGCGCCTCCACGCCCCGGCCGGTGGGCCGGTAGTAGTCGCGGCCGACCAGTGCGTCCGGCGGGTACTGCTGCGGCACGACCCCGTCGGGATGGGCGTGCGGGTACACGTAGGTCTTGCCGTGGCCGAGCTTCTTCGCGCCGGCGTAGTGCGCGTCGCGCAACCCCGACGGCACCGGGCCGGCCAGCCCGGCACGCACGTCGGCGACGGACTCGCCCATGGCCACGGTGACGGCGTTGGACTTCGGCGCGGTGGCCAGGTGGACGACGGCCTGGGCGAGCGGGAAGTGCCCCTCGGGCATGCCGATGAGGGCGACCGCGTCGGCGGCGGCGACCGCCGTGAGCAGCGCGGTCGGGTCGGCCATGCCGATGTCCTCGCTGGCGGAGATGACCAGCCGGCGGGCGATGAAGCGCGGGTCCTCCCCCGCCTCGACCATGCGGGCCAGGTAGTGCAGCGCCGCGTCGACGTCGCTGCCCCGGATCGACTTGATCAGCGCGCTGGCGATGTCGTAGTGCTGGTCCCCCGAGCGGTCGTAGCGCACCGCGGCCTGCGCGACCGCGGTCTCCAGGGTCGGCAGGTCGACCACGGTCACCCCGGCGGCCAGCGCGGCGCCGGCGCCGGACTCCAGCGCGGTCAGCGCCTTGCGCCCGTCCCCGCCGGCGATCCGGACCAGGTGCTCCTCGGCCTCGGCGTCCAGCGTCACCGCGCCGTCCAGACCGCGGTCGCTGGTGAGCGCCCGGCGCAGCAGCGTGCGGACGTCGTCGTCGTCCAGCGACTGCAACGCGAGCACCAAGCTGCGCGACAGCAGCGGGCTGACCACGGAGAAGAAGGGGTTCTCGGTGGTCGCCGCGATCAGGCTGACGATCCGGTCCTCGACCGCGGACAGCAGGGAGTCCTGCTGGGTCTTGGAGAACCGGTGCACCTCGTCGATGAACAGCACGGTGCGCCGGCCGGCCATGGTCAGCTCGCGCTTGGCCGAGGTGATGACCGCGCGCACCTCCTTGACCCCGGAGTCCAGCGCCGACAGCTGCACGAACTGCCGCTTGGTGGCCAGCGAGATGACGTGCGCGAGCGTCGTCTTGCCGGTGCCCGGCGGACCGTAGAGGACCAGCGACATCGGCTCGTCGGCCTCGACCAGCCGGCGCAGCGGGGCCCGCGGGCCGAGCAGGTGCTGCTGCCCGACGACCTCGTCCAGCGACCGCGGGCGCATCCGGACCGCCAGGGGGGCGCCCGGGTCGACCGGCGCTGCTCCCTCGTCGGGCGCGGGGTCGAACAACGACGTCACGGTTCCCGACGCTACCCGCGGGGCACGACGATCCCGTGCAGCAGCGACGCCTCGGGAACGCCACCGTCAGCGCCATCGGTCTGGGGGCCATGCCCCTCTCGACCAAGGAGGACCGCCCCTCCCCCGAGGACGCGATCGCGACCGTCCACGCCGCCCTGGACGCCGGGGTCACCCTGATCGACACCGCGGACGCCTACGCCCGGGACGAGTCGGAGTTCGGCCACAACGAGGAGCTCGTCGCCCGGGCGCTGGCCGAGTACGGCGGCGACACCTCCGGCGTGCTGGTCGCCACCAAGGGCGGGCACACCCGGCGCGGCACCGACTGGGAGCTGGACGGCACCCCTGGGTACCTGCGCCGGGCCTGCGAGGGTTCGCTGCGCCGCCTCGGGGTGGACGCCATCGGGCTCTACCAGTTCCACCGGCCCGACCCGGCCACGCCGTGGGAGGAGACGATGGGCGGGCTGCGCTCCCTCCTCGACGACGGGCTGGTGCGGATGGTCGGTATCTCCAACGCCGACGTCGGCCAGATCGACGCCGCCCGGGAGATCGTCGGCCCGGCGCTGGTGAGCGTGCAGAACCAGTTCTCGCCGGGCTACCGGTCCTCGGGGGGCGAGCTGGCGCACTGCGCCTCGCTGGGGCTGGCGTTCCTCCCGTGGAGCCCGTTCGGGGGCATCTCCGCGGCGAAGTCGCTGGAGTCCGCGGCCGACGAGTTCGCCGCGGTCGCCGACGAGCTCGGCGTCTCGGTGTACCGGGTGACCCTGGCCTGGCACCTGGCGCAGGCCGACATCGTCCTGCCGATCCCCGGCGCCTCCCGCCGGGAGTCGATCCTCGACTCGGCCGCCGCGGCCGACCTGCAGCTCAGCCCCGAGCAACTGGCCCGGCTGGACGCCGCCTGACCCTCCCTCCTCTTCCGTGGATCATCGGCGAGTGGCTCGCGCCATCGGCGTGTCGAGCAGCCAACTGCCGATGATCAACATGCTGTCCGGGCGGGTCCGCCCGGCCGTCCACAGCGC
Source organism: Modestobacter sp. I12A-02662 (assembly GCF_041028325.1). Taxonomy (NCBI): domain Bacteria; kingdom Bacillati; phylum Actinomycetota; class Actinomycetes; order Geodermatophilales; family Geodermatophilaceae; genus Modestobacter; species Modestobacter sp. I12A-02662. Next base: position 286,818 of record NZ_JABGDE010000005.1, on the reverse strand, counting down.
ACCGGCGCTTCCACAGATGTCCGCCCAGGGATGTTGGCGCTGCACCGCCCGCCCCACGGTGGGCGCATGTCCCCAGCCCAGCCGTTCACGGTCGCCGCCGCCCGCGCCCAGGGGCTGACCCGCGGTCAGCTCCGACGACCCGAGTACGTCCGCCTGGCCCACGGCGTGGTGGTGCGCCTCGACGACGCGCTCGACGAGGAGGAACGACTTCATCTCCTGGCCACCGTGCTGCCCCGTGACGCCGCGTTCAGCCACCGGACCGCAGCCGCACTGCTGGGTGCGCCGGTCGACCCTCCGGCTCGTCCGCACGTCGCCTTGACGCCGCGCCGCGTGCTGCCGCAGCACGCCGGCCTGGTCGTCCACGGTCGCCTTCTCGGACCGGCCGACGTCGTGGTGCACCGCGGGCTGCGTGTCACGTCGGGTACCCAGACGTTCCTCGACCTGTCCGCCGTCCTGCCCGCCGCGGAGCTGGCCGCCGTCGGCGACGCCCTCTGGCGGGAGCATCACCTCGACCCGCAGCGGCTCGGCGAGCGGCTGGCCCGGGCCAGCCGCGTCCGGGGGGTCGTCCGCGCCCGCCAGGTCGCGCCGCTGCTCAGCCCACTCGCGCAGTCCCGCCCGGAGAGCCTGCTGCGGTACGGGTTGGTCAACAGCGATCTTCCGGCCCCTGAGCCGCAGGTGGAGGTGCGGGACCGCAGGGGCCGGGTGGTCGCGCACGGCGACCTCGGTTACAGCGACTGGAAGGTACTGCTGGAGTACAGGGGGCGCCTGCACGCCGAGGCGGAGCAGTTCCGGCGGGACGTCGACCGCTACTCGTTGATGGCCGCCCACGGGTGGCTGGTGCTCCGGTTCGCGGCTCAGCACCTCGCCACCCCGTGGACCGTGGTGGCCCGGACCCGAGCCGCCCTGGTCAGCCGTGGATGGCAGCCCAACCCTCGTTGACCATCGGGGAACGGCTGCCCGACACGCCGGCGAGGTCATCCGTTCGGCGATGATCAACTGCGGGCAGGACCTCAGTGGACGGGGTCGGACGGGCCAGGCGCGCCGGGCTCCCCGGGCAGCGGCTCGACCTCCGGCTTCGCGTCGATGCCGGCCTCGGTGCGCTGCGCCTCGGTGATCGGCGTCGGGGCACCGGTGAGCGGGTCGTACCCGGCGCCGGTCTTCGGGAAGGCGATGACCTCGCGGATCGAGTCCACCCCGGCGAGCAGGGCGCAGGTGCGGTCCCAGCCGATGGCGGCGCCGGCGTGCGGGGGCGGGCCGTACTCGAAGGCCTCGAGGAAGAAGCCGAACCGCTCGCGGGCCTCCTCCCGGGACATGCCCAGGGTCTCGAACACCCGCTCCTGCAGCGCGGCGTCGTGGATGCGGACCGACCCGCTCATCAGCTCGTTGCCGTTGCAGACCAGGTCGTAGGCGTCCGACAGCGCCCCGCCCTTGTCCTCGGGGAACCTCTCCCGCCACTCCGGGGTGGGCGAGGTGAACGGGTGGTGCATGAAGGTCCAGTCGCCGTCCTCGGTCTGCTCGAACATCGGGAAGTCGACGACGAACAGGAACGACCAGCTCCCCGGCTCGATCAGCTCCAGCCGCCGGGCCACCTCGTTGCGGGCGGCTCCGAGCAGCTCCTGGGAGGAGCGGCGGGCGCCGGCGGCGAAGAACACGCAGTCGCCCGGCTTCGCGCCCACGGCCTCGACCAGCCCGGCCCGCTCGGCCTCGGAGATGTTCTTGGCCACCGGTCCGCCCAGCGTGCCGTCCTCGGCCACGGTGACGTAGGCCAGGCCCTTCGCGCCGCGCGAGCGGGCCCAGTCCTGCCAGGCGTCGAAGGCGCGGCGCGGCTGGGAACCTCCGCCAGGCATCACGATCGCGCCGACGTAGGGCGACTGGAACACCCGGAACGGCGTCTCGGCGAAGTAGTCGGTCAGCTCGGTCAGCTCGATGCCGAACCGCAGGTCGGGCTTGTCCGAGCCGAACCGGTCCATCGCCTCGCGGTAGGTCATCCGCTGGATCGGCGGCACCTCGTACCCGGCGAGCTCCCGCCACAGCGCCCGGATGACGCTCTCGGCGACGGTCAGGACGTCGTCCCGGTCGGCGAAGCTCATCTCGAAGTCCAGCTGGGTGAACTCCGGCTGCCGGTCGGCGCGGAAGTCCTCGTCCCGGAAGCACCGGGCGATCTGGTAGTACCGCTCCAGCCCGCTGATCATCAGCAGCTGCTTGAACAGCTGCGGGGACTGGGGCAGCGCGTACCAGCTGCCCGGCTGCAGCCGCACCGGGACGACGAAGTCCCGGGCCCCCTCGGGCGTGGACCGGGTGAGGGTCGGGGTCTCCACCTCGACGAAGCCGAGGGTCGCCATGGCGCCGCGGGCGATCCGGTTGACCTCGCTGCGCAGCCGCATCACCGCGGCCGGCCCCTGCCGGCGCAGGTCGAGGTAGCGGTACTTGTAGCGGACGTCGTCCCCCGCCGCCTGCGAGGTCTCGATCGGGAACGGCAGCGGCGCCGAGGACGACAGCACCTGCAGCGAGGAGGCGGCGACCTCGATCTCGCCGGTGGACAGGTCGGGGTTCTCGTTGCCGGACGGACGGCGCTGCACCTCCCCGGTGACCAGCACGCAGTACTCGGCGCGCAGGTGGTGCGCCTCATCCTCGCGGACGACGACCTGGGCGTAGCCCGAGGCGTCCCGCAGGTCGAGGAAGACGACCCCGCCGTGGTCGCGCCGGCGGGCGACCCAGCCGGCGAGGGTGACCGTGGAGCCGGCGTCGGACGCGCGCAGCCTGCCGGCGTCGTGGGTGCGGAGCACGTGAGGACCTTTCTCAGAGGAAGGGGTTCACCAGCGGTCGTGCACGTGCGCGCGGATGCGCTCGTCGTACACGCGCTCGAGGTCGGCGAGCTGGGCGTCGGTGACCGGCGGGAGGGAGGCGGCCGCCACGTTGTCCAGCGCCTGCTTGATGTTGCGGGCGCCGGGGATGACGGTGGTGACCCCGGGCTGGTCGATCACCCAGCGCAGCGAGAAGGCGGCGGTGGACTCCTCGGGGCCGGCGATCTCGGCGACCTCCCGGGCCGCGGCGACACCCACCTCGAAGGGCACCCCGGCGAAGGTCTCGCCGACGTCGAAGGCCTCGCCGTGGCGGTTGAAGGTCCGGTGGTCGTCGGCGGCGAACGTCGTCGACTCGTCGTACTTGCCGGTCAGCAGCCCGCTGGCCAGCGGGACCCGGGCCAGGATGCCCACCTCCGCCCGCTGGGCCGCGGGCAGCAGCTCCTCCAGCGGCTTGCGCCGGAAGACGTTGAGGATGACCTGGACGGTCTGCACGCCCGGGTGCTGCAGCGCGGTGAGCCCCTCCGCGACGGTCTCGACCGACACCCCGTAGGCGGCGATCGCCTGCTCCTCGACCAGGGCGTCGAGGGTGTCGTAGACCCGCTGGTCGGAGTACACGGCCGGCGGCGGGCAGTGCAGCTGGACCAGGTCCAGGGTGTCCATGCCCAGGTTGCGCCGCGAGCGGTCCACCCAGGCCCGCAGGTTCTCCGGCGTGTACTGCTCGGCGACGAACGGATCGGCGCGCCGGCCCACCTTGGTGGCGACGAAGGGGCACTCCCCGCGGTCGGCCAGCGCGCTGCGGATCCGCTCCTCGGACCGGCCGTCGCCGTAGACGTCGGCGGTGTCGAGCAGGGTGACCCCGGCGTCCAGCGCGGCGTCGAGCACGCCCGCGGCGTCGTGCTCGCTCACGTCGCCCCAGTCCCCGCCCAGCTGCCAGGTGCCCAGGCCGACGACGGAGACGGCGGCGCCGGTGCGGCCGAGCGGCCGGGTCTCGAGTGGAGTGCTGCAGCTCATGACCCAACCGTCGCACGCACCCGGTCGAACAGCTCGCCCAGGGGGACGGCGACCTGGTCCTGGCTCCGCAGGTCCTTCAGCTGCGCGACCCCCGCGGCGAGGTCGCGGTCCCCGAGCACCACCGCGTGCGAGGCCCCGGACCGGTCGGCGGCCTTCATGGCGCCCTTGAGGCCGCGGTCGCCGTAGACGGTGTCGGCGGAGACCCCGGCCTCCCGCAGCTGCCCGACCAGCTTCACCGCCAGTCGCTTGGCCTCGGCCCCCAGCGGGACGACGAAGGCCTGCACCCCGGCCGCCGCGCCCAGGTCGAGCCCCTCGGCCTGGACCGCCATCAGCGTGCGGTCGACGCCGACGGCGTAGCCGATCCCGGACAGGTCCGGGCCGCCCAGCGCGGCCGAGAGGCCGTCGTAGCGGCCACCGCCGCCGATCGCCGACTGCGCGCCGAGCCCGGAGTGGACGAACTCGAACGTCGTCTTGGTGTAGTAGTCCAGCCCGCGCACCAGCCGCGGCGCCTCGGTCCACTGCACGCCGAGGTCGGTGAGGTACTGGCGGACGGCGTCGTAGTGCGCCTTCGTGGCGTCCGACAGGTGGTCGACCATCAGCGGGGCGTCGTCCAGCTGCGCCTGCACCTCGGGCCGCTTGTCGTCCAGCACCCGCAGCGGGTTGATCTCCGCGCGGCGCCGGGTGTCCTCGTCCAGGTCCAGCTCCGCCAGGTACTCGACCAGCAGCTCGCGGTACTGCGGCCGGCAGGTCGCGTCGCCGAGCGAGGTGAGCAGCAGCTCGAAGTCGCGCAGACCCAGGTCCCGGAAGCCCTGGACGGCGAGCGAAACCACCTCGGCGTCCAGCGCCGGGTCGTCGACGCCGAGGGCCTCGCAGTCGACCTGGGTGAAGTGCCGGTACCGGCCGGCCTGCGGCCGCTCGTACCGGAACGCCGAGCCCACCGCCCACAGCTTCACCGGCAGCGCGCCGGCGTGCAGCCGGTGCTCGATGAACGCGCGCATCAGCCCGGCGGTGAGCTCGGGGCGGAGGGTGAGCGACCGGCCGCCGCGGTCGAGGAACGTGTACATCTCCTTGGAGACGACGTCGGTGGACTCCCCCACCCCGCGGGCGAACACCGCGGTCTCCTCGAAGGTGGGCGTCTCGACGTAGCCGTAGCCGGCGCGGCGCAGCGGCGCGGTCAGCGCGTCGCGGACGGCCAAGAACCGGGCCGACTCCGGGGGCAGCGTGTCGAAGGTGCCCTTGGGGGCGGTCAGCCCGCTCACAGTGTCATCACTCGCTTCGCTCGTCCGTCCGCTCCGCGCCTCGCTCGCTGGCGCTCGCCGCGATGCTCGCTCACAGGCCTCGCCCCTTCGGCGCACCGGCCGCCTCGGCCAGGTAGGGGTTGGTGGCGCGCTCGCGCCCGACCGTCGTCGCCGGTCCGTGCCCGGGCAGCACGACGGTGTCGTCGTCCAGGGGCAGGACGACGTCCTGCAGTGACTGCAGCATGTCCGCCCACGAGCCGCCGGGCAGGTCGACCCGGCCGACCGAGCCGGCGAACAGCACGTCACCGGCCAGGAGTCCGGGCGCGTCGCCGAGGTCGAGGGAGAAGACGACGGAGCCCGGGGTGTGCCCCGGCGCGTGCCGCACGGTGAGGTCCACCCCGGCCAGCGACAGACGGGCGCCGTCCACCAGCGGCTCGACGTCCTCGGGGTCGGGCAGCTGTACCGCACCGGCCAGCTGAGCCAGCTGGGGGCCGTGCCAGCGCGCCGGGTCCGCGAGCATCCCGTCGTCGGCCGGGTGCAGGTAGGCGGGGATGCCGTACCCCTGGCAGACCGGCAGCACCGAGAAGGTGTGGTCCAGGTGCCCGTGGGTGAGGACGACGGCCACCGGGTGCAGGCCGCTCTCGGCGAGCATCCGGCCCAGCGGCTCGACGGCGTCCATCCCCGGGTCGACGACGACGCACTCCTGCCGCAGCGCCGACGACCCGGCCCGGGGTGCGACGGCGTAGCAGTTGGTGCCGAACGCGCCGGCGGGGAACGAGCGGATGAGCACCCGTGCAGGTTACGCGGGCGGCCGACGGGCCCAGCGCCGCTGCCGGGCCCGCACAGTGAGCCCGCCTAGACTGCGCCCTCGAGACCGCCGGGGCGCCCAGTCGCGCGTCGCCCCGCGCCCGATCCGCACGTCCGAGGAGCCCGAGAAGAGTGCCGACCAACAAGCAGCGCCGTCAGGCCGCGCAGCGACGGCTGCAGCGCCAGCTCGAGCGGCGGGAGGAGCAGGCCAAGAGGCGCCGGCGCAACCTGCTGATCGGCGTGACGGCCCTCGCCGTCCTGGCCGTGGTGGCCGCGCTGTTCGTCATCACCGGGCTCGACGACCCCGCGGAGACCTCCGACACGGCAGGCGCGGCGAGCAGCGACTCGGCGGCGGAGAGCGCCCCCGCGCCCGCCGCCGCGGCCACCGCCACCAACGCCGACGGCACCGTGGCCTGCAACTTCATCCCCGACACCTCGGGCAACACGAACCTGACCGACGTCGGCACCCCGCCCGACGCGGCCAACACGCCGACCACCGGCACGTCCACCCTCCGGATGAGCACCGACCAGGGCGACCTGACGCTGACCCTGGACCGGGAGGGGGCGCCGTGCGCGGCGTCGAGCTTCACCTACCTGGCCCAGCAGGGTTTCTTCGACGGCAGCACCTGTCACCGTGAGGTCAACCAGGAGACCTTCGGCGTGCTCCAGTGCGGTGACCCGACCGGGACCGGGAGCGGCGGCCCCAGCTACAAGTTCGGCCAGGAGGTCACCGCGGAGACGACCTACCCGCGCGGCACCATCGCGATGGCCAACAGCGGGCAGCCGAACTCCACCGGCAGCCAGTTCTTCCTGTGCTTCACCGACACCCAGCTGTCCCCGGACTACACGGCGGTCGGCACCGTCGACGAGGCCGGCCTGGCGGTGCTGGACGCGATCGCCGCGGCGGGCAACGACGGGTCCTTCGAGCCGAGCCCCGGCGGCGGTGCCCCGAACACCCCGGTGACGATCACCTCGATGACCGTGGTGAGCTGACCGTTCGGCCCCCTCGCAGGGGCCCGCCGCGAGCTTGCGAGCGGTGGGGGGCGAGGGGGTCCTTCCGCTAGGCGGTGACGCGCTCGACGTCGAAGACGCCGTCCACATTGCGCACCGTCTGCAGCACCGAGCCCAGGTGCGCGGGGTCGGCGAGCTCGAACGTGAACCGGCTGATCGCCACCCGGTCGCGGCTGGTCTGCACCGAGGCGGAGAGGATGTTGACCCGCTCGTCGGCCAGCGCCCGGGTGACGTCCGACAGCAGCCGGTGCCGGTCGAGCGCCTCGACCTGGATGGCGACGAGGAACACCGCGCCGGGCTGGGACGCCCACTCGACCTCCACCAGCCGTTCCGGCTTGCGCTGCAGGTCGGCGGCGTTGGTGCAGTCGGTGCGGTGCACGCTCACGCCACCGCCGCGGGTGACGAACCCGAGGATGTCGTCGCCGGGCACCGGGGTGCAGCACTTGGCGAGCTTGGCCCACACCTCGGTCATGCCGTGGACGACGATGCCCGGGTCGCCGCTCGCCGAGCGGGCGACCGTGCGCTTGGTGGGGATCGTGGTCTCCGCGATGTCCTCCGCGGCACCCTCGGACCCGCCCATCGCGGTGAGCAGCTTCTCGACCAGCGAGTGCGCCGAGACCTGGTTCTCCCCGACCGCGGCGTACAGCGCGCTGACGTCGGTGTAGTGCAGGTCGGCCGCGAGGGTGGCCAGCGCGTCCCCGCCCAGCAGCCGCTGCAGCGGCAGCCCGGCCTTGCGCATCGCCTTGGTGAGCGCCTCCTTGCCGGCCTCGATCGCGTCCTCGCGGCGCTCCTTGGTGAACCACTGGCGGATCTTGGTGCGCGCCCGCGACGACCCGACGAAGGTCAGCCAGTCCTTCGACGGCCCGGCCGTGGGCGAGCGGGAGGTGAAGACCTCGACCACGTCGCCGTTGTTCAGCTTGCTGTCCAGCGAGACCAGGTTCCCGTTGACCCGCGCGCCGATGCACCGGTGCCCGACCTCGGTGTGCACCGCGTAGGCGAAGTCGACCGGCGTCGCCTCGCCGGGCAGGCTGATCACGTCGCCCTTCGGCGTGAAGACGAAGACCTCCTGGGGGCCCAGGTCGTAGCGCAGGGTCTCGAGGAACTCGCCGGGCTCCTGCGCCTCGCGCTGCCAGTCCAGCAGCTGGCGCAGCCACAGCATGTCGTCCCCGGGGGTGCCGGGCATCGGGCCGGCCTCGAACTTGCCGCCGGCGCGGGCCTTCTCCTTGTACTTCCAGTGCGCCGCGATCCCGTAGTCCGCCGTGCGGTGCATGTCGTGCGTGCGGATCTGCAGCTCGACGGGCTTGCCCTGCGGGCCGATCACCGTGGTGTGCAGCGACTGGTACATGTTGAACTTCGGCATCGCGACGAAGTCCTTGAACCGGCCGGGCACCGGCTGCCAGTGGGCGTGCATGACGCCCAGCGCCGCGTAGCAGTCGCGCACCGAGTCGACGAGGATGCGGATGCCGACCAGGTCCCAGATGTCGGTGAAGTCCCGGCCGCGGACGATCATCTTCTGGTAGATCGAGTAGTAGTGCTTGGGCCGGCCGGTGACGATCGCCTCGATCTTGGCGGCCTTGAGCTGCTCGGTCACCTGGGCGGTGACCTCGGCGATGAAGGTGTCCCGGGACGGCGCCCGCTCGGCCACCAGCCGCACGATCTCGTCGTAGCGCTTGGGGTACAGCGTGGCGAACGCGAGGTCCTCGAGTTCCCACTTGATGGTGTTCATGCCCAGCCGGTGGGCCAGCGGCGCGAGGATCTCCAGCGTCTCGCGGGCCTTCTTCTCCTGCTTCTCCGGCGGGAGGAACCGCAGCGTGCGCATGTTGTGCAGCCGGTCGGCGAGCTTGATGACGAGCACCCGCGGGTCGCGGGACATCGCGACGATCATCTTGCGGATCGTCTCGGCCTGGGCCGCGTCGCCGAGCTTGACCTTGTCGATCTTGGTGACACCGTCGACCAGGTGCGCGACCTCCGGACCGAAGTCGGCGCGGATCGAGTCGAGGGTGACGCCGGTGTCCTCCACCGTGTCGTGCAGCAGCGCGGCGACCAGCGTGGTCGTGTCCATGCCGAGCCCGGCGAGCACGGTCGCGACGGCGAGCGGATGGGTGATGTACGGGTCGCCGCTCTTCCGCTTCTGCGCGGAGTGCGCCTCCTCGGCGACGTCGTAGGCCCGCTGCAGCAGTGCGAGGTCGGCCTTCGGATGGCTCTGCCGGTGCAGGGCGGCCAGCGGCTCGAGCACCGGCCGGATGCCGCTGGAGCGCTGCCCGGCGACGATGCGGCGGGCCAGCCGGTCCCGGACCCGGCGGCGGGGTACGACCTCGTTCTCACCGGCCGGGTCGGGGGCGACGTCGTCCGGACGCCGGACCGCGGGCCGGTCGGGCAGCGCGGGGAGGTGCGGGGCCTCCTCGGTGGCGGGCGCGTCGGAGCTCCGGGGGGTCACGACGTCCGAGGCCACGGCGACTCCTGCAGGGTCGAGGAGGGCAGGTCCATCGCCATGCTAGTCGTGCACGACCGGACGACGCCCGATCCGGCCACCCGGACGGGGGTGTTCCGGCTCAGCTCCCGCTCGTTCCTCGCTGCGGTGCTCCCGGGGCTGTCGTCAGGAGTCCGGCACCCCGCACCGCAGCTCGTCCAGCCACACCCGGGCCGAGGCGTCCGACGGCGCGCGCCAGTCCCCCCGCGGGGACAGCGAGCCACCGGCGGACACCTTGGGGCCGTTGGGCATGGCCGACCGCTTGAACTGGCTGAAGGCGAAGAACCGCTGGCAGAAGACCTCCAGCCAGTGCCGGATCTCCGGCAGCCCGTACTGCTGGCGCCGCTCCGCCGGGAAGCCCGGCGGCCACTCCCCCGCCGCCACGTCGGACCAGGCGTGCAGCGCGAGGAAGGCGATCTTCGACGGGCGCATGCCGTACCGCAGCACGTGGAACAGGGTGAAGTCCTGCAGGGCGTAGGGGCCGACCTTCGCCTCGGTGCTCTGCACCGGCTCCCCCTCGGTGGCCGGCACCAGCTCCGGGCTGATCTCCGCGGCGAGGATCCGGGCCAGGGTCCGCAGCACCTCGTCGTCGAACTGCCGCGAGGAGATCACCCAGCGGATCAGGTGCTGGATCAGCGTCTTGGGCACGCCGGAGTTCACGTTGTAGTGCGACATCTGGTCGCCGACCCCGTAGGTCGACCAGCCCAGCGCGATCTCGGACAGGTCCCCGGTGCCCAGCACGATCCCGTTGCGCTGGTTGGCCAGCCGGAACAGGTAGTCGGTGCGCAGGCCGGCCTGGACGTTCTCGAAGGTGACGTCGTACACCGGCTCGCCGGTGGCCGCCGGGTGCCGCAGGTCGGTGAGCAGCTGGGTGGCCGCGGGGCGGATGTCCAGCTCCTCGAACGTGACCCCGAGGGCCGTCGAGAGCGCCACCGCGTTGCGCTTGCTCTCCTCCCCGGTGGCGAACCCGGGCAGGGTGAAGGCCAGGATGTCGCTGCGCGGCCGGCCCGCCCGGTCCATCGCCTGCGCGGCGACGATCAGCGCGTGGGTGGAGTCCAGTCCGCCGGAGACGCCGATGACCACCTTCGGCCAGCCGATCGCGCGCAGCCGCTGCTCCAGCCCGACGACCTGGATGTTGTAGGCCTCGTAGCAGTCCAGCGCGAGCCGCTCGGGGTCGGCGGGGACGAACGGGAAGCGGGCCACCCGGCGGCGCAGCCCGAGGTCGGCCGGGGACGGGTCCAGCCGGAACCCGATCCGGCGGTGCCCGGTCCGGGCGGCGTGCACCCGGCGGTTGTCGTCGAAGGTCCCCATCCGCGCCCGCTCGGCGCGCAGCAGGTCCAGGTCCACGTCGGCGACGGCGCGGCGCGGACCGTCGGGGAAGCGGTCGGTCTCGGCCAGCAGCACGCCGTTCTCGAACACCATCGTCTGCCCGTCCCAGGACAGGTCGGTGGTCGACTCACCCTGCCCGGCTGCCGAGTAGACGTAGGCGGCGAGGCACCGGATGGACGTCGCCTGCGCCAGGGTCGCGCGCTGGTCGGCCCGGCCGACGGTGATCGGGCTGCCGGAGAGGTTGGCCAGCACCGTGGCCCCGGCCAGCGCGGCCTCGGCGCTGGGCTGGACGGGGACCCACATGTCCTCGCAGATCTCCACGTGCAGCACCAGACCCGGGAGGTCCGTGGCGGCGAAGAGCAGGTCCGGGCCGAACGGGACGGTCGCACCGCCCAGGGTGAGGCAGCCGCCTCCTTCGTCCACGCCGGTGGCCAGCTGGCGGCCCTCGTAGAACTCGCGGTAGGTCGGCAGGTAGGACTTCGGGACGACGCCGAGCACCCGGCCCCGGTGCACCACCACGGCGGTGTTGTAGACCCGGTTGCGGTGCCGCAGCGGCGCCCCCAGAACCAGCACCGGCCCGAGCTCCGCGGACGCCGCGACGACGTCGGCCAGCGCGGTCTCGACCGTGTCCAGCAGGGTGTCCTGCAGCAGCAGGTCCTCGATCGAGTAGCCGGTGAGGCACAGCTCTGGGAACACCGCCACGGCCACGCCGTCGTCCGCGCACTCGCGGGCCTGCGCGAGGACCGACGCGGCGTTCGTGTGCGGGTCCGCGATCGAGATGGGGATGGTCACCGCGGCCACCCGGGCGAACCCGTGCCGGTAGAGGGAGCGGAAGCCGTCGCTGCCCGAACTCGTCACGGGCCGATCATGTCATCCGCCGGGCAGCGCCTCAGGTCGTCCAGAGTGCGTGCACCGGGTGCGGCGCGATGCGCTGCCGACCACCGAGGGCGGCGAGCTCCACGACCACCGACACCGCGGTCACCACGCCGCCGAGCTGCTCGATCAGCGCGATCGACGCGCCGAGCGTGCCGCCGGTGGCCAGCACGTCGTCGACGAGCAGCACCCGCTGGCCGGGCTCGATGGAGTCCCGGTGCAGCTCCAGGGTGGCGGTGCCGTACTCCAGCGCGTACTCCGCGCGCACCACCTCACGGGGCAGCTTGCCGGCCTTGCGGACCGGGACGACGCCGGTGCCGGCGTCCAGCGCCACGGCGGCGGCGAGCAGGAAGCCACGGGCCTCGACCCCGGCCACCACGTCGAAGCCCTGGCCGCCGGCCCCCCCGAGCGCCGCCGCCCGGGGGTCGACGCCTCCCGGCTGGGTGAGGGCGTCGATGACCCGCCGGTACGCGGCCGCGTCGGCGAAGACCGGGGTCAGGTCCCGGAAGAGCACCCCGGGCTCCGGGAAGTCCGGGATGGTGACGGCGACGGAGGCGATCAGCTCGTCGATCGGCAGCTGCTCCTCCGCCGCCGGCCCGATCGTCACCGGCGCTTCCGGCCGGCCGGCCGGGAGCCGGTCCGCTGCGGACGCTGACCCGGCCGCGGGGCCGCCGTCCGGCCGGCCGGCGCGGTGCCCTGCACGGATGCCGGCGACTCGACCTGGACGTCGGCCTCCGGACGCTCGGGCAGCGCCTCGGTGCGCTCGGCCACCGCGACCGCCGAGCGGCGGGGAGCCCCACCGGCGCGCCGGGCGCTGGCGACCGGGCCGGCCGCCGGGGCGCCGCCCTGGCGGGCCTCGGCCGCGCGGCGGGCGAGCACCCGCTTGCGCACCTGCTGCATGGCCGGCTGGCGCTCCACGAGCTCGGCCACGATCGGCGTCGCCAGGAAGATCGAGCTGTAGGCGCCGGCGATCAGGCCGACGAACAGCACGAGCGCGAGGTCCTTGAGCGTGCCCGCGCCCAGCAGTCCGGCGCCGACGAAGAGCAGGCCGGCGACCGGCAGCAGCGCGATCAGCGTGGTGTTGATCGACCGCATGAGGGTCTGGTTGACGGCCAGGTTCGCCGCCTCGGTGTAGGTGCTGCGGGCGCTCTTCTCCAGGTCCTTGGTGTTCTCGTCGACCTTGTCGAACACCACCACGGTGTCGTACAGCGAGAACCCGAGGATGGTCAGCAGCCCGACCACCGTCGAGGGCGAGACCTCGAACCCGATCAGCGCGTAGACGCCGGCGGTGACCACGAGGTCGTGGATCAGCGCGGCGATCGCGCCGATGGCCATCGTGAACTGGAAGCGGATGCCGAGGAACAGCACCACCGCGACGAGGAAGACGACCAGGGCCAGCAGCGCCTGGTTGGTGACGTCGCCGCCCCAGTCGGCGCTGACCGCCTGCACGCTGACGTCGGCCGGCGCGACCCCGGCCGCGTCGGCCACCGCCGCGACGACGGTCTCCTCCTCGGCGTTGTCCAGGGCGCTGGTCCGCAGCATCACCGAGTTGCCGCCCACCACCTGGGAGCTGGACACCTCGGCGCCGGCGTCCTCCGCGGCCTGCCGGATGTCGGCGAGCTGCTCGCTGCCGGCCGTCACGCGCAGGCTGTTGCCCCCGGCGAACTCGATGCTGAAGTTGAACCCGCGCACCAGCATGGCCAGGGCGCACAGCGCCACGACGACGGCGGTGACCTTGAACCAGAAGCGGCGCTTGCCCACCGCGTCCAGGCCGGCCTCGCCGTTGTAGAGCCGGTGGACCAGCGAGGCCCGCGGCGCGAGCGCCGCGGCGTTCCGGTCCACGCCCTCCGCGGGCAGTCCGGCGTCGGCGAGTGCCTGGTCACCGGTGCTGTCACCGGCGGCCTCGGCCCGCACGTCGACGTCGTCGACCTGCTCGTCGGCCGCGGAGCCCACGGGCACCGGGGTCTCCGCGGCGTCGCTGCGGTCGCGGGGGGTCATCGGGTGCTCCCGTTCGTGCTGCTGCTCCCGGCGCCGACGAGTTCCCGGCCGGGCCGGGGAGCCGCCGGGCGGCGGCTGTGGTCGACGTTGCCGAGGCCGGAGAAGCGGGTCGTGCCGAAGGCCTTGACCCGGCTGAGCACGGCCATGAGCGGATGGGTGAAGAGGAAGACGACGATCAGGTCGAGCACCGTCGACAGGCCGAGGGTGAAGGCGAAGCCCTTGACGTCGCCGATCGCCAGCCAGTACAGGATCGCCGCGGCCAGGAAGCTCACCGCGTCGGCCGACAGGATGGTCCGGCGGGCGCGGACCCAGGCCCGCGGGGTGGCGCTGCGCAGGCTGCGGCCCTCGCGGATCTCGTCCTTGAGCCGTTCGAAGTACACGACGAAGGAGTCGGCGGTGATGCCCACCGAGACGATGAACCCGGCGATGCCGGCCAGGCTGAGCGCGAAGCCGATCTCCCGGCCGAGCAGGACCAGGCAGGCGTAGACGACGACCGCGGACAGCACGAGGCTGGCGATCATCACCAGGCCGAGGATCCGGTAGTACAGCAACGCGTAGACGAACACCAGCGCGATGCCGAGGGCCCCGGCGATCAGGCCGGCCCGCAGCTGCTCGCTGCCCAGCTCCGTGGAGATCGACTGCGCCGTCGCCTGGGTGAAGGTCAGCGGCAGGGCGCCGTACTTCAGCTGGTTGGCCAGCTCCGTCGCCTCGGCCTCGGAGAAGTTGCCGGTGATCTGCGTCGTGCCGCCGGCGATCGCGCTGTTGATCGTCGGCGCGGAGACCACCCGGCCGTCGAGGGTGATCGCCACGTTGTTGCCGACGTTGGCCGCGGTGTACTCGGCCCAGGCGGCCGACCCGGCCGAGTTGAAGTCCAGGTTGACCACCCAGGCGCCGGTGGTGGCCTCGGTGCCCGCCGTCGCGTCGGTGATGTCGGTGCCCTCGATGACCGCCGGGCCGAGCAGGAACTTCGCGGTGCCGTCGTCGAAGCAGGCCGCGATGTGGTCCTCGGCCCGGTCGACGGTCGTGGTGGTGGTGTCGCAGGTGAGGGTCGCGTAGGCCGCCGCCGCCTGCTCCTGGGTCACGACCGGGGCGTCGGCGTCGGGGATGGTCGGGTCGATGGCCGCGCCGCTGCCGGTGGCCGCCGGGTCGGTGGTGGCCGGCGCGGACTCGGTCGGCTCGGCGGCGTCGGTCGGCTCGGCGGCGTCGGTCGGCTCGGCGGCGTCGGTCGGCTCGGCGGCGTCCGTGCTCTCGGCTGAGTCCGTGGGCTCGGCGGCGTCGGTGCTCTCGGCCGGGGTGGCGGCCTCCGGGCCGGCCAGGACCGGACGGAACCGAAGCTGCGCGGTGGCCCCCAGCTCCCGGGCCTGGTCGCCGTCCTCCCCGGGGACGGAGATGACGATGTTGCTGTCGCCCTCGGTGACCACCTCGGCCTCGGCGACGCCGAGGCCGTTGACCCGCTGCTCGATGATCTGGCGGGCGAGCTCGAGGTCCTCGGTAGCGGGCGCCTTGCCGTCGGGCGTGCGGGCGGTGAGCGTCACCGTGGTGCCGCCCTGCAGGTCCAGGCCGAGCTGCGGGGTGCGCTGGTCACCGGTGAGGAAGATCAGCGCGTACATCGTGGCGATGATCAGGACGAACGCCGCGAAGTAGCGGCTGGCGCGGAGCTGTGGGGCGGCCATGCGAGCGCCGCGTCAGCGGGTGGGGTCGGTGGGGTCGCCGTCGACGAACCCCGTGGAGTTGCCGCTCGCGTTCGGGCCGCCCACCGGGGTGCGGACCTCCATGACCGCCGGGCGGGCCACGGTGATGACGACGCCCGCCGCGATCTGCAGGTCGACGGTGCCCTCACCCAGGCCGGCCACCGTGCCGTGGATGCCGCTGGTCAACATGACCGGCGTGCCGATCGTCAGGGACTCCTGCAGTGCCTGGGCCTTCGCCTGCATCTTCTTGCGCTGGCGGGCCGGCAGCACGATGAGCAGCACGAAGGCCAGGGCGAGCAGGACGAGCGGGAAGAGCTGTTCCACGACTGGTGAGCCTCTCTACCGCGGCGGGGGTCGCGCGGTGGGTGCGGCCCGGGGGTGGGCCGCTCGGGTACGTCGGCGCCGGCGCGTGGTGGCACCGGACGCGGCACGCCCACCCGGGCACTCCCGGGTTGCGCGCCAACGCCGGTGAGTCTAGGCGTCGAACAGCGTCTGTGACGAAGGCCCGTCCGGTGTCGCGTCCCCTGCTCCCCCACTGAGCGCAAGACCACCACGGGGCACCGCGTACCCCAGGTGACGGAAGGCCGCCTCGGTGGCGACCCGCCCGCGGGGGGTGCGGGCGAGCAGCCCGGCCCGCACGAGGAACGGCTCGCACACCTCCTCCACGGTGTGCGGCTCCTCCCCCACGGCGACCGCGAGCGTGGCGACCCCGACCGGCCCGCCGCCGAACTTGGTCACCAGCGCGTCGAGCACCGAGCGGTCGAGCCGGTCCAGGCCGAGGTCGTCGACGTCGTAGAGGGTCAGCGCGGCCCGGGCCACCTCGAGGGTGACCCGCCCGTCGGCCTTGACCTCGGCGAAGTCGCGCACCCGGCGCAGCAGCCGGTTGGCGATCCGGGGCGTGCCGCGGGAGCGGCCGGCGATCTCGGCCGACCCGTCGGGGGTCAGCTCGACGCCCAGCAGGTCGGCGCTGCGGGCGAGCACCCGCTGCAGGTCGGCGGTCTCGTAGAACTCCATCTGGCCGACGAAGCCGAACCGGTCGCGCAGCGGCCCGGTGAGCAGGCCCGCCCGGGTGGTGGCACCGACCAGGGTGAACGGGTTGATCTCCAGCGGGATGGCGGTGGCGCCGGGGCCCTTGCCGACGACGACGTCGACCCGGAAGTCCTCCATCGCCATGTACAGCAGTTCCTCGGCGGGCCGGGCGATGCGGTGGATCTCGTCGATGAACAGCACGTCGCCGGGCGCGAGGTTGGACAGCATGGCCGCGAGGTCGCCGGAGCGCTCGATGGCCGGGCCGCTGGTGATCTTCACCGCCGTCCCGAGCTCCGAGCCGATGATCAGCGCCAGGCTGGTCTTGCCCAGCCCGGGGGGCCCGGACAGCAGCACGTGGTCCGGCGGCCGGCCTCGTCGCTTCGCGCCCTCGAGCACGAGGTCCAGCTGACGGGCGACCTTGGGCTGGCCGATGAAGTCCGCGAGCGAGTGGGGGCGCAGCGCCGACTCGACGACCCGCTCCTCGTCCCCGGCCGACGCGGCGACGGAGAAGTCCCGGGTGGCGCCCTCGGCCGCCTCCCCGGCCAGCGACCGGTCGAACGGCGCGCTCACGACCCGCTCCTCACGACCGGCCCAGGATCTGCAGGGCCCGCCGCAGCAGCACCGCGACCTGGACGCCGCCGTTCGCGGCCTGCTCCTCGGCGACCGGCTCCAGGGCGGCGAGCGCGGTCTCCGCCTCCCGGCCGCTCCAGCCCAGCCCGATCAGCGCGGACACCAGCTGGTCGCGCCACGGCGCCACCGGCGTGACGGCAGGCAGGCCGGCCGCGGCCGGCCCGTCGAGCTGGGTGTCGGTGCTCGTTACGCCGAGCCGGTCGCGCAGCTCCAGCACCAGGCGCTCGGCGCCCTTCTTGCCGATGCCGGGGACCTGCATGAGCGCCTTGAGGTCGCCCATCGACACGGCACGGCGGACCTCGCGGGGCGGGTGGATGGCCAGCACCGCCTGGGCGAGGCGGGGGCCGACGCCGTTCGCGGTCTGCAGCAACTCGAACAGCTGGCGCTCGTCGTCGTCGGCGAAGCCGTACAGGGTCAGCGAGTCCTCGCGGACGATGAGGCTGGTGGACAGCCGGGCCTGCTCCCCCACCTGCAGCCGGGCGATGGTGCCGGGCGTGCACTGGACGGTGAGCCCCACCCCGCCGACCTCGACCACCGCGCCGTCGGGCGACACCGCCGCGACCCGGCCGTTCACGCTGGCGATCACCGGGCCACCCCCGTCCAGCGGGGCAAGGTGCGGGCGCCGGGCAGCGGGGCGCCGATCCCGCCGGCGAGCGCGGCGGTGCGCAGCCGCTGCTGGGCCGGGGCCCGCCAGACGTGGCAGATGGCCAGCGCCAGCGCGTCGGCGGCGTCGGCCGGCTTCGGTGGGCTGGCGAGCCCCAGCACCCGGGTGACCATGAGGGTGACCTGCTCCTTGTCCGCGCGGCCGCTGCCGGAGATGGCGGCCTTGACCTCGCTGGGCGTGTGCCAGGCGACCGGCAGGTCCGCCTGGGCGGCGGCCAGCGCGGCCACCCCGGCGGCCTGCGCGGTTCCGGTGGCCGTGCCCTTGTTGTTCTGGGTGAAGACCCGCTCGATCGCCACGGCGGCGGGCCGGTGCTCACGCAGCAGCGCGGTCACCGCGGTGTGCACCTCCAGCAGCCGGAGCTCCAGGTCGAGGTCGGGGTGCGTGCGGAGCACGCCGACCCCCACCGCGGTCGGTCGCGCGCCGGGGCGCCCCTCGACCACGCCCCAGCCGCACCGGGTGAGCCCCGGGTCGATGCCGAGCACCCGCATGAGCACACCCCCACCATCGCACGAACACGTGTTCGATGGGAACGCTAACCGGGAGTCGGGGCTCGACGCGGACACGACACGCGCCACCCGGGCTGAGCGGGGGACGGCGTCCTACAACTTCTCCATGACCGCGTCGGGCACGTCGTAGTTCGCGTACACGTTCTGCACGTCGTCGAGGTCCTCGAGGGCGTCGATCAGCCGGAACACCTTGGCCGCGCCGTCCTCGTCGAGCTCCACCTGCACGCTGGGCACGAACCCCGCCTCGGCCGAGTCGTAGTCGATGCCGGCGTCCTGCAGCGCGGTGCGCACGGCGACCAGGTCGGTCGGCTCGCAGACCACCTCGAAGCTGTCCCCGAGGTCCCGCACCTCCTCCGCGCCCGCGTCGAGCACGGCCATCAGCACGTCGTCCTCGGTGTTGCCCGCCGCGGGCACCACGACGACGCCCTTGCGGGAGAAGAGGTAGGACACCGACCCCGGGTCGGCCATCGAGCCGCCGTTGCGCGACATCGCCGTCCGGACCTCCATCGCGGAGCGGTTCTTGTTGTCGGTGAGGCACTCGATCAGCACGGCGACACCGCCTGCGGCGTAGCCCTCGTAGGTGATCGACTGGTAGTCCACGCCACCGGCCTCGAGCCCCGCGCCGCGCTTGACCGCGCGGTCGATGTTGTCGTTGGGGACCGAGGTCTTCTTCGCCTTCTGGATGGCGTCGTACAGCGTGGGGTTGCCCGCCGGGTCACCGCCGCCGGTGCGGGCCGCGACCTCGATGTTCTTGACCAGCTTGGCGAAGAGCTTGCCGCGCTTGGCGTCGATGCCGGCCTTCTTGTGCTTGGTCGTCGCCCACTTGGAATGGCCGCTCACTTGCTCTCCTCGCTGGCGCTCGTCGACCGCGTTCGCGGTGCTGCTGTGCTGGATGGTGAGCTCGCGAGCTCGCTCACTTGCTCTCCTCGCTGGCGCTCGTCGACCGCGTTCGCGGTGCTGCTGTGCTGGATGGTGAGCTCGCGAGCTCGCTCACTTGCTCTCCTCGCTGGCGCTCGTCGACCGCGTTCGCGGTGCTGCTGTGCTGGATGGTGAGCTCGCGAGCTCGCTCACGATTTCTCCTCACTGCCGGCGCCGACGGCGGCACCGGTCGAACTCAGGTCCTCGGCGCGGGCGGCCTGGACCAGCTCCACGAACAGGGCGTGCACCCGGGGGTCCCCGGTGAGCTCGGGGTGGAAGCTGGTGGCCACGAGGCGGCCCTGGCGCACCGCGACGATCCTACCGTCGGCCGGTCCGCCCTCGACCCGGCCGAGGACCTGCACGTCCGCCCCGGCGGCCTCCACCCATGGCGCCCGGATGAACACCGCGTGCACCGGCCCCCCCTCGACGCCGGCGATCGCCACCTCCGACTCGAACGAGTCCACCTGCCGGCCGAACGCGTTGCGGCGCACGGTGACGTCCAACCCGCCGAGGGTCTGCTGGTCGGCGGGGGCGTCCAGCACCCGGTCGGCCAGCATGATCATCCCGGCGCAGGAGCCGTAGACCGGCAGCCCTCCGGCCACCGCGGCGCGCAGTGGCCCGAGCAGCCCGAACCGGTCGGCGAGCTTGGCCATCGTGGTGGACTCCCCGCCGGGCAGGACGAGCCCGTCGACCGCGGCCAGCTCCTGCGGCCGGCGCACCGGGACCGCCACGGCGCCGGCCGCGTGCAGCGCGGCCGTGTGCTCCCGGACGTCGCCCTGCAGCGCCAGGACCCCGATGCTCGGCGCGCTCACCAGCCGCGGGTGGCGTAGCGCTCGCTCTCCGGCAGCGTGCTCACGTTGATCCCGACCATCGGCTCGCCGAGCCCGCGGGAGACCTTGGCGATCACGGCCGGGTCGTCGAAGAAGGTGGTGGCCTGCACGATCGCGGCCGCCCGCAGCGCCGGGTCGCCGGACTTGAAGATCCCCGAGCCGACGAAGACGCCCTCGGCACCGAGCTGCATCATCATCGCGGCGTCCGCGGGGGTGGCGATGCCGCCCGCGGTGAAGAGCACGACCGGCAGCTTGCCGGCGCGGGCCACCTCGACGACCAGGTCGTGCGGCGCGCGCAGCTCCTTGGCCGCGACGAACAGCTCGGTCTCGTCCAGCGTGCCCAGCCGCTTGATCCCGGCGCGCAGCGCGCGCATGTGCCGGGTCGCCTCCACCACGTTGCCCGTGCCGGCCTCGCCCTTGGAGCGGATCATCGCCGCGCCCTCGGCGATCCTGCGCAACGCCTCGCCCAGGTCGGTGGCGCCGCAGACGAAGGGCACCGTGAAGGCGGACTTGTCGATGTGGTGCGCCTCGTCGGCCGGGGTGAGCACCTCGGACTCGTCGATGTAGTCGACGCCGAGCGCCTGCAGCACCTGCGCCTCGACGAAGTGCCCGATCCGCGCCTTGGCCATCACCGGGATCGAGACCGCCTCGATGATGCCCTGGATCATGTCGGGGTCGCTCATCCGCGCGATGCCGCCCTGGGCACGGATGTCGGCGGGGACGCGCTCCAGCGCCATCACCGCCACCGCCCCGGCGTCCTCGGCGATCTTGGCCTGCTCGGGGGTGACGACGTCCATGATCACGCCGCCCTTGAGCTGCTCGGCCATGCCGCGCTTCACCAGGTCGGTGCCGGTGTGGGCGGGGACGGGGGCGTGCTGGGGGTCGTTCAGGGCCACGGGTGCTGCCTCGCAGATCGGGGACGCGGACGTCCCAGCCTACGGCGGATCAGCCGGATCGATACCCGCGGGCGGACGCCGGCCCGGTGAGGACGGCGTCCAGCCCGTCGTCGATGTCGAAGTAGCGGGGCAGCGGACGTCGGGCGTGCAGCCGCAGCGCGCGGCTGAGCCGCCGCCGGCGCAGCGCCCGGGTGTCCCGGACGGCGTCGTTGTAGAACCGCCGGGCCAGCCCCACCCGCACCCCGGCGTCGTCGAGCTCGGGGAACCGGATGTCGTCGGGCACCCGGCGCAGCAGCCGGCCCAGGGTGTTCTCCGCGGCCTCCCGGTCGTCGGCGGCGGGAACGCGGGCGCCGGCGGCCGCGCCGGCGAGCTCGCCGGCCAGGTCCGGCCCCAGCTCGGCCGCCAGCTCGCGCGCCAGGGCCGCGGTCAGCTCCGCGCGGCGCAGCAGGGCGCCGTCGAGCACCGTCCGCGCCCGGCGGACCCGACCCTCCAGCCGGCGCAGCCGGGTCAGCGTCCACGCGGTCCAGACCAGCAGCAGGAGGACCAGCAGCCCGCCGGCGAGCAGCAGCCACTCCCCGGTCGTCACGGTTCCAGGCTAGCGGCGGACCCGCCGCCGGAAGGGACCCCGCGGCTCCGGCAGGCCGCCCGGCGCGCCACCGAGGAGGACGTCGTCGTTCTCCGCGGAGGCGGTGACGGCCGCGCTCCCGGCCGGCGCCACCGTCTCGTACACGGTGAGGATCCGCCGGGCCACGACCGACCAGTCGTAGGCGGCGACCGCCCGCCGTCCCGCGGCCGCGAACTGCGCGCGGAGGGCGGGCGCCGCGAGCAGCTCGGACAGCGACCGGGCCAGCACCGCCGGGTCACCGCGCCGGACCAGCGTCCCCGCGGCCCCGTCCTGCAGCACGCGGGCGAAGGCGTCCAGGTCGCTGGCGACGACCGGCGCGCCGGCGGCCATCGCCTCGAGCAGGATCACGCCGAAGCTCTCACCGAGCAGGTTCGGGGCGCAGTACACGTCGACCGACCGCAGGAAGGCCGCCTTGTCCGCCTCGCTCAGCGCGCCGAGCAGCGTCACGCGGTCCCGCAGGTCGTCGGTCACCAGCTCGGCGAACTCGTCGGGGTCACCCCGGCCGGCCACCCACAGCTGCGCGTCCGGGTGCTCCCGGACGACCTCGCGCATCGCCTCGAGCAGCACCGGCAGGCCCTTGCGCGGCTCGTCGTAGCGGCCGATGAAACCGATGATCGGCGGTCCCTCCCCGCGGCGGTGGCCGGGGAGCGACGGGCCGTCGGCGAACGCGTCCACGTGCACTCCGTTGGGGATGACCACGGCGTCCCCGCCGAGGTGCTCGACCTGCACCCGGCGGGCGAAGTCCGACACCGCGATCCGGCCGCCGATCCGCTCCAGCCACGGCCGTACCCACGGCCCGACCGCGGCGAGCCACCGCGAGCGGATGGTGGCCGCGTGGAAGGTGGCCACGATCGGCCCCTTGGCGATCATGCAGACCAGCAGCGACACCGACGGCGAGGCCGGCTCGTGCACGTGGACGACGTCGAAGGCGCCCTCCCGGAGCCACCGCCGCGCACGGGCGGCGGAGACCAGTCCGAACTGGACGCTGGCCATCGAGCCGTTGTACGGGATGGGCACGGCGCGGCCGGCCCAGGTGACGTGCTCGGTGGGCAGCGCCTCCTCGTGCTCGGCCGGGGTGAACACCTCGACGTGGTGGCCCATCCCGCGCAGCGTCTCGGCGAGGTCGCGCACGTGGTACTGGACGCCCCCGGGGACGTCCCACTGGTAGGGGCAGACCAGCCCGATGCGCATTCAGCGCACCTCCGCGGTCGCCCGTCCGGGAGCGCGGTCGGGGTCCGGCCCGACGTCGGCCCAGATCCGGCCCAGCACGTGCCAGTCCTCGGGGCGCTCGGCGATCGTCGTCTCGAAGGCGGTCGCCACCTGCTGCATCATCCCGGCGACCCGGTCCCGCAGCCGGGGGTCGGTGCCCGCCGGCACCTCCGGGTGGACGACGAACCGCCAGCCCCGGTCGGTGAACTGGCAGACCGCGGGCAGCAGCGCGGCGCCGGTCTGCGCGGCGAGCAGCGCGGGACCACCGGGCATCGTGGTGGGCCGGCCGAAGAAGCCGACCGGCACGCCGCCGCCGGTGAGGTCCCGGTCCACCAGCAGGCAGACCGAACGGCCGGCGCGGACCCAGTCGGTCAGCTCCGCGGAGCTGGAGCGGGCCCCACCGGTGAGCGGCACCACCCGCATGCCGAGCGACTCGCGGTACGCCAGGAACCGGCGGTACAAGGACTCGGGCTCGAGCCGTTCGGCGACGGTCATGAAGGGGGCGCCGAGCCAGTCGAGGAACCAGACCCCGGCGACGTCCCAGTTCCCGCTGTGCGGCAGGGCCACGACGATCCCGCGGCCTTCCGCGCGGACCCGCTCCAGGTGCTCGCGGCCCTCGATCACCGAGTCCGCGACCACCCGCTCGGTGCCGAGGACGGGCAGCCGGAAGGCCTCCTCCCAGTACCGGGCGTAGGACTGCATCGCCCGCCGGGTGAGCCCGTCGAGCGCGTCGTCGTCCAGCGCGCCCCCGGCGGCCACCCGCAGGTTGGCCCGCAGCTGGCGCACCCCGCGCCCGCCCCGCCCGGCGGCCCAGCCGCCGGCCCGCGCGGCGCCGGCCCGGGCGACCGGCTCGGGCAGCAGCCGGATCGCCCGCCAGCCGGCGGCGTAGCCGAGGTCGGTGAGCCGGCCGCCGAGGTCGCCGAGGCCGGTCACGGCACCGGTGGGGCGGACGGCGCGTCGGCCGGGCGGGGCGGCAGCGGCCGGCCCGCGGCCTGCTGGCGGACGACGACGAACCGCTGGACGACGGTCACCGCGCTCCCGGCCAGCAGCACCCACAGCGCCACGTGCACGGCGAACGGGATGCCCAGCCCGGTGAAACCGGTGCCCACGAGGACCAGGATCAGCCGCTCGGTGCGCTCGACGACCCCGACGTCGCAGGTCAGCCCCACGCCCTCGGCGCGCGCCTTGACGTAGGAGGTGAGGACCCCCAGGACCAGGCACAGCAGCGCGAGCAGGACCAGCAGCCGGTTGTCGCCCTCCCCGGAGTACCACCAGGCCAGCGCGCCGAAGATGGCCGCGTCGGCGGCGCGGTCGCCGGTGGAGTCCAGGACCGCCCCGTACAGCGACCCGCCGCCGCGGGCCCGGGCGAGCGCCCCGTCGAGCATGTCCAGCAGGACGAAGAGGGTGACCGCGAACGCGCCCCAGAACAGCTGCCCGTTGCCGATGAGGAAGACCGCGGAGGCAACCGCGCCGAGCGTGCCGGTGAGGGTCACCGCGTCCGCGGTGACCCCGGCACGGACCAGCCCGCGCACCACGGGGTTCCAGAACCGGGCGACAGCCGGACGGAGGTTGACGCCGAGCATCAGGCCTCCGTCGGGGAGGCAGGGTGGGTCGACGGCCAGGCCGCCGCGAGGAGCCGCCGGGTCTCCGCGAGCACCTGCGGCAGCACCCGGGTCAGCCCGAGGACGGGCATGAAGTTGGTGTCCCCGCCCCAGCGCGGCACCGCGTGCTGGTGCAGGTGGTCGGCGATGCCGGCGCCGGCGACCGACCCCTGGTTCATGCCGATGTTGAAGCCGTGGGCGCCGCTCACCTGCCGCACCACGCGCATCGCCGTCTGGGTGAACGCGCCCAGCTCGGCCACCTCGGCGACGGTGAGGTCGGTGTAGTCGGGCACGTGCCGGTACGGGACCACCATCAGGTGCCCGGCGTTGTACGGGTAGAGGTTCAGGACGGCGAACACCGTCTCCCCGCGGGCGACGACCAGGCCGTCCTCGTCGCTCATCGCCGGGATGAGGCAGAACGGGCAGTCGTCGGCGCCGCCGGTGCTGGGCTTGCCCTCGCCCCGGATGTAGGCCATCCGGTACGGCGTCCAGAGCTGCTCGAAGACCGAGGACGGCCCCCCGTCGTCGTTGGCGACGGTCAGCCGCAGTTGCGCGGGGCCGTCGCTCATCCGGCGACCTGCGGGGTGTCGGCGGCCGGGTCGGCGTTGTGCCGGGCCGCCACCCAGGCGACGACCTGCTCGACCGCGTCGGCCACCGGGACCCCGTTGTGCTGGGACCCGTCCCGGTAGCGGAAGGACACCGCGCCGGCTTCGGCGTCGGTGGCCCCGGCGATGAGCACGAAGGGCACCTTCTGCTTGCTGGCGGTGCGGATCTTCTTCTGCATGCGGTCGTCGGAGTCGTCGATCTCCACCCGGATGCCCCGGGCCCGCAGCCGCAGCGCGACGTCGGCCAGGTAGGGCACCTGCTCGTCGGTGACCGGGATGCCGACCACCTGCACCGGGGCGAGCCAGGCGGGGAAGGCGCCGGCGTAGTGCTCGGTGAGCACTCCGAAGAACCGCTCGATCGAGCCGAACTTGGCCGAGTGGATCATCACCGGCTGCTGCCGGGTGCCGTCGGGCGCGCTGTACTCCAGGCCGAACCGGGCCGGCTGGTTGAAGTCGTACTGGATGGTCGACATCTGCCAGGTGCGGCCGATCGCGTCCCGGGCCTGGACGGAGATCTTCGGCCCGTAGTAGGCGGCGCCGCCCGGGTCGGGCACGAGCTCCAGGCCGGTCTCCCGGGCCGCCTCCTCCAGGACCGCGGTGGCGACCGCCCACTGCTCGTCCGAGCCGATGAACTTGGCCTGCTTGGTCGGGTCGTCCCCGCGGGTGGACAGCTCCAGGTAGTAGTCGTCCAGCCCGAAGTCGCGCAGCAGCCCGAGCACGAACGACAGCAGGTGCCGGATCTCGCCGGACGCCTGCTCGGGGGTGACGTAGCTGTGCGAGTCGTCCTGGGTCAGCCCGCGCACCCGGGTGAGGCCGTGGACGACACCGGACTTCTCGTACCGGTACACCGAGCCGAACTCGAAGAACCGCAGCGGCAGCTCGCGGTAGGACCGCCCGCGCGACCGGAAGATCAGGTTGTGCATCGGGCAGTTCATGGCCTTGAGGAAGTACTCGCTGTTCTCCAGCTCCATGGCCGGGAACATCGTCTCCTCGTAGTAGGGCAGGTGCCCGGAGGTCTCGAACAGGCCGCGCTTGGAGATGTGCGGCGTCCCGACGTACTGGAAGCCCTCCTCCAGGTGCCGACGGCGGACGTAGTCCTCCATCTCCCGCTTCACGACCCCGCCCTTGGGGTGGAACACGGCCAGCCCGGAGCCGATCTCGTCGGGGAAGCTGAACAGGTCCAGCTCCACGCCCAGCCGGCGGTGGTCGCGGCGCTCGGCCTCGGCCAGGTGCTCCAGGTACGCCTTGTGCGCGTCCCTGCTCTCCCAGGCGGTGCCGTAGACGCGCTGCAGCTGCGGGTTCTTCTCGCTCCCCCGCCAGTACGCGGCGGCGCTGCGGGTCAGGCTGAAGGCGGGGATGGCCGAGGTCCGCGGCAGGTGCGGGCCGCGGCACAGGTCGGTCCAGACGAGGTCCCCGGTGCGCGGGTCGCGGTTGTCGTACATGGTCAGCTGCGCGCCGCCGACCTCCACCGATGCACCGTCGTCGGCCCCGTCGGCGCCGCCCTTGAGCCCGATCAGCTCGAGCTTGTACGGCTCGTGCGCCAGCTCGGCCCGGGCGTCGTCGTCGCTGATCTCCCGCCGGGCGAAGTGCTGCCCCTGCTTGACGATCTCCTGCATGCGCTTCTCCAGCGCCTTCAGGTCCTCCGGGGTGAACGGCCGCTCGGGGTCGAAGTCGTAGTAGAAGCCGTTCTCGACCGGCGGGCCGATCCCCAGCCGGGTGCCGGGGAACAGGTCCTGCACCGCCTGGGCGAGCACGTGCGCGGTGGAGTGCCGGATCACCGCCCGGCCCTCCGGGCTGGCGGCGACGACCGGCTCGACCTCGACCTCGGTGTCGGGGGTCCAGGCCAGGTCCCGCAGGTC
The DNA here is from genome assembly GCF_041028325.1 of Modestobacter sp. I12A-02662. Lineage (NCBI taxonomy): Bacteria > Bacillati > Actinomycetota > Actinomycetes > Geodermatophilales > Geodermatophilaceae > Modestobacter > Modestobacter sp. I12A-02662. Next base: position 260,214 of record NZ_JABGDE010000005.1, on the reverse strand, counting down.
GCCGGTGGCCACGTCCCGGACGACGACCGCACCGTCGGGGCCCTTCAGCGGGACGCCGGCGTCCTTGAGCGCCTGCTGGGCCGTCGTCCCGGCCGGCACCCGGATCGGCGCGGCGGTGGACGGCGAGGGCGGCGCGGACACGAGCATCTCCTGTGGTCGGTGCTCCCGGACGGACAGCCGGGACTTCCGAGACTAGTGCGCGGCCGGACGGGGCCGGGTCAGGCGGGCGCAACCGCCCCGGCGCCTGAGTCCAGCAGCTCGACGGCGTCGCCGGCGGCGACCCGACCGGGCAGCTGCACCTCGGCGTAGACGCCCAGGCAGTGCTTCGGGGTCCGGACGACGTCCAGCACGACCTCGCCGATCCGCAGCCGCCGGCCCACCCAGTCCCGCTCGTCCACCCCGCCCGGCAGGTGCAGCTCCAGGTTGGCCCGGGGGTCGTCGGCGGAGCAGCCCTCGGGCACGTCCCCGGCGGAGGCCCGCTCGATCGCGCCGCGCGAGACCAGGTGGACGGCGGCGGCGTCGACCTGCGGCCCGGCCGAGGACGGCGCCAGCCGCACCGGCCGGCCGAGCACCTCGGTGAGCGTGATGGTGTCCGCCTCGGTGTCGCCGGTGGCCACGACCCCGGCCAGCTGCGGAGTGCTCTTCACCGTGACCCGCTCGCCGGTGTCGGCGTCGACGACGGCGTAGGCGCGGTCGCCGCGCAGGCCGGCGGCGTCGACCGCCGCCTCCGGGACGGTGCGCCCACCCAGCGACTTCACCGGGTACACCGCGATCCGGCCCACGCTGCCCACGACCTCGCCCATGCCCGCGACGCTACGCGGGCACCGGGGACCCGGCAGCACCGTCGTTACCGGGCGGGCGCCGCCGCGCCAGCCGGCGCAGCTGCGCGTCCAGGTAGGGCCGCGCGCGCCGCTGCCCACCCCGCGCCGCGATCGCCTCGGCCAACCCGGCCAGCACGCGGGCGAGGCGCTCCTCGTCGGCCGGCCAGCCGCGCCGCAGGCACTCCTCGAGCCACTCCACCGGCGCGGTGTGCCCGCGCTGGCCGTTGCACCGGCGGCACGCGGCCACCTCGTTCTCCAGCCAGCTGGGCCCGCCCTTCACCCGGGGCACGACGTGCTCGGTCGAGGGGAGGACGTGCCCGGTGAGCTCCCGCCCGCACCAGATGCACGTCGGCCCGTCCCGCTCCACGGCGGCCAGCAGGCGGGCGGCCCGGTCCAGTGCCATCGCGCTCCATGGTGCGCCCGGCGCGGGGACGGCGCAGACGACGCCGGCCCCCGACCTGATCAGGTCGGGGGCCGGTGCACGGTGGGCGATACTGGGTTCGAACCAGTGACCTCTTCGGTGTGAACGAAGCGCTCTACCACTGAGCCAATCGCCCGTGCGCCAGACATTCTGCCAGACGCTCAGCGCCAGAGCGGCACCCACCCCGGCACCCATCCGGGCACGCCCGTCATGTGCAGGGTGACCACCATGACGCCGCAGACGAAGGCGGCGGTCAGCGCGGCCACCGCGATCCGCACCCACAGCCGCTGCCGGCCCAGCCACTCGGTCCAGCGGTGGACGTGCCGCCGGGTGAACGCCAGCAGGCGCTCGGCCCAGGCGAACTCCGTGGCGAGCACGAACAGGCCGGCGATGACCGTGAGCCAGCCCGGACCGGGCAGCGGGATCGTGACGATGCCCACGGAGACGACGGCCGCGCCGACCACCCCGACCGACATGCGGTACGGGGCCTCGATGCTGCGCCGGGCGGCGATGCGTCGCCGCCAGTGCGAGGCGGCGACCCGCTCGCGCAGGCTGTGGTGCTCGTGCGGGTGCCGGTGCAGGTGCCGGTGCCGATGGGTGGTTGCCGGGGGCGCCGACGGGCGGCGCGTGGGGTGCCCCCCCAACGCCGTCACCGTGTCCTGCTCGCTCAGCTGGGCACCTCCCCGGTCGCCACGATCACCGTCGGAGCCGGCGGAGCCTGCCGGCCGGGCTCGATGCTGATGCCGAACTCGTCGTAGTCGCCCGACCCGGCCCCCGTGGAGCCTACGTCCCGGACGTCCATCTGTGAGGAGACCACGTCGAAGGTGCCGAGGGCCACGGGTGAGCCGTCACCGATCCCCCACACGACGTAGGTGGACTCCCCGCCGTTGACCGCCAGGCCGGACGCCACGACCTGCAGCCGGCCCTCCCGGGCCACCACGGTGGCGACCTCCCGGCCCCCGTCGGTCATCGGTGCGATCGTCGCGCGGCCGGGGGCCAGCAGCGCCTCCACGATCGCGGCCTGCTCGGCCGCGGCCGCCTCCGCGGCCTGGCGCTGCCCGGTCAGCACGACGTTCCACGCCCCGAGCACCAGGACGGCGGCGATCGAGGCCGCGACCAGCGCCGGGGGCAGCACCCGCCGCCAGGAGGAGGGTGGCCGGGGCGGCAGCTCCGGCCGGCGCACCCCGAGCTCCCCGACTGCCGCCTCGTCCCCGGCGCCGGGCCCGGCCGGATCCGGCGCGGCGGGCAGCGGCGGTCGGGCGGCCGGCTCGGGTCGCCGCGCGGTCGGCGCGGGCCGCACCTGCTCGGGACGTACCTGCTCGGTCTCCTCGACCGCCGCCAGGAGGCGGTCGCGCAGCCGTCCGGTGGGCTCAGCGGCCGGCAGGTCGGCGGCCATCGCCGACATCACCCCGGCGGCGTCGGCCACCGTGCGGGCGCACCGGTCGCAGCCGGGCAGGTGCGCGGCGAAGCGCACCTCGTCGTCGGGCTCCAGGGCGTGCAGCGCCCAGCCGACGGCCAGCTCTTCCCACTCGCGGTGGTCGGCCCCCCGGCCGGGACCCGCCTGCGGGGCGGTCACCGCGCGGTCCCGTCGGCCCGGGAGGTGTCGCCGGGCAGGCCGCCGGTGCCCAGCATCTCCTCCAGCCTCCGCATGCCGGTCAGCATGCGGCTCTTGACCGTCCCGAGGGGAGCACCGGTCAGCGCGGCCACCTCCCGTTGGGTGTAGCCGCCGTAGTACGCCAGGGTCAGGGCCTCCCGCTGGGCCTCGGGGAGCGCCCGCAACGCCGTCCGCACCCGCTCGGCGGCGACCCGGTCCACCGCGTCCTCCGCCACGTCCCCGGTGCGGTTCGGCGCGGAGAGCGCCAGGTCCTCCTCCGCCCGCGCCCGGCGGCGGCGGTGCGACTCCTCGCGGCGGACGGCGTCCACCGCCTTGTGGTGGACCATCGCCAGCAGCCAGGACGCGACGCTGCCCCGGCTCCCGTCGAAGGCCGACGGCTCGCGCCAGACGCTCAGGAACACGTCCTGCAGCACGTCCTCGGCGAGGACGTCGTCGGCCAGCACGCGGCGGGCCAGCGCGAACGCCGGCCGGCGGAACCGGTCGTACAGGTCCGCGACGGCGGACCGGTCGCCCGCGGAGATCCGGCGCAACAGGTCGAGGTCCGCCGCGCCGTCGGGGAGACGGCGGGTCGGTCGGCTCACGGCCCCAATGGTCACACGGGACCTTCGTCCCGCGACCGCCCCGCGGTTCACCGCCCGGACGGGCCGCGAACGACCTGTGTTGCCGGTCACTCCGTGTGACGCCTGTGACGGACGGTGCAGGTGAGGCGCGACACGCCGAGAACATGCGTGACCTTGTGGGTTTCTGGGTCGTTAGGGAGGCATGGCACGTCTTCCCCGCAGCGGCTGCACCGTCCGCACGACCCTCCACCTCGTCGGCCCCTCCGGGTGGACACCGGTCCCGGCCACCCTCGTCTACGACGTGGCCGACCCGTTCGCGGTCCGGGTGCGCTTCGGCGACGACGGGCGGGACGAGTACGAGGACCCGGCGGACGGCGGCGAGGACGGCGGCGTCGAGTGGTTGCTCAGCCGGGACCTGCTGCGGGCCGGCCTGACCGCTCCGGCGGGCGAGGGCGACGTGCGCCTGTGGCCGGCACGGGCCGGCCTCGACGTCGTGTTCCTGCAGCTGCGCGCCCCCTCCGGGGAGGCGCTGTTCGAGGTCTCCGGGGCGGTCGTCGGCGAGTTCCTGCGCGAGACCGAGATGCTGGTGCCCCAGGGCGCCGAGAGCGGGGCACTGCGGGTCGACGAGGAGCTCTCCGCGCTGCTCGGCGGCGGCACCGACAACCCGTCCGCCTACTGAGCCACCGACGGGCCGTCGAACCGCGGGAACCGCCCGGAGGACGCCCGGGAGGCCCCCCGGGTTTGGTGCCTGGAAACCGGTCGGTTAGAGTTCGATCCGTCGCCGACGAGCGCGAGGGAGACCGAGCGCAGCGGGGCGGCAGCACTGCGGACGTGGCTCAGTTGGTAGAGCATCACCTTGCCAAGGTGAGGGTCGCGGGTTCGAATCCCGTCGTCCGCTCGGAACTCCCGGGCGCTCGGTCGCGAGACCGGCGCCCGGCGTGCGGTGGAGTGGCCGAGAGGCGAGGCAACGGCCTGCAAAGCCGTGTACACGGGTTCAAATCCCGTCTCCACCTCGGCGCCGCCCCACAGGTGAGTCGACGGGGGAGGCGGTCCGGCGCAAGCCGGGACGGGCGATTGGCGCAGTGGTAGCGCGCTTCCCTGACACGGAAGAGGTCACTGGTTCGAACCCAGTATCGCCCACCGACGCGAGGCCCCAGGTCAGTGACCTGGGGCCTCTGTCGTGCGCGGCTGGACCAGCCTGCCCCGCGCAGCGAGCAGGATGCCGACGGCGACGGCCAGCTCGACGAGGACGAGGACGAGCCAGTAGAGACCCCGGTCGGGCTCCGCGACCAGCGAGATGACCGTGGCCATCGTCAGGTTCGAGAACAGGTGGCCGAGCATGGGCACCGGGACGCTCCCGCCGGTCCGGTCGTACAGCCAGGTCAGGATCACCTGGAGCGCGAGGCTGCCGAACACGTAGTCGTACCAGGGGATCGTCCCGAGCAGGAGCAGCGGCGTGTGCCAGACCATGCGGACGACGCCCGCCATGAGCAGCACCAGCAGCGCCGAGCCGATGCCCAGTGCCCGGAGACGGCCCAGGAGGTAGCCGAGCCACCCGGGCTCCTCCCACTGGCCGCCCAGGAACACGAGCGGCACCCAGATGCCCAGCAGCGTGCCCACCGAGAACGCGGTGCCGAGGTCGGCCATCCGCACCCCCGCTGCCGCGCCGACGGCCAGCGCAGCTCCGTGCACCGCGAGGAAGACGCCGACGGCGACGAGGTACCACCGCCGGCCGACCCGCCACCTGGTCATCTGCGCCCAGAGCCTGCCGACCCCCCGTCGCCCGGACACCCCGGCGAGCACGAGGAGTGCCGCGAGCATCGGTCCGTGCGGCAGCAGGCCTCCGTCGGAGACGGGGAGGACGACCCAGCTGATCGCGAGGGCGAGCAGGACGAACGCCGTCCCCTGGTGGCGGTCCAGCGCGGCCCTGCCACGGGACCGCCCCGGCACGCCGGGGTCCGCGTGGTGCACGGGGTGGCGGCGGGGGACGCGACGCGGGCTCATGGGGGCTCCGGCGGGTGCCTGCGGGTGCGGACCCGCCGAGCCTGCTCCACGTCCGGGGGACCCGGCACCACCCCGCGCGCGGGTCCACCCCGGGTGGGCCGGGCTCCGCGCAGCTCAGCCGACCGGCACCCCGTCGGCCGCGGCGCGCAGCGCTGCGACGTCGAGCTTCCGCATCTGCATCATCGCCTGCACGGCCCGCTGCGCCCGGGACGGGTCCGGGTCGTTGAAGAGCTCCAGCATGCCCTGCGGGACGATCTGCCAGCTCAGCCCGTACTTGTCCTTGAGCCACCCGCACATGCTCTCCTCGCCGCCGTCGCCGATGAAGCGGTCCCAGAACCGGTCCACCTCGGCCTGGTCGACGCAGTCGATCTGCAGCGACACCGCCTCGGTGAACGGGAACTGCGGCCCGCCGTTGATGCCGACGAAGCGCATGCCGCCGGCCTCGAACTCCACGGCCATGGCCGTGCCGGTCTGCGGCCCGGACCCCTCCGGGTAGCGCATGACGGCGGTCACCCGGCCGGAGCCGAGGACGTCGATGTAGTAGGCCGCCGCCTCCTCGGCCTGCGTGTCGAACCAGAGGTTGGGGATGATCTTCTGCTCGGCCACGACGGGTCCTCTCGCTGCGGATGGGCTGTACGGACAGGACCCCCTTCCGCTGGCGAACTCATCGCTCAGCCGAGTGCCGGTTCCACCTGGTCGGACCAGAAGCGCTCGACCTGGGCGGCCAGGTGCTCCAGGTCGCCGTCGTTGGCCAGCACGACGTCGGCCACCGCCCGCCGCTGCGCGTCGGTCGCCTGGCTGGACATGCGGGCCCGGGCGTCCTCCGCCGACAGGCCCCGGTCCACCAGCCGCCGCACGCGGGTCCCAGGATCCGCCTCGACGACGAGCACGAGGTCGTAGGAGCCCGCCTGGCCGGTCTCCACGAGCAGGGGGACGTCCTGGACGACGACGGCGTCCGCCGGGGCCGCAGCGACCAGCTCAGCGGCCCGGGCGCGCACCCGGGGGTGGACGATCCCGTCGAGCCGGGCGCGGGCGGCCGGGTCGGGGAAGACGACGGCGGCGAGCGCGGGCCGGTCCAGTGCGCCGTCGGCGGTGAGCACCCCCGGCCCGAAGGCCTCGGCGACCGCGGCCAGCCCCGGCGTGCCCGGTTCCAGGACCTCCCGCGCGATCCGGTCGGCATCGACGACGACGGCCCCCCGTTCGGCCAGCAGCGCGGCCACCGTGCTCTTGCCCGATCCGATGCCACCGGTCAGCCCGATCCTCAGCACCGGCCGACCCTACGGCCGCACCGGCGCACCGGCCGGGTCTCGGGAAGGTCACGGCGCCCCGGCGCCCGGCGCGTCGCTCCAGTCACAACCGCCCCACGACTTACGTTCTGTCCCGGCGGACTCCCCCCGCCACAGCAGAGAGGCAGAACCATGTCCCGCACCGTGCTCGACAGCGTCCCCCCGGTCCCCGGCTCCCCCGCGCGCGGGCGGCACCGGATCGAGACCCCCGGCGGCGTCCGGTGCTCGGACCTGCCCGGCGTGCGCGAGCGCCTCCCCCAGCGGCGGACCGCGACCGCGTTCCTGCGCGCCCTGCTGCCCAGCGTGTCGGCCGGCCGGCACACGTGGGAGGCCCTGGTCAACGCCGGCGGTCGCCCCCGCACGGCCTTCGCGATCATCCTCAGTCTCTGACCGCTGCCTGAGCGGTCCGACCGGCTCCGGCCGGTCCGAGCCCGACGCACCGGGCGACGGGGAAGGGACCCCGGCTGCGGCGGACAGGCCACGCTCCCGCTCAGGCACCACGACGGCTCACGGACGAGCCGGTACGTACCGTCCACGACTCACGGCTGAGCAGGACGAGCCCGACGGCCCCGCCGACCGCTCCGGTCGGCGGGGCCGTCGCGCGTGCGCGGCACGGCACCGCCGGCCCGGGAGCCCCGGGAGCAGACGACCGTGCGCCGCCCACCCCGCGGGGTGGACGGCGCACGGTGAGGTGCTGCGGCTCAGCCGAGCCGCGGGATCACTCGCCGCCGGCGAGCTTCGCCCGCAGCGCGGCCAGCGCCTCGTCCGAGGCGAGGGTGCCACCGGTCGAGGCGGTGTCGGTCTCGGTCTCGGCGGCGCTGGAGTAGCTGCCACCGGCCGCGGCCTCCGCGTCGGCCTCCTTGGCGGCCGCGATCTGCTTGCGGTGCGCCTCGAAGCGGGCCTGGGCCTCGGCGTACTGCCGCTCCCACGTCTCGCGGGCCTCGTCGTAGCCCTCGAGCCACTCCCCGGTCTCCGGGTCGAATCCCTCGGGGTAGATGTAGTTGCCCTGCTCGTCGTACGAGGCGGCCATGCCGTAGGCGGCCGGGTCGAACTGGTCCTCGTCGCCGACGACGCCCTCGTTGGCCTGCTTGAGGGACAGCGAGATGCGGCGGCGGTCCAGGTCGATGTCGATGACCTTGACCAGGATCTCGTCGCCGACCTGCACGACCTGCTCCGGGATCTCCACGTGGCGCTCGGCCAGCTCGGAGATGTGGACCAGGCCCTCGATGCCCTCGTCGACGCGGACGAACGCACCGAAGGGCACCAGCTTGGTGACCTTGCCCGGCACGACCTGGCCGATCTGGTGGGTGCGGGCGAACTGGCGCCACGGGTCCTCCTGCGTCGCCTTCAGCGACAGGGAGACCCGCTCGCGGTCCAGGTCGACGTCGAGGACCTCGACGGTGACCTCCTGGCCCACCTCGACGACCTCGGACGGGTGGTCGATGTGCTTCCAGGACAGCTCGGAGACGTGCACCAGGCCGTCGACGCCACCGAGGTCCACGAAGGCACCGAAGTTGACGATCGAGGAGACGACGCCGGTCCGGACCTGGCCCTTGGCGAGCTTGTTGAGGAACTCGCTGCGGACCTCGGACTGGGTCTGCTCCAGCCACTGGCGCCGGGAGAGGACGACGTTGTTGCGGTTCTTGTCCAGCTCGATGATCTTCGCCTCGAGCTCGCGGCCCACGTAGGGCTGCAGGTCGCGGACGCGCCGCATCTCGACCAGCGAGGCGGGGAGGAACCCGCGCAGGCCGATGTCGAGGATGAGGCCACCCTTGACGACCTCGATGACGGTGCCGGTGACGACCTCGTCGGCTTCCTTCTTGGCCTCGATCGTGCCCCAGGCGCGCTCGTACTGCGCGCGCTTCTTGGACAGGATCAGCCGGCCTTCCTTGTCCTCCTTCTGGAGGACGAGGGCTTCCACCTCGTCGCCGACGTTGACGACCTCGGTCGGGTCGACGTCGTGCTTGATGGACAGCTCACGCGAGGGGATGACGCCCTCGGTCTTGTAGCCGATGTCCAGCAGCACCTCGTCCCGGTCGACCTTGACGATCACGCCTTCGACGATGTCGCCGTCGTTGAAGTACTTGATGGTCTGGTCGATCGCGGCGAGGAAGTCCTCGGCGGTGCCGATGTCGTTCACCGCGATCTGGGGGGTGCTGTCGGGACGGACCTGGGTGGAGGTCATGTGGTCGAGTGCTCCGGACGGGGGATGCGCAGGGACAGGGACCCGCGGTCGAGGCGACCGCGGGGAGGTCACGGGAGAGGACGACGGGGACACCCTCCCGGACGGGGGGACGGCACCACAGACCTCTGGCGTGATCACCCATCGTACGGGGGTGCGCAGGGTCGGTCCACCACGGGTCCGGGCGGTGCCGTGAACCGCGGCGTGTCACGATCGGCGCGCCATGGACCCCATCGCCCGCGGCCCCGCCCGGGGTCTCCCCCTCGCCGCCGACGGGTACCCCGCGGCCGGCGGGGTCACGCGCCGTCCGGCCGGTCCCGCCGAATCGGCCCGGGCCAACCGCCTCTGGTGGGACGCCGCCGCCCCGGCCTACCTCGCCGAGCACGGCGACGACCTCGGGGACGCGGACTTCCTGTGGTGCCCGGAGGGGCTGCGGGAGGCCGACGCGCACCTGCTCGGCGACGTGACCGGACGCCGGGTGCTGGAGATCGGCTGCGGATCGGCCCCGTGCTCCCGCTGGCTGCGCCGGGCCGGCGCGCACCCCGTCGCGCTGGACGTGTCGGGCGGGATGCTGGCCCGCGCGGCGGAGGGGAACCGGGCGACCGGCATCGACGTCCCGCTCGTGCAGGCCGACGCCGGGGCCCTCCCGCTCGCCGACGCCGGCGTGGACCTCGCCTGCTCGGCCTTCGGCGGGCTCCCGTTCGTCCCCGACGCCCGCGCGGTCCTGACCGAGGTCGCCCGGGTGCTGCGGCCGGGCGGCCGGTTCGTCGCCTCGGTGAACCACCCGGTGCGCTGGGCGCTGCCCGACTCCCCCGACCCCGCCGACCTCCGGGTCATCGGGTCCTACTTCGACCGCCGGCCCTACGTGGAGACCGACGAGGCGGGCCGGACGGTGTACGTCGAGCACCACCGCACGGTCGGCGACTGGGTGCGCGCCGTCGTCGGCGCCGGCTTCGCGCTCACCGACCTGCTCGAGCCGGAGTGGACACCGGGCCGCACCCGCACCTGGGGGCAGTGGTCCCCCGAGCGCGGCGCGCTGGTCCCGGGCACGCTGGTCCTGGTCTGCGACCTACCGGGCTGAGAGGGGACACCGTGGACGACGCCGTCCGGGCCGGTCTGTCCGGCGCCGCCGACACTGCTCTGGTCGTGCCCGTCCCGGAGTCGGAGCCGGTGATCGGCGACCACCGGCGGCAGTTCGACGTCTCCGCGCAGTGGGGCCTGCCGCCGCACGTGGTCGTGCTCTACCCGTTCGTGCCGCCCGGACAGGTGGACGACCTGGTGTGCGCCCGGCTGGCCGAGGTCCTCGCCGGGGAACCGGCGTTCGACTGCACGTTCGCCGAGACCGCCTGGTTCGGCGGCGACGAGGTGCTGTGGCTCCGCCCGGACCCCGAGGAGCCGTTCCGCCGGCTGACCCACGCCGTGCACGCCGCCTTCCCCGACCACTCGCCGTACCGGGGCGCGCACGGCGACCCGCAGCCGCACCTGAGCATCGGCACGCGGCGGCTCGGCGACCTGGCGGGGCTGCGGGCGGCCGAGGAGGAGGTGCGCCGCCACCTGCCGGTCACCACGCGCGTGGACCGGGTCGCGCTGATGGCCGGCCGCCGGGACCCGGGCTCCTGGCGGCCGGCCACCACCTTCCCGCTCGGCGGCTGAGGGCCCTCGCCCCACCCGCTCCCCCGGCCGCAGCCGCGCCCACCCCCCGCTCAGTGCGCTGCGGCGTCCCAGCTGGCCCCGAAGCCGACCGACACCTCCAGCGGCACCGACAGCTGCGCCGCCCCGGCCATCTCCCGGCGGACCAGCGCCTCCAGCACGTCGCGCTCACCGGGGGCCACCTCGAGCACGAGTTCGTCGTGCACCTGCAGCAGCATCCGGGAGGCCAGCCCCTCCGCCTGGATGGCCTTCTCGACGCCGAGCATGGCGACCTTGATGACGTCGGCGGCCGACCCCTGGATCGGGGCGTTGAGCGCCATCCGCTCGGCCATCTCCCGGCGCTGCCGGTTGTCGCTGGTCAGGTCCGGCAGGTACCGGCGCCGGCCGAGCGTGGTCTCGGTGTAGCCGGTCTGCCGGGCGTCGTCGACCACGCCGTCCAGGTAGTCCCGGATGCCGCCGAACCGCTCGAAGTAGGCGTGCATCTGCTCGCGCGCCTCCTCCGGGGTGATCCGCAGCTGCTGGGACAGCCCGTAGGCCGACAGCCCGTAGGCCAGCCCGTAGCTCATCGCCTTGATCCGCCGGCGCATCTCCGGGTCGACCTGCTCGATCGGGATGTTGAACGCGCGGGAGGCGACGAACGAGTGCAGGTCCTCACCGGACGTGAAGGCCTCGATGAGCCCGGCGTCCTCAGAAAGGTGGGCCATGATCCGCATCTCGATCTGGCTGTAGTCGGCGGTCATCAGCGACTCGAAGCCCTGCCCGACGACGAACGCCTGCCGGATGCGCCGGCCTTCGGCGCTGCGGATCGGGATGTTCTGCAGGTTCGGGTCGGTGGACGACAGCCGGCCGGTGGCCGCGATCGTCTGCTGGTACGTGGTGTGGACGCGGCCGGCGTCGTCGACCATCGGGATCAGCCCGTCGATGACCGTGCGCAGCCGGGTGACGTCGCGGTGCCGCAGCAGGTGCTCCAGGAAGGGGTGCCCGGTCTGCGCCAGCAGGGACGTGAGCGCCTCGGCGTCGGTGGTGTAGCCGCTCTTGATCTTCTTGGTCTTCGGCAGGCCCAGCTCCTCGAAGATCACCACCTGCAGCTGCTTGGGCGAGCCGAGGTTGATCTCCTTGCCGATCACCGCGTACGCCTCCTGGGCGGCGTCGGCGACCTCCGCGGCGAACTCCTTCTGCAGCTCGTGCAGGAACTCCAGGTCCGCGGCGATCCCGCGGTGCTCCATCGCCGCCAGCACCCGGGTCAGCGGCAGCTCGATGCCGCCGAGCAGGTGGTCGCCGCCCTTCTGGCCGAGCACCTGCTCCAGGGCGTCGGCCAGGTCGTTGACCGCGACGGCCTTGAGGACGTCCGCCTTGGCGGCCTCCCGCGCGACGTCGTCCTCGCTGGGGCCCAGCCCGTCCAGCGTGAGCTGCTCCTCCGGCGCGGCCGCGTCCTTGAGCTCCCGGCGCAGGTAGCGCACCGCCAGGTCGCCCAGGTCGAAGGACCGCTGGCCCGGCAGCGCCAGGTAGGCGGCCAGCGCGGTGTCGCTGACCACGCCCTGCAGGTCCCAGCCCCGGGCCCAGACCGCCAGCAGCGGCCCCTTGACGTCGTGCACGACCTTCCTGGTGTCCGGGTCGGCCAGCCACGCCGCGAGCGCCTGCTCGTCGGCCGTGTCCAGGTCGGGGCCGAGGTCGACGAAGGTGGCGTGGTCGTTGGCCGCGGCCAGCGCGAGGCCGGTCAGCTCACCGGTGCCCCGCCCCCAGGTGCCCCGGAAGACCACCCCGGTGGAGCCGGTGGCGGCGTGGGCGTCCAGCCAGCCCCCCAGCCCGCCGGCCGGCACCTCGTCGACCGTGACGTCGAACCCGCCCTCGACCTCGGGCTCGGCGCTGGTGAGCGTGGCGAACAGCCGGTCGCGGAGCACCCGGAACTGCAGGTTGTCGAAGAGCGTGTGCACCTCGTTGCGGTCCCAGGGCTGGACCGCGAGGTCGTCCGGGCCGACCTCCAGCGGCACCGCCCGGTCCAGCTCGGTGAGCCGGCGGTTCTGCAGCACCGAGGACAGGTGCTCGCGCAGCTTCTCCCCGACCTTGCCCTTGACCGTGTCCACCTGGTCGACCAGCGCGTCGAGCGAGCCGTACTCCCGCACCCACTTGGCCGCGGTCTTCTCCCCGACGCTCGGGATGCTGGGCAGGTTGTCGCTCGGGTCGCCACGCAGCGCGGCGAAGTCGGGGTACTGCACCGGGGTCAGCCCGTACTTGGTCTCGACCTCCTCCGGCGTGAACCGGGTCAGGTCGGAGACGCCCTTGCGCGGGTAGAGCACGGTGACGTGCTCGTTCACCAGCTGCAGGGCGTCCCGGTCACCGGTGCAGATCAGCACGTCCATGCCCCGCTCGACCGCCTGCACGGTCAGCGTGGCGATCACGTCGTCGGCCTCGTAGCCCTCGGCCGTGATCACCGGCACGTGCAGCGCGCCGAGGACCTCCTGGATGAGGCTCACCTGACCGCGGAAGTCGGTGGGGCTCTCGGCCCGGTTGGCCTTGTACTCGGCGTAGATCTCGCTGCGGAAGGTCTTGCGCCCCACGTCGAAGGCGACCGCCAGGTGGCTGGGCTGCTCGTCGCGCAGGACGTTGATCAGCATCGAGGTGAAGCCGTAGACCGCGTTGGTCGGCTGACCCGTCGTGGTGGAGAAGTTCTCCACCGGCAGGGCGAAGAACGCCCGGTAGGCCAGGGAGTGGCCGTCGAGGAGGAGCAGGCGCGGCCGGCCGGCCTCGGCGGTCGAGGCGGTCACGGCGGGCGAGGTGGCGGCGGGAGCGGACATCGACCGCGATCCTAGAAGGACCCCGGTGCCCCCCACCGCTCGCGAGCTCGCGGCGGGACCCTGCACCGGGGCCGCGTGGTGGCTACCGTCCCGCAGGTGACGCACACGCGACCCGACTGGCTGCCGGCCGACACGCAGGGCCCGCTCGACGACAAGCTGGGCATCCGGATCACCGAGTGGGACCCCGAGCGGGTGGTGGCAACCATGCCGGTGAGCGGCAACGAGCAGCCCTTCGGTCTGCTGCACGGCGGTGCGACCTGCGCGCTCGCGGAGAGCATCGGGTCCTGGGCGGCGATGCTGCACGCCGGCCCCGGCGGCTCCGTGGTCGGGATCGAGCTGAACTCCAGCTACCTGAGGGCGGCCACCTCCGGAGACGTCACCGCGGTCTGCACACCGCTGCGGCGGGGGCGGACCCTCGCGACCTATCTGATCGAGGTCTCCGACGACGCCGGCCGGCCCACCGCGAGCGCCCGGCTGACGTGTCTGATCCGCCCGGCCCGGAAGCGCTGATGCCCCCGCAGGCGGGTCCCCCGGTCGGGTCGCGGCACATCGGCGTGTCGCAGATGTGTCACGGCGCGTCACAGCAGGTCGTCCGACGTAACCAGGCTGAGCTACTGTCCCCGCTCAACCTACGGCTGGAGGTCGAGTGACGCACGCGCCCCACCGTGCCCGCGGGCACGGGGCACGCAGCAGCACCGAGCAGGGTCAGGGAGCACCGACCCGCGGGCGCCGCACCTGGCGCGCCTGGCGCACGGGACGACGTCCCCTCGTCCTCGCCCTGCTGGTGGCGGCCTTCGCCATGGCGCTGGCCACCCTGGTCCCCGGGGTGGCCTCGGCCGAGGGTGAGCGGCTGGTGGGCACGCTCCAGACGAGCCGCAGCGGCCCGATCGAGGGTGTCGAGATCACCGTCGAGACCGCCGACGGCGACGCGGTCGAGTCGGTGGAGACCGACGAGGACGGCCGGTTCGCCATCGACCTGCCCGGGCCCGGCCAGTACAGCATCAGCCTGGACGAGGAGGCGCTGCCCGACGGCGTCGAGCTCGGCACCGCCGGCGCGACCCGGGAGGTGACCGTCGACCTCGGGCGCTCGCAGCCGGTCAACTTCGGCCTGGTCGACGGGAGCAGCGGCGCGGGCGGTGGCACCGTCCGGGCCGTCCAGCTGCTGGTCGACGGGCTGCGCTTCGGGCTGCTGATCGCGGTCTGCGCCGTCGGCCTGTCGCTCATCTTCGGCACCACGGGCCTGACCAACTTCGCCCACGGCGAGCTGGTCACGATCGGCGCGATCATCGCCTGGTACATCAACGTCCAGGGCGGCGTCCCGCTGATCCTGGCCACGATCATCGCGATGGTCGCCGGCGCGGGGGTCGGCGCGCTCAACGAGCTGGGCATCTGGCGGCCGCTGCGCAAGCGCGGCACCGGGCTGATCGCCGCGCTGGTGGTCTCGATCGGCCTGTCGCTGCTGCTGCGCTACGCGATCCAGATCGTCTACGGCGGCTTCTCCAACCCCTACGCGGACTACCAGAGCCAGCGAGCGGTGAACTACGGCGTCTTCACCATGACCAACCGCGCCCTGGCTTCGATCGTCATCTCGATCGTGGTGCTGCTGGCGGTCGCGCTGATGCTCCAGCGGACCAAGATCGGCAAGGCCATGCGGGCGGTCGCCGACAACCGGGACCTCGCTGCCTCCTCCGGCATCGACGTCAACCGGGTGATCCTGGTGGTCTGGATGATGGGTGGCGCGCTGGCCACCCTCGGCGGCGTGCTGCTCGGCCTGTCCGACCAGGTCCAGTGGGACATGGGCTTCCGCCTGCTGCTCCTGATGTTCGCCGGCGTCACCCTCGGTGGCCTGGGCACCGCCTACGGCGCCCTGGTCGGCAGCGTGATCGTCGGTGTGTTCGTGCAGATGTCCACGCTCGTCATCCCGGACGACATGAAGTACGTCGGAGGCCTGCTCCTCTTGATCGTCATCCTCGTGATCCGTCCCCAGGGCATCCTGGGCAGCCGGGCCCGGATCGGCTGACCGCCATGGCCGACCTCATCAACGCGTTCGCGATCGCCGGGAAGGCGTTCTTCGGCTTCCAGGCGATCTTCTTCGCCCTGCTCGCGATCGGGATCAACGTCCACTTCGGCTACACCGGGCTGCTCAACTTCGGGCAGATCGCGTTCGCCATGCTCGGTGGCTTCGGCATCGCCATCTCGGTCAGCCAGTGGGGCCTGAACTTCTGGCTGGGCGTTGTGATCGGCCTGGTCGCCGCCGTCGTCCTCGCCCTGCTGCTGGGCCTGCCGACCCTGCGGCTGCGGGCGGACTACCTGGCGATCGTGACCATCGCGACGGCCGAGGGGCTCAGACTGGTCTTCCGGTCGGTCTCGGCGACCCCCGTCACCGGGGGCACCCGTGGCCTGTCCGCCTTCAACGGCGATTTCATCGACCTCGCGCCGTGGAACACCCAGACCCGGCACCGGATCCTCGGCACCAGCTGGAGCGGCGGCGAGCTGTGGGTCGCGCTGGTCGGGTGGTCCCTGGTGGCCCTGGCCAGCCTGCTGGTGTGGCAGCTCATGCGCAGCCCCTGGGGCCGCGTGGTCAAGGCCATCCGGGAGGACGAGGACGCCGTCCGGGCGCTGGGCAAGAACGTCTACGCCCACAAGATGCAGGCCCTGGTCCTCGGCGGCGTCTTCGGCGCGCTCGGCGGGATGATCTACGCGATCGGTACCGGGTCGGCGATCCCCGACCAGTACCAGAACGCCAACACCTTCCTGGCGTACGCGGCGCTGATCCTCGGTGGCGCCGCCCGGGTGCTCGGTCCGGTCCTCGGGGCGATGCTCCTGCTGTTCATCCTGCAGTTCGCCGACACCCTGCTGCGCGCGCTCATCGAGAACGGCGTGATCCCCGAGGGGCTGCTCTCCTCCACCGACGTCGCGCAGATCCGCTTCGTGCTGGTGGGCATCGGGCTCATGCTGTTGCTGGTGTTCCGACCGCAGGGCATCTTCGGTGACCGACGAGAGGTGATGCTCGATGCCCGCTGACCCGAGCGCTCAGGGCTCCCACGCCGCCGGCCCGGAGGAGATCGCCGCTGCCCGGCAGGCCGGCCAGCACCGGGCCGCCCCGCAGCGGCTCGCCCAGGCCGCCCTCAAGGACCTCCCCTGGGAGGTCGGCGTCGCCAAGCCGGACCCGGCCGTCGTACTGGACGGCATCACCCGCACGTTCGGCGGCCTCACCGCCGTGTCGGTCGACCACCTGGAGATCCAGCGCGGCGGCATCACCGGCCTGATCGGGCCGAACGGTGCGGGCAAGACCACGCTGTTCAACCTGCTCACCGGGTTCGACCAGCCCAACACCGGCACCTGGTCCTTCGACGGGCGCGACCTGGGCAAGCTGTCGCCCCACCAGGTGGCCCGGCTCGGCGTCGTGCGCACCTTCCAGCTCACCAAGGCGCTGTCCCGGCTCACCGTGCTGCAGAACATGCTGCTCGGCGCCCAGGGCCAGCGCGGCGAGAGCTTCATGCGTGCGCTGCTCCCGGGCACCTGGCGCTCGCAGGAGCGGGCGAACACCGAGAAGGCCATGGACCTGCTCCAGCGGTTCAAGCTCGACGCCAAGAAGGACGACTTCGCCGGCACCCTGTCCGGCGGGCAGCGCAAGCTGCTGGAGATGGCCCGGGCGCTGATGAGCGACCCCAAGGTCGTCATGCTCGACGAGCCGATGGCCGGGGTGAACCCCGCTCTGACGCAGAGCCTGCTCGGGCACGTCAAGGACCTCCGCGAGGAGGGCATGACGGTGATCTTCGTCGAGCACGACATGGACGTCGTCCGCGACATCAGCGACTGGGTCGTCGTCATGGCCGCGGGAAAGGTGATCGCCGAGGGCCCGCCGGAATCGATCTCCCAGAACCAGGCCGTCGTCGACGCCTATCTGGGCGCCCACCACGACGCCCCGCTGACGGTCGAGGAGGAGGACCGGGTGCTGGCCGAGGTGCAGGCCGAGATCGCTCTGGAGGAGAGCGGCACGTCACCGAGTTCTGGCGTGATCAGCAGCGAGGGGACGAGCCGATGAGCGAGCCGGTGTTCGAGGTCGACGAGAGCGGCGAGGGTGTCACCCGCGCGCAGGTGGTCGCCGGAGGGGAGCTCTCCCCCGCGGAGAAGGCGGCCACCCGGGAGGAGCACCTGCGCCTGGCCGAGGGCGCGCTGGTGCGCGCCGACGACCTCGTCGCGGGCTACGTGCCCGGGGTGAACATCCTGCGGGGCTGCGACTTCTACCTGCAGGACGGCGAGCTGGTCGGCATCATCGGCCCGAACGGCGCCGGCAAGTCCACCTTGCTGAAGACCCTGTTCGGGCTCATCCCGGTGCGCTCGGGCAACGTCACCCTGCGCGGCGAGGACATCACCTCCGCCCCGGCCCACCGGCTGGTGCAGCTCGGCGTCGGCTACGTGCCGCAGAACAACAACGTGTTCCCCTCGCTCACCATCGAGGAGAACATGCAGATGGGCGTCTACCTGCGACCGAAGACGTTCAAGGAGCGGTTCGACTACGTCATCGACCTGTTCCCGCTGCTCGGCGAGCGGCGCAAGGGCAAGGCCGGGGCGCTGTCGGGTGGCGAGCGTCAGATGGTGGCGATGGGCCGGGCGCTGATGATGGACCCGTCGGTGCTGCTGCTCGACGAGCCCTCGGCCGGCCTCTCCCCCGCCTACCAGGACGAGGTGTTCATCCGCTGCCGGCGGATCAACGCCACCGGCGTCTCGATCATCATGGTCGAGCAGAACGCCCGCCGGTGCCTGCAGATCTGCGACCGCGGCTACGTGCTCGACCAGGGCCGCAACGCCTACACCGACACCGGTGAGTCGCTGATGAACGACCCGAAGGTCATCGAGCTGTACCTGGGGACGCTGGCGAAGGCCCACTGACCCGCTCCCCCACCCGACGGCGCCGGACCCCTGCGGGTCCGGCGCCGTTCGTCGTCCCGGGCAGGAGCACGCGGTCACCGGCCAGCGACCCCGCAGCCCGCGCACCGGGCCACAGCGCCCCCAGGAACGGCACAGCGCCCCTCCTGCCGGCGCAGGAGGGGCGCTGTGTGGGTGGTGCGGGTCAGCGCGTCAGCGCTGCGGGCCCACGCCCTGGGCGTTGAGGCCCTGGATGATCCGCGAGGACTCCTCGAACCCGATGACCACGATCGCGTCGGGGTTGAAGTCCACCATCTGCTGGACCTCGGAGTCGAAGTTCGCCGCCTGCGGGTCGTAGATGATGTCCCGGATCGAGTCCTCCGGCAGACCGTCGGAGATCAGGTTGTTCTTGGTGTTCTCCGCGAGACCGGTGCCGTACGGGTCGTTGAGCGCCAGGATGCCGACGGTGTTGTTGCCGTCCGCGCCGATCAGGTCGGCCAGCGCCCGGGCCTGCAGGGTGTCCGGCGGGGCGGTCCGGAAGTACAGACCCTTGTCGTCGTACGTGGTGAACGTGTCGGACGTGTTCGCCGGGGAGAACTGCAGGACACCGGCACCGACGATGCGGTCGATGACGGTCAGGCTGACGCCCGAGGACGCCGCACCGATGATCGCGTTCACGCCGGACTGCAGCAGGCGGTCGACGGTCTGGGTGGCGGTGTCGGTCGAGGCGTCACCCGAGTCACCGGTCACCAGCGCGACGGGGGTGCCGAAGACACCACCGGCGGCGTTGACCTCGTTGATCGCCAGCTGGACGCCGGCGACCTCCGGCGGGCCGAGGAAGGCGAGGTTGCCGGTCTCCGGCAGCAGGGTGCCGATGGTCAGCGTCTGGCCGGCACCCGCACCGGCCGGCGCCGGGGCCGGGCCCGGGTCCTGGGTGGCGTTGGCCTCGTCACCGGCGATGACGAACTCGGTGAGCGACTCGTCGATCTGGTTGTCCTCGCCGAACTGCTGCAGACCGAAGCTCGCCTGGGCGGGCTCGCCGGCGTCGGTGAAGCTCAGCGGACCGGTGACACCGTCGTAGTCGACGTCCCCGCCGGCCTGCAGGATCGCCAGGCAGGAGGCGTAGTCGGAGCACTTCTCGCCACCGACGGTCAGCGCGTTGATGTACGGCGCGAAGACGGTCGCCTGGTTGCTGCCGGCGGCGGTCGCGGCCAGCGCGGTGAGGACGACGGCGTCGTAGGACTCGCCGGAGTAGTTGTAGTCCTGCAGGTCGGGGTTGACCGCGAGCAGCTTGTCCCGGAAGTCCCCGGACAGCTCGGTCAGGGGCAGCGTGCCCTTCATGCCGGCCATGGCACCCGGCTCGGTGAAGTCCGCGCCGAGCGCGTTCCCCATGTTGCCGTCGGTGCCGTAGATGTTGACCTGCTTCTCGGCGCTCGCGTCGCCGCCGGTGTCGCCGCTGCTGGTGTCTTCGCCGCCGCCGCCACAGGCGGTCAGCGCGAGCAGGGCGGCGCCGGAGAGCGCGATTGCGCGGGCGGTGGTGCCAGTGCGCATCAAGGAACTCCCAGTCGATGAGGACGGTGCCCGGCCCTCCGACAGGCTCCATGGCCTGTCGGCTGGCCGATCAGTTGGGAGAACCTAACCGCGCGGCGCTGGTCCGGGACCCGCGTGGATCAGACCGTGACGAGGTCGTGACCTGATCCACTCGCGCCGGCACGGCGGGCGAGGCGTCGGGAGCGCCGGTCAGGAGACCGGCGGGCCGCTCGCCGCGGTCGCGTCGCCCGCGTCCTCGGGGGCCAGGATCGCCTCGGCGAGCGCGCGCATCGAGGTGCGCTCGTTCATCGCCGTGCGCTGGATGAAGCGGAACGCCTCGGCCTCGGTCATGCCACGCTCGGCCATCAGCCGGCCCTTGGCCTTCTCCACCACCTTGCGCGCCTCGAGCCGTTCCTTGAGGTCGGTGACCTCGGCGTCGAGCGCCGTCATCTCCTGGAAGCGGCCGACGGCGACCTCGATCGCCGGGACCAGGTCGTTCTTGGAGAACGGCTTCACCAGGTAGGCCATCGCGCCGGCGTCGCGCGCCCGCTCGACCAGCTCCCGCTGGCTGAAGGCGGTGAGGACGATGACCGGGGCGAGCCGGCCCGCGGCGATCTGCTCAGCCGCGGCGAGCCCGTCGAGCACGGGCATCTGCACGTCGACGATCACCAGGTCCGGACGCAGCGCCTCCGCCTGGTCGACGGCCGCCTGCCCGTCCCCGACCTCGGCGACGACCAGGTACCCCTCCTCCTCCAGCATCTCCTTGAGGTCGAGGCGGATGAGCGCCTCGTCCTCGGCGATGAGGACACGGGTCGGGTCGCTGCTCACGGCGCTGATCCTATCGGCCGGGGCCGTCCCACCACCGCCCGCTAGGGTGCACTGCACCACGTCCGGTGGGCCCCCGTACCCCAATCGGCAGAGGGAGCGGATTCAAAACCCGCACAGTGTCCGTTCGAGTCGGACCGGGGGCACGCGAGCGCCAGCGGTGATCAGGTCACTCGGTGTCAGGGGGACGCCGACCCGCGGGTCGGCGTCCCCCGACCCGGCCGGACGACCCACCGCCACGACGGGTACCGCCGGTCAATACGGTGACCTCCGTGACCGGTCACATGACGCCCGACGAGTTCCGCCAGCACGGCCACGAGGTGGTCGACTGGATCGCCGACTACTGGTCCCGCATCGAGTCCTTCCCGGTCCGGTCGCAGGTCTCCCCCGGCGACGTCCGCGCCGCCCTGCCGCCGCGGGCCCCCGAGCAGGGCGAGCCGTTCTCCGCCGTCCTGGCCGACCTGGACCGCGTCGTCCTGCCCGGCATCACCCACTGGCAGCACCCCGGCTTCTTCGGCTACTTCCCGGCGAACACCTCCGGCCCCTCCGTCCTGGGCGACCTGGTCTCCGCCGGGCTCGGGGTGCAGGGGATGTCCTGGGTGACCAGCCCGGCGGCCACCGAGCTCGAGCAGCACGTCATGGACTGGTGCGCGGAGCTGCTGGGCCTGCCGGAGTCCTTCCGGTCGACCGGCACCGGCGGCGGCGTCGTCCAGGACTCCAGCTCCGGCGCCAACCTGGTGGCGCTGCTGGCCGCCCTGCACCGGACCGCCAAGGGCGCGACGCTGCGGCACGGCGTCCTGCCCGACGAGTACACCGTCTACGTCTCCGCGCAGACGCACAGCTCCATGGAGAAGGCCGCGCGGATCGCCGGTCTCGGCACGGACGCCATCCGGGTCGTCGAGGTCGACGACGACCTCGCGATGAGCCCCAGCGCGCTGCTCGCCCGGCTGGAACGGGACGTCGCCCGCGGCTTCACCCCGGTCCTGGTCTGCGCGACCGTGGGGACGACGTCGACGACCGCGATCGACCCGCTGGCCGAGCTCGGCCGGGTCTGCCGGCGCTTCGGCGTGTGGCTGCACGTGGACGCCGCGTACGCCGGGATCAGCGCGGTCGCCCCGGAGCTGCGGGAGCTGCAGGCCGGCGTCGAGTGGGCCGACAGCTACACCACCGACGCGCACAAGTGGCTGCTGACCGGCTTCGACGCCACGCTGTTCTGGGTCGCCGACCGCGCCGCGCTCACCGGGGCGCTCTCGATCCTCCCCGAGTACCTGCGCAACGCCCAGACCGACGCGGGCGCGGTCGTCGACTACCGCGACTGGCAGATCGAGCTCGGCCGGCGGTTCCGCGCGCTGAAGCTGTGGTTCGTGCTGCGCTGGTACGGCGCGGAGGGGCTGCGCGAGCACGTGCGCGGGCACGTGGCCCTCGCCCAGGAGCTCGCCGGCTGGGCCACGGCCGACGAGCGGTTCGACGTCGTCGCCCCCCACCCGCTCTCGCTGGTCTGCCTGAAGCCGCGGTGGCCCGAGGAGGTGGACGCCGACGTGGCGACCATGACGCTGCTGGACCGGCTCAACGACGGCGGCGAGGTCTTCCTGACCCACACGACCGTCGGCGGCGCCGCGGTGCTGCGGGTGGCCATCGGGTCGCCGCTGACCACCCGCGCGCACGTGGAGCGCGTCTGGGCGCTGCTGGCCGAGGGGCACGACTGGCTGGCCGACGACTTCGCCGAGCAGGCGAGGGAACGCCGCGAGGCCGAACGCCGGGAGCAGGCTCAGCGCGAGGCCGCGGCCCACGCCCACGCCCAGGCCCAGGCCCAGGCCGAGGCCCCGGCGGCGCCGGTGGTCGACACGCCCGCCGCCCAGGACGAGACCGCGGAGCAGGCCGCCGTCCAGGCGGGGTCCGCCGGGGAGGCCGCCTCAGCCGAGTGAGCGGATGAGCCCCTCCTGGGCGACCGACGCCACGTGGGTGCCGTCGCCGGCCCAGATCTGCCCGAAGCACAGCGCGCGGCCGCTGGCCGCGGCGGGGCTGTCGGTCTCGTACAGGAACCACTCGTCGGCGCGCACCGGGCGGTGGAACCAGACGGCGTGGTCGAGGCTCGCCCCGACGACCGAACCGCCCCAGCCCCCGCCGATCCGGGTGAGCCCGGCCGAGAGCAGGGTCAGGTCGCTGACGAAGGTCAGCGCCGCCGCGTGCACGTGGTCGTCGTCGGGGAGCTTGCCGGCGACCCGGAACCACGCCCGGAAGTGGGTGTCCGGCGGCGTCCGCGGCTCGGGGTCGTAGGGGTCGCGCAGGTAGCGCGACTCCACCGCCCGGTTGAGCGCGCGGGCGCCCCGGTCCCGGTCGGGGTGCGCGGCGAGCACCTCGGCCAGGCCCGGCAGGCCCTCCGGGCCGGGGACCTCGGGCATCGGGAGGGAGTGCTCCACCACCGCCCGCTCCCCCGCGGTGAAGTCGGCGGTCAGCGCGAAGATCGCGACCTCCTCGCCGTTGCGCGTCTGGTGCGCGAGCACGCGCCGGGTGGTGAACGAGCGCCCGTCCCGGATCCGCTCGACGACGTAGCGGATCTCCTCCTGGGGGTCGCCGGGCCGCAGGAAGTACGAGTGCAGCGAGTGCACGTGCCGGTCGGCCGGCACGGTGGCGTTGGCCGCGGCGAGGGCCTGCGCGGCGACCTGGCCGCCGAAGATCCGCTGCAGCGGCGTGCGCGGGGTGGTGCCGACGAACAGCCCCGGCGACCGCTCCTCCAGGTCCAGGACGTGCATCAGCTCCGCGGCGGGGGTCGGCTCCGCCCCCGCCGCCGGTCCTGCCGACGTCACGCCGGCGTCCCCACCTCGTGCACCCGGACCAGGTTGGTCGAGCCCGCCGTGTTCGGCGGGCTGCCGGCCACGACGACGACCTGGTCTCCCTCGCGCAGCCGCCCGATCGACAGCAGCGAGAAGTCCACCTGGCCGACCATGTCGTCGGTGTGGGAGACCTCCGGGACCAGGAAGGTCTCCACGCCCCAGCTCAGCGCCAGCCGGCTGCGCACCCGCGGGTCGGTGGTGAAGGCGAGGATCGGCAGCCGGGTGTGCAGTGCGGCCAGCCGGTGCGCGGTCTTGCCGGTCAGGGTGAACGCCGCGAGCGCCGCGACGTCGAGGGCCTCCCCGATGTCCTTGGCGGCCCGCACGATGGCGCCGCCCCGGTGGCGGGAGGGCCGCACCAGCTGCGGCACGTGGACCTCCTCGTCCTCGACGGCGGCGATGATCCGCTCCATCGTGCGCACCGCGCCGATCGGGTACTTCCCGACCGAGGTCTCGCCGGACAGCATCACCGCGTCGGCGCCGTCGAGGACGGCGTTGGCGACGTCGGAGGCCTCGGCCCGGGTCGGCCGGGAGTTCTCGATCATCGACTCGAGCATCTGGGTGGCCACGATGACCGGCTTGTTGCGCTCGCGGGCGGCCTGCACCGCGCGCTTCTGCACCAGCGGCACCTGCTCGAGCGCCAGCTCCACCCCGAGGTCGCCGCGGGCCACCATGATCCCGTCGAAGGCCTCGACGATCGCGTCGAGGTTCTCGACCGCCTCGGGCTTCTCCAGCTTGGCGATGACCGGGACCTCGATGTCCTCCTGGCGCATGATCTCGCGCACCAGCTCGACGTCCCGGGGCGAGCGGACGAAGGACAGCGCGACGAAGTCCACACCCAGGGAGAGCGCGAAGCGCAGATCCTCGGCGTCCTTGTCGGACAGCGCGGGGACGCTGACGGCGACGCCGGGGAGCGACAGCCCCTTGTTGTTCGAGACCGGGCCGCCCTCGAGGACGACGCACCAGACGTCGGGCCCGTCCACCTCGGCGACGGTGAGCGCCAGCTTCCCGTCGTCGATGAGCAGCCGGTCACCGACCCGGGCGTCGTTGGCCAGGTTCTTGTAGGTCGTGGACACCCGCTCCGCGGTGCCCTCGACGTCGTCCACGGTGATGCAGACCCGGGCGCCGGTCGGCCACTCCACCCGGCCCTCGGTGAACGTGCCGAGCCGGATCTTCGGGCCCTGCAGGTCGGCCAGGATGGCCACCGCCCGGCCGATCTTGTCCGAGGCGTCCCGCACCATCTGGTACGACGCCTTGTGGTCGGCGTGCTTCCCGTGGCTGAAGTTCAGCCGGGCGACGTCCATCCCGGCGGCGACGAGCGCGGCGACCTGGTCCGGGGTGCCGGTCGCCGGCCCCAACGTACAGACGATCTTGGCACGGCGAGACATGCCCTGAAAACTAGTCGTCCCCCCGGGGGACACGTCGGACGGGGTCCGTCGTGTCCCCCGGAGAGGCGCAGTCGTCCCAGACGTCCTGAGGTGCTGGAACGGCCCCTCCGCAGGGCCCGCGGCGTGCGGAGCACGTCGTGGAGGCGGAGGGGCCCTTCGTCAGCGCAGCGGGACGGCGGTCGGCGTCACCGGCCGCGGCAGCATCGAGTTGCCGGTGAGCCAGCTGTCGACCGCCCCGGCGGCCGCCCGGCCCTCGGCGATCGCCCACACGATGAGCGACTGGCCGCGGCCCATGTCCCCGGCCACGAACACGCCCGGCACGGTGGACATGTACTCGGCGTCCCGGGCGACCGCGCCCCGGTCGGTGAGCTCGCAGCCGAGCTCCTCGACCAGGCCGGCGGTCTGCGGCCCGGTGTAGCCCAGCGCCAGCAGCACGAGGTCGGCGGGCAGCTCCCGGGTGGTGCCCGGCACCGGCTCCCGCGTGCCGTCGACCATCCGGACGTCGGACACCTGGAGGGCCCGCACCCGGCCGTGCTCGTCGCCGATGAACGCCTCGGTGTTGACGGCGAAGAGCCGCTCGCCGCCCTCCTCGTGGGCCGGGGAGACCCGCAGGATCATCTCGTACGTCGGCCAGGGGTTGTCCTGAGGGCGGCTGCCGGGCGCCGGCGGCTTGTAGTCCAGCTGGGCCACCGACGCGGCGCCCTGCCGGTGGGCGGTGCCGAGGCAGTCCGCGCCGGTGTCGCCACCGCCGATGATCACCACGTGCTTGCCGGCGGCGTCGATCGGCGGCTCGTCGATCTCGCCGAGGGCCTGCAGGTTGCCCCCGGGCAGGTACTCCATGGCGAAGTGCACGCCCTCGAGGTCGCGACCGGGCAGCGGCAGGTCGCGACCCACCGGTGTGCCGATCGCCAGCACGACGGCGTCGAACTCGCCGCGCAGCTGCGCCACCGAGACGTCGTCCGGACCGCTGCCGCCGACGTCCACCCCGGCCACGAACCGGGTGCCCTCGGCGCGCATCTGGTCCAGCCGCCGGTCCAGGTGGCGCTTCTCCATCTTGAACTCGGGGATGCCGTAGCGGAGCAGGCCGCCGATCCGGTCGTCCCGCTCGTAGACGGTCACCTCGTGCCCGGCGCGGGTGAGCTGCTGCGCGGCGGCCAGCCCGGCCGGCCCGGAGCCGATCACGGCGACCTTCCGGCCGGTCAGCTCGGCCGGCGGCTGCGGGGTCACCCAGCCGTTGAGGAACGCCTGGTCGATGATCTCCCACTCGATCTGCTTGATCGTGACCGGGGCGTCGTCCAGGTTGAGCACGCACGCGGACTCGCACGGCGCCGGGCAGAGCTTCCCGGTGAACTCCGGGAAGTTGTTGGTCGCGTGCAGCCGCTCGATCGCCTCCTGCCAGTCCTCCCGGCGGGCGAGGTCGTTCCACTCCGGGATGAGGTTGCCCAGCGGGCAGCCGTGGTGGCAGAACGGGATGCCGCAGTCCATGCACCGCGCGGCCTGCTCGCGCAGCGCGGAGACGGGGAAGACGGCGTCCTCACCGGTGTCCCGGTTGAGGTACACCTCCTTCCAGTCCAGCAGCCGCAGCTCCACGGGCCGCCGCGGCGGCATCTGGCGGTCGAACTTCAGGAACCCGGTCTGGTCAACCACGGGCCGCCTCCATCACTGCTCGGTCCACGTCGGTGCCGGCGGCCTCGGCGGCCCGTCGGGCCTCCAGGGCCCGCCGGTAGTCACGCGGCATGATCACGCTGAAGCGCTCGGACCACCGGCCCCAGTCGGCGAGCAGGCTGGCCGCCACGGCGGAACCGGTCGCCTCCCGGTAGCGGACGAGGACGTCGCGCAGCTCCTGGGCGCTCGGGCCGTCCAGCGCCTCGACGTCCACCAGCTCGCCGTTGACCCGGTGGCGGGCCAGGTCCAGCACGTACGCCACGCCACCGGACATGCCCGCGGCGATGTTGCGGCCGGTGGGGCCGAGGATGACCGCCTGGCCGCCGGTCATGTACTCCAGGGCGTGGTCGCCGACGCCCTCGACGACGGCGAGCGCGCCGGAGTTGCGCACGCAGAACCGCTCCCCGACCCGGCCGCGGAGGAAGACCTCGCCGCGGGTGGCGCCGTAAGCGATCACGTTGCCGGCGATGACGTTGTCCTCGGCCGCGAAGCCGGCCTCCGGCGCGGGCCGGACGACGATCCGCCCGCCGGACAGGCCCTTGCCGACGTAGTCGTTCGCGTCCCCGAGCAGGGTCATCGTGATGCCCGGGGGCAGGAAGGCGCCGAAGGACTGGCCGGCCGACCCGGTGAAGGTCAGGTCGATCGTGCCGTCGGGCAACCCCTCGCCGCCGAAGCGCCGGGTGACCATCGAGCCGAGCATCGTGCCGACGGTGCGGTTGACGTTGCGGACCGGCAGCTCCAGCGACACCGGCCGCGCGTCCAGCAGCGCGCCCTCGCACAGCTGGATCAGCGTCTGGTCCAACGCGGCGTCCAGGCCGTGGTCCTGCTCCTTGACCTGCCGCAGCGAAGCGCCCTCGGGGAGGTCCGGCACGGCCAGGACCGGCGCCAGGTCCAGCCCGGCGGCCTTCCAGTGGCCGACGGCCGGCTCGATGTCCAGCAGCTCGGCGTGGCCGACGGCCTCGTCGAGGGTCCGGAAGCCGAGCTCGGCCAGGAACTCGCGGACCTGCTGGGCGAGGAACTCGAAGAAGGTGACGACGAACTCGGGCCTGCCGGTGAACCGCTTGCGCAGCTCCGGGTTCTGGGTGGCCACACCGACCGGGCAGGTGTCCAGGTGGCACACCCGCATCATCACGCAGCCCTCGACGACCAGCGGCGCGGTGGCGAAGCCGAACTCCTCGGCGCCGAGCAGCGCGGCGACGATCACGTCCCGGCCGGTCTTCATCTGCCCGTCGACCTGCACGACGATCCGGTCGCGCAGCCCGTTGGCCAGCAGCGTCTGCTGCGTCTCGGCCAGCCCGATCTCCCACGGGGTTCCCGCGTGCTTCAGCGAGGTCAGCGCGGCGGCGCCGGTGCCGCCGTCGTGGCCGGACACCAGGACGACGTCGGCCTTGGCCTTGCTGACCCCGGCCGCCACCGTGCCGATCCCGGACTCCGAGACCAGCTTGACGTGGATCCGCGCCTGGTCGTTGGCGTTCTTCAGGTCGTGGATGAGCTGCTTGAGGTCCTCGATGGAGTAGATGTCGTGGTGCGGCGGCGGGCTGATCAGCCCCACACCCGGCGTCGAGTGCCGGGTGCGCGCCACCCACGGGTACACCTTGCTGCCGGGCAGCTGGCCGCCCTCGCCGGGCTTGGCGCCCTGCGCCATCTTGATCTGGATGTCGTCGGCGTTGACCAGGTACTCGCTGGTGACGCCGAACCGGCCGCTGGCCACCTGCTTGATCGAGGACCGCCGCAGGTCGCCGCCCGGGTCGGGGCTGAACCGGTCGGGGTCCTCCCCGCCCTCGCCCGTGTTGGACCGGCCACCGAGCCGGTTCATCGCGATCGCCAGCGTCTCGTGCGCCTCGGCGGAGATCGACCCGTAGCTCATCGCCCCGGTCTGGAACCGCTTGACGATCTCGCTGATCGGCTCGACCTCGTCGAGCGGGACGGCGGGACGCTCGCCGGTCTTCAGCCGGAACATGCCGCGCAGCGTCGCCGCCTCGGCGGACAGGCCGTCGACGGTGTCGGTGTAGCGCTGGAAGACCTCGTACTGCCGGGAGCGGGTGGCGTGCTGGAGCAGGAACACCGTCTCCGGGTTGAACAGGTGCACCTCGCCCTCGCGGCGCCACTGGTACTCCCCGCCGGTCTCCAGCCGGCGGTGCGCCCGCTCGGTGGGGTTCTGCGGGTAGGCCCGGCGGTGCCGCATCACCACCTCCTCGGCGAGCACGTCGAGGCCGACGCCGTCGAGGGTCGCGGAGGTGCCGGTGAAGTACTCGTCGACGAGGGCCTTGGACAGGCCGACGGTCTCGAAGATCTGCGCCATCGTGTACGAGCCGACGGTGCTGATGCCCATCTTGCTCATCACCTTGAGCACGCCCTTGCCCAGCGCCTTGACGACGTTGCGGACGGCCTGGGCGGGCTGCACGCCGGTGAGCGTGCCGGTGCGGATGAGGTCCTCGACGCTCTCGAAGGCCAGGTACGGGTTGACCGCCGCCGCGCCGTAGCCGAGCAGCAGCGCGACGTGGTGCACCTCGCGGCAGTCGCCGGACTCGACGACCAGGCCGACCTCCATCCGGGTGCGCTCGCGGACCAGGTGGTGGTGGACCGCGGCGGTCATCAGCAGCGACGGGATCGGCGCGCGCTTCTCGTCGCAGTCCCGGTCGGACAGCACGATCACCCGGGCGCCGGCCTTGATCGCCTTGCTGACCTTGGTGCGCAGGTCGGTGAGCGCCTGCTCCAGCGCCGGGCCGCCGCCGTGGACGTCGAAGTGGCCGGTGATCCGGACGGCGGCGAAACCGGGCAGGTCACCGTCGTCGTCGATGTGCAGGATCTTGGCCAGCTCGTCGTTGTCGATGACCGGGAACGGCAGGAACACCTGCCGGCAGGACGCCGGGACGGCGCTGAGCAGGTTCTGCTCCGGGCCGAAGGTGCGCCCCAGGCTGGTGACCAGCTCCTCGCGGATGGCGTCCAGCGGCGGGTTCGTCACCTGGGCGAACAGCTGGGTGAAGTAGTCGAACAGCTGCCGGGAGCGGTCCGACAGCGCCGCGATCGGGGTGTCGGTGCCCATCGAGCCGATCGGCTCGGCACCGGCGGCCGCCATCGGCTGCACCAGCAGGCGCAGCTCCTCCTCGGTGTAGCCGAACAGCAGCTGCCGGCGGACGACGGACTCGTGGCTGGGCCGGGCCCGCCGCCGCTCGGGCAGCGAGGGCAGGTGCACCAGGCCCGCGTGCAGCCAGTCGCCGTAGGGCTCGGCGGTCGCCAGCGCCCCCTTGACCTCCTCGTCGGAGACGATGCGCCCCGCGGCGGTGTCCACGAGGAACATCCGCCCCGGCTGCAGCCGGCCCTTGGCGACCACGTCGGCGGCCGCGATGTCCAGCACACCCGCCTCGCTGGCCAGCACGACCAGGTCGTCCTTGGTGCGCCACCAGCGGCCCGGCCGCAGGCCGTTGCGGTCGAGCACCGCGCCGATCAGCGTGCCGTCGGTGAACGCGACGCAGGCCGGCCCGTCCCACGGCTCCATGATCGAGGCGTGGAACCGGTAGAAGGCCCGGCGGGCCGGGTCCATCTCCTCGTGGTTCTCCCACGCCTCGGGGATCATCATCAGCACCGAGTGCGGCAGCGACCGGCCCGACAGGTGCAGCAGCTCCAGCACCTCGTCGAAGGTCGCCGAGTCGCTGAAGTCACCGGCGGTGACCGGGAAGATCCGCTCCAGCCCGAGCTCGCTGGCCGGGCCGGCCGGGCCGTCGAACAGCCCGGTCTCGAGCCTCGCCTCGCGGGCCCGCATCCGGTTCCGGTTGCCCTTGATGGTGTTGATCTCGCCGTTGTGCGCGATGAAGCGGAACGGGTGGGCCAGCGGCCAGCTCGGGAAGGTGTTGGTCGAGAACCGGCTGTGCACCAGGGCGATCGCGGACTCGTACCGCTCGTCCTGCAGGTCCGGGAAGAACGCGGGCAGCTGGTCGGTGGTCAGCATGCCCTTGTAGGTGATCGTGCGGGACGACAGCGA
Organism: Modestobacter sp. I12A-02662; assembly: GCF_041028325.1. Lineage (NCBI taxonomy): Bacteria > Bacillati > Actinomycetota > Actinomycetes > Geodermatophilales > Geodermatophilaceae > Modestobacter > Modestobacter sp. I12A-02662. The sequence continues at coordinate 229,787 of NZ_JABGDE010000005.1, read as the reverse complement.
GGCGATGTAGCAGCTCGAGCCGGCGTCCCGGGCGGCCCGCTCGACCCGCTTGCGCAGCACGAACGCGCGGCGCTCCAGGCGGGTGACGCCGTTCGGGGCCACCGCGCCACCGAACGCCGTCCGGTCGGCCCGGCCGCCGATCGTCTCCGCGACGAACAGCTGGGCGAAGTGCGGCATGACCGCCCGTGCGGTGGGTCCGAGGTCGGCGCCCTCGGGGTCCACGGGCAGCTCGCGCCAGCCCAGGACGGTCAGGCCCTCCTCGGCGGCGAGCTGGGCCACCCGGTCGACGACGGAGGCCCGCTCGGCCGCGTCGGCCGGCAGGAAGGCGATGCCCACGGCGTACTCGCCCAGCGGCGGCAGGTCGAAGCCGACGCTCGACCGCAGCAGCGCGTCGGGCACCTGCGTGAGGATCCCCGCGCCGTCGCCGGAGTTCGGCTCGGAGCCCGCGGCACCGCGGTGGTCGAGGTTGTGCAGGGCGGTGAGCCCGGCGGCGACGATGGCCCGCGAACGGCGGCCCTGGGCGTCGGCGACGAACGCGACGCCGCAGGCGTCGTGCTCTCGGGCCGGGTCGTAGAGGCCCTGGGCTGCGGGCAGGGCGGAGAACGGCACGGGGACCGCCGGGGCGGCCTGCTGGCCCGGGGTGGGCACGGCGAGGTCGGACATGTCTCTCCCGTCGTCGGCTGTCCGCGGCGGCCGGGTCGCCCGGGGTGCGGGGCCGTTCGCTGGTGCGGAGGGTCAGGGACCCCGCCGGGTGGTCAGAGCGGGTGGTCGGTGCAGGAGGACCGGTGGGTCCGACGGTGGGGCAGCAGCGGAGCGGGGGGACTCGGTGCGACCGTCCCGGCCTCCATACCCGTGACGCCGGACGGCCTCACGAGTCGGTCGTGCTCGGGGCAGCGCTGGCCCGGTTCCGACGTCGCCGACCGACCGGGATCACCGGTCGGTCGCGATGAGCGTACACAGCGACGACACCGGCGCGACACGTCGATGAGGTGTCGCACATGTCTCTTCCGGCGGTGGCCGGGGGCCGCCGCTCAGCGCGCGGGGGGTGCACCGCCCCCTCCGCCGGGTCGCTCGTCGGACTCGGGAGCCGGTGTCTCCGCGGTCGGCGCACTGGCCGGCTCGGCCGTCCGCTGCCGCGCGCGGGGACCGCCGCTCTCGGCGCCCCTGGTGATCTCCTCGCGGGGCCGGCCGCGCTGCCACACCAGGTAGGCGACGGCGAGCAGGCCGACGACGACCGAGGTGAAGACGTTCAGCCGCACGCCGAAGAACTGCTCCGCGGTGTCGATCCGCAGCATCTCGATCCACAGCCGGCCCGCGCAGTAGGCGGCCACGTACAGCGCGAACGCGCGACCGTGGGAGAGCTGGAACCGGCGGTCGGCCCAGATCACCAGGACGGCGACGCCGACGTTCCACAGCAGCTCGTAGAGGAAGGTGGGGTGGAAGGTGCCCAGGACCAGCGGCTCGCCGTCCTCGCCGGTCAGCGCGCGACCGGCGGAGGCGTCCCAGCGGTAGATGGTGAGCGCCCACGGCAGGTCGGTGGCCCGGCCGTACAGCTCGTTGTTGAACCAGTTGCCCAACCGCCCCACCGCCTGGGCCAGCACGATCCCCGGAGCCAGCGCGTCGCCGAAGGCCGGCAGCGGGATCCCCCGCCGCCGGCAGCCGATCCACGCGCCGAGCGCGCCGAGCGCGATGGCGCCCCAGATGCCGAGGCCGCCCTCCCAGATGGCGAAGGCCCGCAGCGGGTCGCCGCCCTCGCCGAAGTACGGCTCGGGGGTGGTGATCACGTGGTACAGCCGCCCGCCGACGATGCCGAACGGCACCATCCACACGGCGATGTCCAGCACGTCGCCCGGCGCGCCACCCCGGGCCACCCAGCGGCGCTCGGACAGCCAGCAGGCCAGCACGATGCCGGCGATGATGCACAGCGCGTAGGCCCGCAGCGGGAACGGCCCGAGCTCCCAGACCCCCTGGGTCGGACTCGGGATCGCGGCCAGCACCGTCATGTCGTCGACACCGCCGGACGGCGGCGCACGCCCTGAGCGAGGCCGTCCGACAGCGCCCGCACACCGGCGGGTCCACGGCCCTCCAGCAACTCCCGGACGTAGGCCGACCCGACGATGACGCCGTCGGCGAAGGCGGCCACCTCGGCGGCCTGGTCCCCGTTGGAGACGCCCAGCCCCACGCAGACCGGCAGCTCGGCGACCTCGCGGGTGCGGGCCACCAGCCGCTCGGCGGTGTGGCTGACCGTGGCCCGCGTGCCGGTGACGCCCATGGTGGACGCGGCGTAGACGAACCCGCGGCAGGCGGCGGCGGTGACGGCCAGGCGGGCGTCGGTGGACGACGGCGCGACCAGGAACACCCGGTCCAGGCCGGTGCGGTCGGTGGCCGCGAGCCACGGAGCGGCCTCGTCGGGGATGAGGTCGGGCGTGATCGCCCCGGCTCCCCCGGCGGCGGCCAGGTCGTCGGCGAACCGGTCGACCCCGTAGCGCTCGACGGGGTTCCAGTAGCTCATCACCACCGGGACGGCGCCGGCCTCGGCCACGGCGCGGACCGCCTGCAGCACGTCCGCCATGCCGACCCCGGCCCGCACGGCGACGTCGACCGCCTGCTGGATGACCGGCCCGTCCATGCCCGGGTCGGAGTACGGCACCCCGATCTCGACGACGTCGGCGCCCCCCTCGACCGCGGCCACCATGGCCTCGATCGAGCCCGGGACGTCGGGGTAGCCGACCGGCAGGTAGGCGATCAGCGCAGAGCGCCCCTCCGCGCGGGCCGCGGTGATCCGGGTGGCCAGCTTGCTCATGCCTGCTCTCCCGCTTCCTGCCCCGGGACGGCGTCCCCGGAGGTCACGGCCCCCTCGGTGGGCTGCTGGTCGGTGTCCAGGCCCGGCCCGGGGTCGACCTCCTCGCGGTCGCCGAGCCCGAACCACCGGGACGCGGTCTCCACGTCCTTGTCGCCGCGACCGGAGAGGTTCACCAGCAGCACGGCGGGCTCGTCCCCCCGCCCACCAGCCCCCCGCGAGTCCAGCTCCTGCCCGACCTGCATGGCACCGGCCAGCGCGTGCGCGGACTCGATCGCCGGGATGATGCCCTCGGTGCGGCACAGCAGCGCGAAGGCCTCCATCGCCTGCGCGTCGGTGACCGGCCGGTACTCGGCCCGGCCGATGTCGTGCAGGTACGCGTGCTCGGGGCCGACGCCCGGGTAGTCCAGGCCGGCGGAGATCGAGTGCGACTCGATGGTCTGGCCGTTCGCGTCCTGCAGCAGGTAGGACCGCGCGCCGTGCAGCACCCCGGGATCGCCGCCGGTGATCGAGGAGGCGTGCCGGCCGGTCTCGACGCCGTCCCCACCGGCCTCCAGGCCGATCAGCCGGACGCCGTCGTCGGGCACGAAGGCGGTGAAGATCCCGATCGCGTTCGACCCGCCGCCGACGCACGCCAGGACGACGTCGGGCAGCCGGCCCTCGCGCTCCAGCAGCTGGGCCCGGGCCTCGTCGCCGATCACCCGCTGGAAATCGCGGACCATCTGCGGGAACGGGTGCGGGCCGGCGACGGTGCCGAAGACGTAGTTCGTCGTCTCGACGTTCGTGACCCAGTCCCGGAACGCCTCGTTGATCGCGTCCTTCAGGGTGCGCGACCCGGTGGTCACCGGGATCACCTCGGCGCCGAGCAGCCGCATGCGCGCGACGTTGAGCGCCTGGCGCCGGGTGTCCTCCTCACCCATGTAGACGGTGCAGGACAGGCCCATCAGGGCCGCCGCGGTCGCCGTCGCCACACCGTGCTGACCGGCGCCGGTCTCGGCGATCACCCGGGTCTTGCCGATCCGGCGGGTGAGCAGCGCCTGGCCGAGCACGTTGTTGATCTTGTGCGAGCCGGTGTGGTTGAGGTCCTCGCGCTTGAGGAACACCCGGGCGCCGCCGCAGTGCTCGGCGAACCTGGGCACCTCGGTGATCGGGCTGGGCCGGCCGGTGTAGTCCCGCTGCAGCGCGGCGAACTCCTCGAGGAACACCGGGTCGACGCGCATCGCCGCGTAGGCCTCGGTGAGGTCGTCCAGCGCGGCGATCAGCGCCTCCGGGACGAACCGGCCGCCGTAGGGGCCGAAGTGCCCGGTCGCGTCCGGCCACTCCGGAGGCGCGGGGAGGTCGCTGACGTCGGGGGCAGCGGGGTGCACGGCGGTCACTCCTACAGCGTAGGGACCTCGTGGGTCCCGGCCCTCCTGCAGGGGCCCGCGGCGCGCCTGCGCGCGGTGGGGGGTGGCAGGAGGACCTCGTCCCCCTCACCCCTCGCACGCTCGGGGGGAGCCTCGGGACGCGGCCTGATCAGCGGGTGGTGCGCGGGGTGGCCGGGTGGGACCCGGCCGTGACCAGGTCGGCCACCGCCTGGCGCGGGTCGCCGGCGGTCACCAGACCCTCGCCGACGAGCACGGCGTCGGCGCCGGCCGCGGCGTAGCTGATCAGGTCGTGCGGTCCGCGGACGCCGGACTCGGCGACCTTCACCACCTCGCTGGGCAGGCCCGGGGCGATCCGCTCGAACGTGGACCGGTCGACCGTCAGCGTGGTCAGGTCGCGGGCGTTGACCCCGATCACCGAGGCGCCGGCGGCCAGCGCCCGGTCGGCCTCGGCCTCGCTGTGCACCTCGACCAGGGCGGTCATCCCCAGGGACTCGACCCGCTCGAGCAGCCCGGTGAGCACCGGCTGGTCGAGGGCGGCGACGATGAGGAGGACGAGGTCCGCGCCGTGCGCCCGGGCCTCGTGCACCTGGTAGCTGCTGACCACGAAGTCCTTGTTGAGCACCGGGACGCCGACGGCCGCCCGGACCGCGGCGAGGTCGGCGTGGGAGCCACCGAACCGGCGCCCCTCGGTGAGCACGCTGATCACCCGGGCGCCGCCGGCGGCGTACTGGGCGGCGAGCGCGGCCGGGTCGCTGATGTCGGCCAGCGCGCCCTTGCTCGGGCTGCGGCGCTTGACCTCGGCGATCACGCCGACCCCCGGAGCCCGCAGGGCGGCCAGCGCGTCGAGCGCCGGGCGCGCGTCGCGGGCCCTCGCCTGCACCTCGGTCAGCGGGTTGGCGGCCTGCCGCGCCTCGACGTCCTCGCGGACGCCGGCGACGATGTCGTCGAGGACGCTCATGACCCTCCTCGGGGACCCCTCAGGATGTGCCACGCGGCGACTTCCCACCACCTGGACTCGTCAGTTCACTGTAGTGACGCTGCTCGCCTCCCCTGCCCGGGGGCCGGGTGACGTGCTGGACCGGCTCCGGTGTAGAAGACCCGCGGCGGGCACGCGGGACCGCGCGGCCCTGCACCCGGGCCTCAGTCGGTCGGGTCCTCGCCCCGGTCCAACGCCTTCCAGGCGGCCTGGTGGCGGTCCTCGTCGGACTGCGGCCGGGTGGTCGCGGCAGCCGTCGCGGGAGCGGCTCCGGGAGCCGCTCCCGTCCGCTCGTACCGGCGTCCCATCCCCGGCCACGCGCGGCCGCGCAGCACCACCAGCACCCCGGCCAGCACCGCGACCACCCCCGCTACGAGGACGACGGCGGGCCAGGTCCGCACCGGGTCGCTGAGCACCTCGGCGGAGCCGAGCCCCACCCCGGCGCCGAGGTCCGCGGCCGCCACGTCGAGCGAGCCGGTGACGCCGCGCAGCCCCGACCAGGCCAGCGTCCCGCCGGCCAGGGCGACGAGGAGCCCGACGACCAGCCGGCCGGCACCCCGGACGGCGACCACGGCCACCGCGGCGGCGAGCAGCAGCAGCCCGCAGGCGGTCACCAGCGGCGCCGCCGTGGCCCCGGTCAGCGTCTCGGCCGTGGGCGGCAGCGGCGGCTGCCGGGCGACGGTGACCTCGGCCCACGGCTGGGACGACGAGGACAGCGCCAGCCCCCCGGCCACCGCGCAGCCGAGGACGGCGAGCGTGAGCTCGCGGCGCTCCCTCACCTGGCCCACTGGTTCGCTCCCGTGGGGCGCTCCGCTCCTCGCTCGTCCCGAGCCCCCTGGTCGCCTCCGCGCTCGCTCCGCTCCTCGCTCGTTCCTCGCTGCGATGCTCACTCGCTGTCGGCTTCCGGCGCTGCGATGCTCACGCCCCTGTCCGCTCACCGGACCTCCCGGAGCCCCTCCGCCGTCGCGATCGCCGACAGCACCGCCCGCGCCTTGTGCCGGGTCTCGGCCTCCTCGGTGGCCGGCACGCTGTCGGCGACGATCCCCGCGCCGGCCTGGACGTACGCCCGGCCGGCGTGCAGCACCGCGGTGCGGATGGCGATCGCCATGTCCATGTCGCCGCTGGCGTCCACGTAGCCGACCGTGCCCGCGTACAGCGCCCGCCGGGTGGGCTCCAGCGACTCGATGACCTCCATCGCCCGCGGCTTGGGCGCACCGGAGACGGTGCCCGCCGGGAAGGTGGCGTCGAAGACGTCCAGCGCGTCCCGGTCGGGGTCGACCTGCCCGGCGACGGTGGACACCAGGTGCATGACGTGGCTGTACCGCTCGACCCGCATGAAGTCCGCGACCTCGACGGTGCCCGGCACGCTGACCCGGCCCAGGTCGTTGCGGGCCAGGTCGACCAGCATCACGTGCTCGGCCCGCTCCTTCGGGTCGGCCAGCAGCTCCTCGGTGAGCCGGACGTCCTCCTCGGGGGTGGCCCCGCGCGGGCGGGTGCCGGCCGGCGGGTGCACGACCGCGCGGGAGCCGGTGACGGTGACCAGCGCCTCCGGCGAGGAGCCGACGACGTCGAACGGCGACTCGCGCCCGGCGAAGCGCAGCAGGTACATGTACGGCGAGGGGTTGGTCGCCCGCAGCACCCGGTAGAGGTCCAGCGCGTCGACGTCGGTCTCCAGCTCGAACCGCTGGCTGAGCACCGTCTGGAAGACGTCGCCCGCGCGGACGTGCTCGCGGATCCGCTCCACCCCGGCCTCGTACACGCCCGGGGCCATGTTGCTGGCGACCGGCGGCGCGTCCGCGGTGGCGAGCATGGCCACGCCCGGCGGCACCGCCTTGGTCAGGTCCGCGGCCATCGCGTCGAGCCGGGTGACGGCGTCGTCGTAGGCGTCGGTCGAGCCGCCCACCACGTTGGCGATGAGCAGCACCGTGCCGTCGGTGTGGTCCAGGACCGCGAGGTCGGTGACCAGCATCAGCGAGAGCTCGGGCATGCCGAGGTCGTCGGTGGCGGTCTGCGGCAGCCGCTCGAGCCGCCGGACGACGTCGTAGCCCAGGTAGCCGACCAGCCCGCCGGTCAGCGGCGGGAGGCCGGGCGTGCGCGGGGAGCGCAGCCGCCGGGCCAGGGTGCGGACGGCGGCCAGCGGGTCGGCGGGCAGGCCGTCGGTGAGCCCGGGCAGCGGGTCCCCGAGCCACTGCGCCGTCCCGTCCCGCTCGGTGAGCACCCCGGCGCTGCGGACGCCGACGAAGCTGTACCGCGACCACTGCTTGCCCTGCTCGGCCGACTCCAGCAGCACCGTGCCGGGGCGACCGCCGGCCAGCTTGCGGTAGATCCCGACGGCGGTCTCGCTGTCGGCGAGCAGCCGGCGGGTGACCGGGACGACCGGTGCGGTCCGCTCGGTGAACTCCGCGCGGGAGGGCGTGGTGTCACCGAGCCGCACGGCCGACCTCCAGGTCGCGGTGGAAGCAGCTGCGCTCGCCGGTGTGGCAGGCCGGGCCCTCCTGGTCGACGAGCAGGAGCAGCGCGTCCCCGTCGCAGTCCAGCCGCACGTCGCGCACCCACTGCCGGTGGCCGGACGTCTCGCCCTTCACCCAGTACTCCCGGCGGCTGCGCGACCAGTAGGTGGCCCGGCCGGTGGTGAGTGTGCGGTGCAGTGCCTCGTCGTCCATCCAGGCGACCATCAGCACCTCACCGGTGTCGTGCTGCTGGGCGACGGCGGCGACCAGCCCGGCCGGGTCGCGGCGCAGGAGGGCGGCGACCGCGGGGTCGAGCGCGGTGTCGGGGGCGGGGGCGGGCATGCCGCGATCGTCCCACCCGGTCAGACCGCGCCGGTCGTCCCCCGGCGTCCCGGGGCCCGCGCCGCCCACGCGCGGGCCTCGGGCAGGACGGTGCAGCCGGCAGCCGCCAGCGCCAGGGCGGCGAAGACGACCGGCACCGACAGCGCGGCGTCGGACACCGGCACCGCGGTCACGTCCCCGAGGACGACGGCCCAGTAGATCGACAGCGCCACCTGCGCGGCGGCTGCGCCCCGGAGCCAGCGGGGCCGCCCGCGCAGCTGCTGCACGCCCCCGGTCACCAGCGCGCCGACGACGGCGAGCTGCACCAGCGCGATCCACGGCCCCAGCCCGGCGGCCGGGCCCTCGACCACGGCCAGCAGGGCGCTGAACACCATGGCGTAGACGGTGCCCAGCGCGACGAAGCCGGCGGAGGCGAAGGCCAGCACCGCCGCGGCGATCACCACGCCGGGGCGGCGGGGCGGGAGCCGGACCCAGCCCGCCGGCGGCCAGCCGGGGACCGGCGGCCAAACGGATGCCGGCGGCCAGCCAGATGCCGGCGGCCAGGGCGGCGCGGGCCACTGCTGCTGCGGCGGTGGCGGTGGCTGCCACCGCGGCGGTCCGGTGTAGGGCGGGACGGCGTCCCAGTCGGGGCCGTTCACAGCGCCGCCGCCAGCGCGCGGCCGGCCGTCCGGCCGGAGAACAGGCAGCCGCCGAGGAAGGTGCCCTCCAGCGACCGGTAGCCGTGCATGCCCCCACCGCCGAACCCGGCGACCTCCCCGGCGGCGTACAGGCCGGGGAACGGCTCACCGCCGGGGCGCAGCACCCGGGCATCGAGGTCGGTCTCCAGGCCGCCGAGCGTCTTGCGGGTGAGCAGGTTGAGCCGGACGGCGATGAGCGACCCGGCCTCGGGGTCCAGCAGCCGGTGCGGCCGGGCCACCCGGATGAGCCTGTCGCCGAGGAACGAGCGGGCCTGGCGGATCGCGGTGAGCTGCAGGTCCTTGGTGAACGGGTTGGCGATCTCCCGGTCGCGGGCCACGACCTCCCGCTCGACGGTCGCCGGGTCCAGGCGGGGGGCATCCCCGGTGAGCCGGTTCATCCCGGCGACCAGCTCGGGCAGCGTCCGGGCGACGACGAAGTCCTCCCCGCGGTCGAGGAAGGCCTGCACCGGGGCGGCCGCGCCGCTGCGCACCCGGGTGAGCAGGAGCCGGAGGTCCTTGCCGGTGAGGTCGGGGTTCTGCTCCGACCCGGAGAGGGTGAACTCCTTCTCCACGATCCTCCGGGTGAGCACGAACCAGGTGTGCGCGTACCCGGTCGTGCCGATGTGGGCGAGCGTGCCGAGGGTGTCGAAGCCGGGGAACAGCGGCACGGGCAGCCGGGTGCCGGTGGCGTCGAGCCACAGCGAGCTGGGCCCGGGCAGGATCCGGATGCCGTGCCGGTCCCACACCGGGCTGTGGTTGGCGATGCCCTCGGTGTAGTGCCACATCCGGTCCGGGTTGATCACGTTGCCGCCGGCGTTGCGGGTGATCTCCAGCATCCGGCCGTCGACGTGCGCGGGGACGCCGGAGAGCAGCCGCTCCGGCACCGGGCCGAGCCGCGCGGGCCAGTTGGCGCGGACCAGGTCGGGGTTGCCGCCGATGCCGCCGGAGGTGACGACGACGGCCTGTGCCGACAGCTCGAACCCGCCGGCCTCGACCCGGGAGCTCGCCGTCCCCCGTTCGGCGTCGCTGGGCTCGAGGACCGCACCGCGCACACCGGTCACCACGCCGTCGGTGACGACCAGCCCGTCGACCCGGTGCCGGTGCCGGACGTCGACCAGCCCCCGAGCCGCGGCGTCGGAGACCCGCCGGGCGAACGGCGCGACGACGCCCGGCCCGGTGCCCCAGGTGACGTGGAAGCGCGGCACCGAGTTGCCGTGGCCGGTGGCGGTGTAGCCGCCGCGCTCGGCCCACCCGACGACCGGGAAGAACCGGACGCCCTGGGCGTGCAGCCAGGCGCGCTTCTCCCCGGCGGCGAACTGCAGGTAGGCCTCGGCCCACCGCCCCGGCCAGTGGTCCTCCGCCCGGTCGAAGCCGGCGGTGCCGAACCAGTCCTGCCGGGCGAGCTCGAGGGAGTCGCGGACCCGCAGCCGGCGCTGCTCGGGGGTGTCGACGAGGAACAGGCCGCCGAACGACCAGTGCGCCTGCCCGCCGAGGGAGGCGGCCGGCTCCTGGTCCAGGAGCAGCACCGTCCGGCCGGCGTCGGCGAGCTCGGCGGTGGCGACCAGTCCGGCCAGCCCCGCCCCCACCACGATCACGTCCGCGTCGATGCCCACGCCCGGACGCTAGCGGGCGCGCCGCGCCGGGCGGCGCAGCTGCCGGCGCCCGGCCACCCAGCGCCGGACCGGGGGCAGGACGGCGAGCAGCGCGGTGACGATGGGCAGCGCCCAGACCAGGATGAGGAACGCCCCGTTGTCCTCGCCGAGGGTGCCGTCGAGGATCCCCCAGACGACGACCAGCGCCAGCGCCGCGGCCGGCAGGAACAGCGCCAGCCACGACCGGCCCAGCACCAGCAGCAGCGCGCCGACCAGCAGCCACAGCGCGAGGAGTGCGGGCACGGCGATGAACAGCCAGGCACCGTCGTCCAGCTGGCCGTTGGAGAACGCCAGGGCGATCAACCCGAAGAAGGCGACCGCCAGCGCGCTGAGGACCGCGAGGGGGGCGGCCAGCAGCGCCGGCCACGGAGGGCGGCGACGGACGGGGACGCTGGGGGCGGACACGCCGGGCACGCTAGGGCCGCCCCGCGCGGGCGGGCCCTCGACGCGCCGTCAGCCGACCCCGTCGCTCCGTCGGCTTCCGCGCGCCGGTCCGCTCCTCGCTCGCTGGCGCTCGCTGCGATGCTCCCGCCGCCGTCAGCCGACCGGGTCAGGCTCCGGCTGCCGCCCGGAGCTGCGCCGCCAGGAGGCGTGCAGCCGCGCGTACGGGCCGGGCGCGTCGACCAGGGCGGCGTGCGGGCCGCGCTGGACGACGCGGCCGGCGTCGACGACGAGCACCTCGTCGGCCCGCTCGGCCGTGGACAGGCGGTGGGCGATGGTGAGCGTGGTCCGGCCGTCGGTGAGGGTGTCCAGCGCGGAGGCCAGCCGCATCTCGGTGGCCGGGTCGACGGCGCTGGTGGCCTCGTCGAGGACCAGCAGGTCCGGATCGGCGACGTAGGCGCGGGCCACCGCGACGAGCTGCCGCTCCCCCGCCGACAGCGACTCGCCGCGCTGCCCTACCGGGGTGGCCACGCCCGCGGGCAGTCCCTCGACCCACGCCTCGAGCCCGAGCTCCGCGAAGGCCGCGACGACCTGGTCGTCGGTGAGCCCGGGGCGGCCGTAGCGGACGTTGTCGGCCACCGAGGCGTCGAACAGGAAGCCGTCCTGCGGCACCATCACGACCCGCTCCCGCAGCGAGGCGAACGCCACCTCGGCCAGCGGGACCCCGCCCAGCAGGACCCGGCCCTCCGTGGGGTCCATCAGCCGGGTGACCAGCTTGGCGAACGTCGTCTTCCCCGAGCCGGTCTCGCCGACGATCGCGACCCGGGTCCGGGCCGGGACGGTGAGGTCAACGTCGTCGAGGGCCTTCCGGCCGCCGGGGACGTAGCTGAACCCGACGTGCTCGAAGCGGACGTCGAGCGGCCCGGGCGGCAGGCTGCGGCCGGCCGCGGGGTCGCGGACGTCGGGTTCGGTGTCGAGCACGTCGAGGACGCGGCGGAACCCGGCGATCGCGTTCTGCGCCTCGTTGAGCACCTCGCTGGCGGTCTGCACCGGCGCGACGAACAGGGTGACCAGGAACAGGAAGGCCACCAGGGTGCCGGCGCTGATCTGGCCGCCGACGCCGAGGAGCACACCGACCACGACCACCGCGGCGTTGGCGATCGCGGCGACGAGCTCACCGCTGACGTAGACGCCGGCGGTGACCTTCTGGGCGTCGACGGAGGCCCGGTAGTGCCGGTCGATGGCGCGGTCGATGCGGGCCGCCGTCCGGGCGCGGATGCCGTAGGCCCGCACGGTCGGCGCGCCGACGACGGACTCCCCGACCGCGGCCAGCACGTCACCGACCCGCTCGCGGACGATCCCGTAGGCGTGCGCCAGCCGGCGGGCGAAGAAGCGGACCGCCACCCCGAGCGGGAGGAAGCAGACGAGCACGAGGAGGGTCAGCTGCCAGGAGTAGACCGCCATGACCACCGTGGCGACGACGAGCTGGCCGAGGCTGACCAGGCCGAGCACGCCGCCCCACTGCATGAAGACCGAGAGCTGGTCGACGTCGCTGGTGACCCGGCTGACGAGCGAGCCACGGCGCTGGCCCTGCTGGTGCAGCACCGACAGGTCGTGCACGTGCCGGAAGGCCCGCACCCGCAGCCCGGCGAGCGCGGTCTCGGTGGTGCGGAACAGCCGCACGTTCATCCGGTGGACCGCGACGCCGGTGAGGACCACGACCAGCGCGGAGCCGAGCACGAGCTCGCGGACGAGCGGGAGGTCCGGCCCACCCGGCCCGGCGAGCCCGCGGTCGAGGGTCTGCTGCACGGCGACCGGCACCACCACCCGGCCGGCGGTGGCGACGAGGGCGAGCAAGAAGGTCACCGGGAGGCCGGAGCGGAACTCGGGCATCATGCGCAGCCCGCGGCGCAGGGTGGCGAACGCGCCCTCGGGCCGGCGGTCGGCGGCGAGCAGCGGCTCCTCGGCGCGGCTCACGCCCGGGCCTCCGCCGGCTGCCGGTCCGGCGCGTCGGGCTCGGGCGGCTGGTAGGCGCGGACCAGCTGCGCGTAGCCGGGGACGCGGGCCAGCAGCTCGGCGTGGCTGCCCCGGTCGACCAGCCGGCCGTCCGCCAGCCACACCACCTCGTCGGCGAGGGCGATGGTGGCCTGCCGGTAGGCGACGACCACCACCGTGACCGGGCGGTCGGCGGCGCGGAGCGCGTCGAGGATGCGGGCCTCGACCGCCGGGTCGACGGCGCTGGTGGCGTCGTCGAGCACCAGCAGCCGGGGACGGCGGACGACGGCGCGCGCGAGGGCCAGGCGTTGCCGCTGGCCACCGGAGAGGCTCGCCCCGCGCTCGCCGACGCGGGTGTCCAGGCCTGCGGGCAGGCGGGCGACGAAGTCCTCGGCCGCGGCGATGCGCAGCGCCGCGTGGACCTGCTCGTCGTCGTAGGGGGCGCCGAGGGTGACGTTGTCGCGGACGGTGTCGTCGAAGAGGAACGTCGACTGGGCCACGAAGGCGACCTCGCTGCTGACCTCGCCCTCGCGCAGCCTGCGCAGGTCGACGCCGTCCAGCAGCACCTCGCCGGTCCGGGGGTCGACCAGCCGGACCAGCAGGCCGGCGAGGGTGGACTTCCCGGCGCCGGTGGGGCCGACGACGGCGAGGGTGCGCCCCGCGGCGACCTCGAACGTGACGCCCTGCAGGATCGACCTGGCGGCGCCGTCGTAGCCGAAGCCGACGTCCCGGAGCCCGAGCGCGGCGCCGCGCTGCCCGCCGGGGGCGGGGTCGGGGCCGTGCGCCGTCCGGCCGGTCGCCTCGAGCACCGGGGTGACCCGGTCGAACCCGGCCAGGGCGCGGGGCAGGTCGGCCAGCACCCAGCCGATGGCGCGGATGGGCAGCGCGAGCAGGGTGAACAGGTAGGCGATGGACACGAGCTCGCCGGCGGCGGTGGTGCCGGCGACGACGCGCTCGGCGCCGACCAGGAGGACGGCGAGGGTGCCCAGGCTGGGCAGCGCCTCCATGAGCGGGTCGAACAGGCCGCGGAGGCGCCCGACGGCGACGAGGCCGTCGCGCAGCTCGGTGGCGCGAGCGGCGAAGCGCGCGGTCTCGTCGGCCTCCCGGCCCAGGGTCTTGACGACCAGGGCGGCGTCGAAGCTCTCGTGCGCGATCTCGCTGACCTCGGCGCGGAGCTGCTGGGCGCGGGCCATCCGCGGCGACATGGCGCGGCTGTAGACGGCGTTGAGCACGAAGACCAGCGGGAACACGACGAAACCGACGACGGCGAGCAGCGGGTCGGTAAGCAGCAGGGCGACCACGGTCATGCCGATCATCACCACGGCGCCGCAGGCGAAGGGCAGCGGCGAGACGAAGAACCAGGCGGACTCGACGTCGGAGTTCGCGTTGGAGAGCAGCTGGCCGGTGGGGTGGCGCTGGTGCCAGGACAGCGGGAGCCGCAGGTACTGGCCGGTGACCCGGCGGCGGTAGTCGGCCTGGAGCCGGAAGCTCATGATGCCGGCGAACAGCCGCCGACCCAGGATCCCGACGATCTTGAGGACGGCCACGGCGAGGATGACCACCGCGGCCAGGGTGAGTGCGGCGGCGGTGGTGGCGCCCTCGTCGAAGGCGGGGAGGATCACCCGGTCGGTGACGCCGCCGATGACGTAGGCGCTGGCCACGGTCATGCCGCCGTACAGGCTGCTGCCGAGGAGGGCGAGGGCGAAGATGCCCGGTTGCTCGGCGATGGCCCGGCCGACGTGGCGGAGGCCGCGCCGGACCACGGCGTCGGAGCGGCGCGGCACGGGGTCCTCCTGTCGGGGGCGGGCGGTGTCGCGAGCGTACCCGCGCTCATTACCTGGCCTAACGGAATTTCCGTCCGGTGCGCGCTCGCCGGGGTCCGGGCTGGCATAGCCTCGGTGGATGCCCACCTCCACCGTCCCCGTCTCCCAGTCGGAACGGGCCGCGCTGGCCGAGCTGCTCGCCGAGCTCGGGCCCGACGCGCCGACCTGCTGCGAGGGGTGGACGACCAGGGACCTGGCGGCCCACCTCGTGGTGCGGGACCGGCGGCCGGACGCGATGCCCGGGTTCGCGCTCGGTGGCCCGCTGGCGAGGTGGACGGAGCAGGTGCACCAGCGCGCCCGCGGCGGCCGGGACTACCCGACCCTGGTGGCCGAGGTGCGCTCCGGGCCGCCGGCGTGGTTGTTCACCGCGTGGCCGGTGCTGGACCGGCTGCTGAACACCGTCGAGATGGTGGTCCACCACGAGGACGCGCGCCGCGCGCAGCCCGGGTGGGCGCCGCGGGAGCTGCCCACGTCGGTGCAGGACCAGCTGTGGACGGCGGTGCGCCTCCTGTCCCGGGGGAAGGACGCCGCGAAGACCGAGGGCGGCCTGCTGGTGCGGCGGAGCGACGTCCCCGACGGCGCGGAGGGCAGCGAGCGGCGCCTGCGGAAGGGCACGCCCACCACGACGGTCGTCGGGGCACCGCTGGAGATCCTGCTCTGGGTGAGCGGCCGGCAGGACGTCGCCTGCGTCGACCTCACCGTCGAGTAGACCGGCGCCGGGTCAGGACACCAGCCCGTGCCGCTCGACAAGGGCCCGGGTCCCCGCGGGATCTGCGTCGCACCGGTAGGGAGCCGCCATCTCCGCCAGCTCCTCCCCCGTCGGTGGCGCGGGGAGCCGGCCCAGCCAGCGGAAGAACTGCTCCAGCCCGGCCGGTGAGATGAGCTCGAGCACCGCGGCCGGCTCGTCCCCGGCGTTCCAGAACGTGTGCCACTGGTTCCGCGGCTTGAAGACCAGGTCACCAGGCTCGGCGACGACCTCGTCGTCCCCGAGGACCGCGCCGATGCGGCCGGAGAGGACGACGGTGTACTCGTCCTCCAGGTGGTGCCGGTGCAAGGGAGCGGCCAGCCCGTCGACCATGAAGCGGTCCCGCACCCCAGCGGGATCGCCCAGGACCTCACCGTCGGCCGCCCTGAGGATGCGCGGCGCCGACCCGACAGCCGACCGGTCGTCCATGGCATCTCCGGGATCGCGAGGAGTGCGCGCAGGCTACCGCCGCTGGCGGGAACGCCGGCTCCGCCGGGACGCCTCGGTCACCACGGCTCGATCAGCGGGAACAGCGCCTGTGGACAGCGGGGTCAGCGACGACGAGCACGGTGCAGAACCGCCGCAAGCGCTGCGGGCGACTCAGCTCAGCGGGTGGTCGGTCTCCTGCCGCACCGGCACGCCCGCGGCGGACAGCGCCTGCTTCACGTCCCCCACCCGCAGCTGGCCGAAGTGGAAGACGCTCGCCGCCAGCACCGCGTCCGCCCCCGCCTCGACCGCCGGCGGGAAGTGCTCGACGGCGCCTGCTCCCCCGCTGGCGATCAGCGGCACCGTCACCTCGCGGCGCACCGCGCGGATCAGCTCGGTGTCGAACCCGGCGCGGGTGCCGTCGGCGTCCATCGAGTTGAGCAGCACCTCGCCCACCCCCAGCTCGGCCGCCTGCACGACCCACTCGACGGCGTCCCGCCCGGTCCCCCGCCGCCCGCCGTGGGTGGTGATCTCGAAGCCCGAGTCGGTGACCGCGCCGTCGCGCACCCGGCGCGCGTCCAGCGACAGCACGAGGACCTGGTTGCCGAACCGGTCGGCGATCTCGGCGATCAGCTCCGGGCGCGCGACCGCGGCGGTGTTCACCGCGACCTTGTCAGCCCCGGCCCGCAGCAGGCGGTCGACGCCCTCGACGCTGCGCACCCCGCCGCCCACGGTCAGCGGGATGAACACGCTCTCGGCCGTTCGCCGGACGACGTCGTAGGTGGTCTCCCGGTTGCCGGAGCTCGCGGTGATGTCGAGGAAGGTCAGCTCGTCGGCGCCCTCGGCGTCGTAGACCCGGGCCATCTCCACCGGGTCACCGGCGTCGACCAGGTCGACGAAGTTGACGCCCTTCACCACGCGCCCGGCGTCGACGTCCAGGCACGGGATCACGCGGACCGCGAGGCTCATGCCGCACCCCGCACGGCGTCCGCCTCGACCTCGACCAGCATCGCCGGGTCGATCAGCGCGGCGACCTGCACCATCGCCGTCGCCGGCCGGACCCCGCCGAAGAACTCGCCGTGCACGCGGCCGACCTCCTCCCACCGACCGATGTCGGTCACGTACACCCGGGTGCGGACGACGTCGCCGAGGGCGAACCCGGCCGCCTCCAAGGCCCGCCGGACGCCGGTGAGCGCGACCCGGGTCTGCTCGGCGGCGTCGCCCGGGTGGACCACGGCGCCGTCGACGGTCGCCGTCGTCCCGCTCACCCAGGCGTTGTCCCCGTGCACGACGACCCGGCTGTAGCCGACGACGTCCTCCCAGGGAGCGCCGGAACCGATGCGCTGAGCGCTCATCCGGCAGCGACCTCCTCGGTGACCGCGAGCGCCTGCGGCAGCGTGAACGCGCCCGCGTACAGCGCCTTCCCGACGATCGCGCCCTCGACCCCGACCGCGCTCAGCCCGGCCAGCGCCCGGATGTCATCCAGGGAGCTCACCCCGCCCGACGCGACGACCGGCCGCGCGGTCGCGGCGCAGACCTCCCGCAGCAGGTCCAGGTTCGGGCCGCGCAGCGTGCCGTCCTTGGTGATGTCGGTGACCACGTAGCGGGCGCAGCCCTCGGCGTCCAGGCGCGCCAGCGTCTCGTACAGCTCGCCGCCCTCGCGGGTCCAGCCGCGGGCGGCCAGCCGGGTGCCCCGCACGTCGAGCCCGACGGCGATCCGGTCGCCGTGCTCGGCGATGGCCCGGGCGCACCACTCCGGCGACTCCAGCGCCGCGGTGCCCAGGTTCACCCGCCGGCAGCCGGTGGCCAGCGCGGCGGCCAGCGACGCGTCGTCCCGGATGCCGCCGGAGAGCTCCACGTCGACGTCGAGCTCCCCGACGACCTGCGCCAGCAGCTCCCGGTTGGAGCCGCGGCCGAAGGCCGCGTCCAGGTCGACCAGGTGCACCCACTCCGCCCCGTCGCGCTGCCACTGCAGGGCGGCCTCGAGCGGGTCGCCGTAGGAGGTCTCGCTGCCCGCCTCCCCCTGCACGAGACGGACGGCGAGGCCGTCGGCGACGTCGACGGCGGGGAGCAGCTGCAGCTTCGGCACGTGCACAGCGTAGGGATGCCCCCGGACGGTCCTGTCGGACCGCTGCGGCAGGGTGGGCCGCGTGGAGTTCCGTGAGGTGGTGCGCCGGCGGCGCATGGTGCGCGACTACGACCCCGACCGACCGGTTCCGCCCGAGGTGCGCGAGCGGCTGCTCGAGCACGCGATCCGCGCCCCGTCGGCCGGCTTCAGCCAGGGGTGGGCGTTCCTCGTCCTGGAGACGGCGGAGGAGCGGGACCGCTTCTGGACGGCGACCACCGGCGACGGCACGCCCGACGGCTGGCTCACCCGCATGCGCCGCGCTCCGCTGCTCGTGCTGCCGTTCAGCAGCAAGGACGCCTACCTCGACCGCTACGCCGAGCCGGACAAGGGGTGGACCGACCGCGACGAGGCCCGCTGGCCGGTGCCGTACTGGGACGTCGACGCCGGCATGGCGGCACTGCTCATGCTGCTGACCGCGGTCGACGAGGGGCTGGGCGCCTGCTTCTCCGGCGTGCCCCCGGAGCGCATCCCGGCGGTCCGCGAGGCGTTCGGCGTACCCGCGCAGTACCGCCCCGTCGGCTGCGTCTCGGTCGGCTACGCCGGCACCGAGGACCGGCGGTCGCCCTCGCTGCGGCGCGGCCGGCGCGGGGTGGACGAGGTGGTCCACCGCGGCGCCTGGGGCGCGACTGGTTGACTCCCGCCGTGACCGAGCAGACCGAGTCCCGCGCCGTCCTGGTGACCGGAGCCTCCCGCGGCATCGGCCGCGCCATCGCGCGCGCCTTCGCGGCCCAGGGCGACCGGGTCGCCGTCCACCACGGCAGCTCCCGGGACGCCGCCGAGCGGGTGGTCGCCGAGCTGGCGGGCGACGGGCACGTCGTCGTCCAGGCGGACATGGCCGACGCCGAGGCGGTGGGCCGCATGGTCGACGACGCCGCGGCCGCGCTGGGCGGGCTGCAGGTGCTGGTGAACAACGCCGGGGTCTTCACCGCCCACCCGCCGCTGACCACGTCGTGGGAGGACTGGCAGGAGCTCGTGACCCGCACGCTCGCGGTCAACCTGGTGGGCGCGATGCACGCCACCTTCCGGGCCGTGCCGCACCTGGTCGCCGCCGGTGGCGGCGCGGTGGTCAACGTCACGAGCCGGGGCGCCTTCCGCGGGGAGCCGAACACCCCGGCCTACGGCGCCTCCAAGGCCGGGCTCAACGCCTTCGGCCAGTCGATGGCGCAGGCCCTCGCCCCGCAGGGGATCACCGTCGGCAGCGTCGCGCCCGGCTTCGTGCAGACCGAGATGGCGCGGGAGGTCCTCGACGGCCCCTCCGGCGACGCGGTCCGGGCGCAGTCCCCCTACGGCCGGGTGGCCCGCCCGGAGGAGGTGGCCTCCGCCGTCCTCTGGCTGGCCTCACCCGGCGCCCGGTTCTCCACCGGCACGATCATCGACGTGAACGGCGCCAGCTACCTGCGCAGTTGACTCAGTCGAGCGTCTGCAGCCAGTTCGTCAGCAGCTGGGCGCCCGCGTCGCCGCTCTTCTCCGGGTGGAACTGGGTCGCCGACAGCGGCCCGTTCTCGACCCCGGCGACGAACCGGTCGCCGTGCTCGGCCCAGGTGACCGCCGGCGGGGTCAGCCGGCTGGGGACACCGCCCACCTCGGTGAGCGGGAAGCGGCGCACGCCGTAGGAGTGCACGAAGTAGAAGCGCTGCCCCTCCAGGCCGGCGAACAGCGTGGACCCCTCCGGTGAGTCGACGGTGTTCCAGCCCATGTGCGGCAGGACCGGCGCCTGCAGGGGCTCCACCACACCGGGCCACTCCCCGCAGCCCTCGGCGTCCTGGCCGTGCTCGACGCCGCGCTCGAACAGGATCTGCATGCCCACGCAGATGCCCAGCACCGGCCGTCCTCCGGCCAGCCGCCGGCCGATCACCTTCGGGCCGTCGACGGCGCGCAGCCCGTCCATGCAGGCCGCAAAGGCGCCCACGCCCGGGACCACCAGGCCGTCGGCCTCCATCGCCTCGTGCGGGTCGGCGGTCACCGTGACGTCCGCACCCACGCGGGACAGCGCCCGCTCGGCCGAGCGCAGGTTGCCCGACCCGTAGTCCAGCACGACGACCTTCTTCACAGTGCCCACGCTACCCATCAGCCAGCACGACCTCGGCTGTGTTCCCGATGACGCCGGAGGAACCTCACGTAACGGTAGGATCACCCCCCGAGCCCGCGACGCAGCGGTCGGAACCCAACTCCCCGGACGAACGGTGCCATGCCCGCTGCCCTGCCCCGCCCTGCCTGGCTCAGCCCCCGGACCGCGCGCACCGAGGTGCTCGCCGGTCTGGTCGTCGCCCTGGCCCTCATCCCCGAGGCGATCTCCTTCTCGGTCATCGCCGGCGTCGACCCGCGGGTCGGGCTGTTCGCCTCCTTCACCATGGCGGTCACCATCGCCTTCACCGGCGGACGGCCGGCCATGATCTCCGCCGCCACCGGCGCGGTCGCCCTGGTCGTCGCGCCGCTGGTCGCCGAGCACGGGCTGCAGCACCTGATCGCCGCGGTGCTCCTGGGCGGGCTCCTCCAGGTGGCGCTCGGGCTGCTCGGCGTCGCGAAGGTCATGCGCTTCGTGCCGCGCAGCGTGATGGTCGGGTTCGTCAACGCCCTCGCCATCCTGATCTTCGCCGCCCAGTTGCCGCAGCTCACCGGCGTCCCGTGGGCCGTCTACCCGCTCGCCGCGGCCGGGCTGGCGATCATCTTCCTGCTGCCCCGGCTCACCACCGCCGTCCCGGCGCCGCTGGTGGCGATCGTCGTCCTGACCATCCTGACGGTCACGGCGGGCATCGCCGTCCCGACCGTGGGCGACCAGGGCGACCTGCCCGGCAGCCTGCCCACCCCCGGTCTCCCCGACGTGCCGTTCACCTGGGACACCCTGTCGGTGATCGCCCCCTACGCGCTGGCCATCGCGCTGGTGGGGCTGATGGAGTCGCTGATGACGGCCAAGCTCGTCGACGAGATCACCGACACCCCGTCCAGCAAGACCCGGGAGTCGGTCGGCCAGGGGATCGCGAACCTGGTGACCGGGTTCTCCGGCGGCATGGGCGGCTGCGCGATGATCGGCCAGACCATGATCAACGTCCGGTCGGGCGCGCGGACCCGGCTGTCGACCTTCCTCGCCGGGGTCTTCCTGCTGGTCCTCGTGCTCGCGCTGGGCCCGGTCGTCGCGGTGATCCCGATGGCGGCGCTCGTCGCGGTCATGGTCTTCGTCTCGATCGCGACCTTCGACTGGCACAGCCTGCGCACCCTGCGCCGGATGCCGCGCAGCGAGACCGCCGTCATGCTCGCCACCGTCGCCGTCGTGCTGGCCACGGACAACCTGGCGATCGGGGTGGGCGTCGGCGTCCTGGTCGCCTGCGTGCTGTTCGCCCGGCGGGTCGCCCACCTGGTCACCGTCACGCCCACCGCCGGCCCCGACGGCGAGCGGGTCTACGCCGTCCACGGCGCGCTGTTCTTCGCCTCGACCAACGACATGCTCGGCCATTTCGACTACGCCGGGGACCCCGACCGCGTGGTCGTGGACCTCTCCGGCGCGCACATCTGGGACGCCTCGTCGGTCGCCGTCCTGGACGCGATCGAGCACAAGTACGCCACCCGCGGGAAGACCGTGGAGATCACCGGGCTCACCGACACGACCGGGCACTACCACCAGCGGCTGGCCGGCCGGCTCGGCTGAGGCCAGCCCCTACACCAGGCGGAGGATCCCGGCGCCGGTCGCCAGCAGGGCGGCGACCAGGAGGACGACGGCGAACGCCACCTGCACGGCGGTGCGGCCCTTCACGTCGGAGTCGGCCCGGAAGATGCTGTAGGCACCGCCGAGCAGGAAGCCCCCGACCACCAGGAGCATGATCCCGAAGGTCATCCGGTCACAGCGCGCCCTTGGTCGAGGGGACGTCGGTCACCCGCGGGTCCAGCGCGACGGCGGCGCGCAGCGCCCGGGCCAACGCCTTGAACTGGCCCTCCACGATGTGGTGGGCGTCCCGGCCGGCGTAGAGCACCCGGACGTGCAGGGTGATCCGCGCGTTGAACGCGAAGGACTCCAGCACGTGCTTGGTCAGGCTGGTCGGGTAGTCCGGCCCGATCATCGGCGTCATGTCCGCGGGCTCGGCGTGCACGAAGTAGGGGCGCCCGGAGAGGTCGACCGCCGCCTGGACGAGCACCTCGTCCATCGGGATCGTGGCGTCGCCGTAGCGGGTGATGCCCCGCTTGTCGCCCAGCGCCTCGGCGAAGGCGACGCCCAGCGCGATCGCGACGTCCTCGACGGTGTGGTGCGCGTCGATGTGCAGGTCGCCCTCGGCGTGCACCGTCAGGTCGATGCCGCTGTGCTTGGACAGCGCGGTGAGCATGTGGTCGTAGAACCCGACCCCGGTGGCGACGTCGGACTTCCCGGTGCCGTCCAGGTCCAGTTCGACCACCAGCTTGGTCTCGTTCGTCGTGCGCTCGACGCGGGCGGTGCGGCTCATGGGTTCAGTCTCCCAGGCGGTGGGTCGGGGCCACCTCACCCAGGGCGGTGAGGAACGCGTCGGTCTCCTCCGGGGTGCCGGCGGTCACCCGCAGCCAGCCGGGCAGGCCGACGTCGCGCACGAGGACGTCGCGGTCCAGCAGCGCCTGCCACGCCGCCGCCGAGTCGGCGAAGTGCCCGAACAGCACGAAGTTCGCGTCGCTCGGGACGCTGGTCAGGCCCATGGCGGGCAGCGCGGCGACGATCCGGTCGCGCTGGGCCTTCACCGCCTCGACGGTGGCCAGCAGCTGCTCGGTGTGCGCGAGGGCGGCCCGGGCGGCGGCCTGGGTGAGCGCGCTGAGGTGGTACGGCAGCCGCACCAGCTGCAGCGCGTCGACGACCGCGGGGTCCGCGGCCAGGTAGCCCAGCCGCAGGCCGGCCATGCCGAAGGCCTTGCTCATGGTGCGGCTGACCAGCAGCCGTGGCCGGCCGGGCAGCAGGGTGAGCGCCGACGGCGTGCCGGTCCGGGCGAACTCGGTGTACGCCTCGTCGACCACGAGCACCCCGGTGCAGGCCTCGTACAGCGCCGCGATGGTCTCCAGCTCGACGGCCGTGCCGGTCGGGTTGTTGGGGCTGGTGACGAACGTGACGTCGGGCTGCACCGCGCGCACCTGGGCCACGGCGGCCTGCGGGTCGATGGTGAAGTCGTCCCGGCGGTGCCCGTCGACCCAGCCGGCGCCGGTGCCCGCGCTGATGATCGGGTGCATCGAGTAGGACGGCGTGAAGCCCAGCGCCGTCCGCCCGGCCCCGCCGAACGCCTGCAGGACCTGCTGCAGCACCTCGTTGGAGCCGTTGGCCGCCCACACCTGCGCCGGCTCCACCGACGCGCCGCCGGTGCGGGACAGGTAGGCCGCCAGGTCGGTGCGCAGCGCGGTGGCGTCCCGGTCCGGGTAGCGGTTCAGCACCCGGGCGGCCTCGGCGAGCGCCACCTGCAGGTCGGCCAGCAGCGCCTCGGGCAGCGGGTGCGGGTTCTCGTTGGTGTTGAGCGCGTACCGGACGGCGAGCTGCGGAGCGCCGTAGGGCGTGCGCCCGCGCAGCTCCGGCCGCAGCGGGAGCTCCTCCAGGGGCGTCACGCGACTCCCTCGCTGGCGCTCGGACGTCGCGTGCCGAGACGTGCTGTGCTCATGCGTGACCTCGCGACCTCGGTCACGAGGCCGGCTGCCGAGCCCGGACGGCGGCCGCGTGCGCGGGCAGGTCCTCGGCGTTCGCGAGGGCGTCGATGTGCCCGGCGACCTCGGCGAGCGCCCGCTCGTCGTACTCCACCACGTGGATGCCCCGCAGGAAGGTCTGCACGCTGAGCCCGCTCGAGTGCCGCGCGCACCCACCGGTGGGCAGCACGTGGTTCGAGCCGGCCGCGTAGTCGCCCAGCGAGACCGGGGACCACGGGCCGACGAAAACCGCACCGGCGTTGCGCACCCGCATCGCCACCTCCCGGGCATCCCGGGTCTGGATCTCCAGGTGCTCGGCGGCGTAGGCGTCCACCACGGCCAGCCCGGCGGCCAGGTCGTCGACCAGGACGATCCCAGACTGGCTGCCGTCCAGGGCGGTGGCGATCCGGTCGCTGTGCTTGGTGGCCGCCACCTGGCCCGGCAGCAGGTCGACGACGGCGTCGGCCAGCCGCTCGCTGGTGGTGACCAGCACCGCCCCGGCCAGCGGGTCGTGCTCGGCCTGGCTGACCAGGTCGGCCGCGACGTGCACCGGGTCGGCGGTGTCGTCGGCGAGGACGGCGACCTCGGTGGGGCCCGCCTCGGAGTCGATGCCGATCAGCCCGCGCAGCAGCCGCTTCGCCGCGGTCGTGTAGACGTTGCCCGGGCCGGTGACCAGGTCCACCGGCTCGCAGGAACCGGCGCCGTAGCCGAAGACGGCGATCGCCTGCGCTCCGCCGACCGCGTAGACCTCGGTGACCCCGAGCAGCGCGCAGGCGGCGAGCACCCCGGGATCGGGCAGGCCGCCGTGGTCGCGCTGCGGCGGGGTGGCCACCGCGATCGACTGCACACCGGCGATCTGCGCGGGCACGACGTTCATCACCACCGAGCTCAGCAGCGGCGCCAGACCACCGGGCACGTACAGCCCGACCCGGCGGACCGGCACCCACCGCTCGGTCACCGTGCCCCCGGGCACCACGTCGGTGGTGACGTCGGTGCGCCGCTGGTCGGCGTGCACCTTCCGGACCCGGGCGATCGACTCCTCCAGCGCCGCGCGCAGCGGGGGGTCGATCCCGGCCAGCGCCTCGTCCAGCGCCGACCGCGGGACGGCGAAGTCCTCCCGGTCGACGCCGTCGAGCCGGGCGGTGATCTCGCGGACGGCCTGCGCGCCGCGCAGCCGGACGTCCTCGCAGATCGGCCGCACCGTGGCCAGGACCGAGTCGATGTCGGTGGCCGCGCGGGGCAGCAGATGGGCCAGCTCACCCGGTCCGGGCAGAGCGGACCCACGCAGGTCGATGCGGGCGAGCACGGAGCACCTCCAGGAACGGACGACCCGTCCAGGGTAGTCGGGGCACCGCCGGCACCCGGTGGCCACGGTCGGCTGGCCCTAGGCTCCGGGACGTGGCCGACGCCGAGGACCCACCGGAGGTCATCCCGCTGTTCCCGCTCGGCACACCGCTGTTCCCCGGCGTCGTCCTGCCGCTGCAGGTCTTCGAGCCGCGCTACCGCACCCTGGTCGCCGAGCTCTGCGCGCTGCCCGACGGCCCCGGGCGGCGCTTCGGTGTGGTCGCGATCCGGCAGGGCTGGGAGGTCGAGCAGGTCGCTCCCGCCGCGGCGCTGTACGACGTCGGCTGCACCGCCGTGCTGCGGGTGGTGGCGCCGCGCGCCGACGGCGGCTTCCGGGTGGTGACCGTGGGCGCCGACCGGTTCCGCCTGCTGGAGGTGCTCGTGCCCGACGGGGAGGAGGACCCGCCGTACCTGCGGGCCCGGGTGGAGTGGCTCGGCGACGAGGAGGCGGCCGAGGAGGCCGCCGGGGACGCCGACGGGCTGGTGCCCGCGGGCGGAGCGGCGGGCACCGTCCCCGAGGAGGTCGTCACCGAGGTCGCCCGGGCCTCGCTGGAGGTGCTCACCGCCAACGTCCGCGAGCTGTTCGCCCGCTACGTCGCCGCGGTGGCGGCCCGCCAGACCGGCGGTGACCCGGGCACGCTGCCCGAGGAGGTCCTGGAGGCGCTGGAACCGGACTCCGCCGACGACGGTCAGGCCGCCGACGACACGGCGGAGCTGCTGCGGGAGGTGAGCGACGACGCGCGCGGTCTGTCCTACCTGGTGGCCTCCGCGGCGATGCTCACCACCGAGGACCGCCAGGCGCTGCTCGCCGAGTCCGCGACCCGGCGGCGGCTGGCGCTGGAGTCCCGGCTGCTCCGCCGCGAGCTGACCCTGCTCGAGACGATCGGCGCGGTGCCGGTGCCGCTGGCCCAGCTCGGCGCCACGATGACCCAGAACTGAGGAAGGACCCCCTCCTCCCCACCGCTCGCCAGCTCGGGGCGGTGCCCTGGAGGGGGCCTAGCTTCGGGGGACCGGTGGGGGGACCGGCGGGAGCGGCAGCGCCGACGGGCGCTCGGCGACCGGCTCCGCCTCGTCCGGGCGGCCGAGGTCCTCCTCGGTGGTCAGCGAGGCCGCGACCAGGTAGGTGAGGACGGCGACGAACGGGCCCACCGCGAGGGCGGCCGAGGCCCCCAGGCCCAGGCCCGTGGTGACGGTCGCGCCCACCTCGGACAGCTCCTGCTCGGTCGGCCCGGCGCCCAGCCACTCCCCCAGCTGCCACGCGACCACGCCGGCGGCGAGCATCCCGGTGGCCAGGGCGGTGAGCACCAGCGGGCCGCGCCACCGGCGCACCAGCCACACCGCCGCGCCCGCGACCAGGCCGAGCCCGGCCAGCACGCAGATGAAGACGCCGTCGTCGGCCATGAACAGCTCCGCCGAGGGCGCGCCGTCCACCGGCACCACGTCGTCCGCGGTGACCCGGTACTCGGCCCGCGGGGCCAGCCACAGCCACAGCCCGCCGGCGAGCAGCCCGGAGGTGGCCAGCGCCAGGACGGTGAGCAGCGCCGGGCGCAGGTCGGCCCGGGCGTCCCGCAGGCCGGCAGCGCGCGCCGGCCGGGCGGCCAGGCCCCCGGCTCCGGGGGCCACGGGCAGCGGCCCGGTCGACGTCGAGGAGTGCACGTGGCCATTCTCGCTGGGCACGCTGTGCGGCATGCGACCCGCCGGCCCCCCGCAGGAGGGCAGGGGGTCCTCTCTCACAGCAGGGCGACGCTGGTGGGCCCGAGCAGCGCCTTGATGTCGCCCATCAGCGCCGTGCTCGGCCGGACCCGCAGGCCCTGGTCGAGCCGCAGCACCGTCTCCCGGCCGCCGTTGAGCAGCTTCAGCTGCACCTCGGTCGTGCCGGGGTGGCTGCCGAGCACCTCCCGCAGCCGCTCCACCACCGGCGGCGTGCACCGGGCGGCGGGCATGGACACCAGCACCGGCCCGCGCGGGCCCTCGGTCAGCTCGGGGATGGTGACCTCGGAGCCGAAGAGCGAGGGGGTGTCGTCGCGCCGGCTGATGCGCCCCTTCACCACGACGATCTGGTCGCGGACCACCTTGTCCGACACCTGGACCCAGGTCTTGGGGAAGAAGAGCACCTCCAGGCCGGCCTCGAGGTCCTCGATGGTCGCGATCGCCCACGGGGCGCCCTGCTTGTTGGTGCGCGGGCTGACCGCGGTGAGGATCCCGGCGACGGTGACGTTGGCGCCGTCCTCGACCCCGCCGGCGATGATCTCGGCCAGCGCCGTGTCGGCGTGCGAGGTGAGCACGTGCTCCACGCCGTGCAGCGGGTGGTCGGACACGTAGAGGCCCAGCATGTCGCGCTCGAAGACCAGCCGCTCGGACTTCGACCAGTCGGCGGTCGGGATCGGGATGTCCAGCGCGGCGCTGAGCGGGTCGCCGAGGGCCGCGGAGCCGTCGTCCTCACCGAAGCCGCCGAACAGGTCGAACTGCCCCTCGGCCTCCTTCCGCTTGAGGCTCATCGCCGAGTCGACTGCCTGGGCGTGGATCGCGGCGATGCCCTGCCGCGAGTGGCCCAGGGAGTCGAACCCGCCCGCCTTGGCGAGGGACTCGATGACCTTCTTGTTGCAGGCCACCGTGTCGATCTTGCGCATGAAGTCGGCGAAGTCCTTGAACGCGCCCTTCTCCTCGCGCGCCTTGACGATCGACTCCACGACGTTGTGCCCGACGTTGCGCACCGAGGCCAGGCCGAAGCGGATGTCGTTGCCGACGGCGGTGAAGTCCCAGGAGGACTGGTTGACGTCCGGCGGGAGCACCTTGATGCCCATCCGCCGGCACTCGGCCAGGTAGACCGGCCGGCGGTCCTTGTCGTCACCGACGCTGGTCAGCAGCCCGGCCATGTACTCGGCCGGGTAGTTCGCCTTCAGGTAGGCGGTCCAGTAGGAGACCAGCCCGTACGCGGCCGAGTGCGCCTTGTTGAAGGCGTAGTCGGCGAAGGGCACCAGGATGTCCCAGAGCGTCTTCACCGCCGCGGCGGAGAAGCCGTTGGCCTTCATGCCGGCCTCGAAGCCGACGTACTCGGCGTCCAGGACGGACTTCTTCTTCTTGCCCATCGCCCGGCGCAGCAGGTCGGCCTTGCCGAGGGAGTACCCGGCGACCTTCTGCGCGATCGCCATGACCTGCTCCTGGTACACGATCAGGCCGTAGGTGCCACCGAGGATCTCCTCCAGCGGCTCGGCCAGCTCCGGGTGGATCGGGGTGATCTCCTGCTGGCCGTTCTTGCGCAGCGCGTAGTTGGTGTGCGAGTTGGCGCCCATCGGGCCGGGCCGGTAGAGCGCGCCGACGGCGGAGATGTCCTCGAAGTTGTCCGGGCGCATCAGCCGCAGCAGCGAGCGCATCGGGCCGCCGTCGAACTGGAAGACACCCAGGGTCTCCCCGCGGGACAGCAGGTCGTAGGTGGCCGGGTCGGTGAGGTCCTTGCTGATCTCGTCGAGGTCGACCGGGGCCTTGCCGTTGATCACGATGTTGCGCAGCGCGTCGTCGATGACCGTGAGGTTGCGCAGGCCCAGGAAGTCCATCTTGAGCAGGCCGAGCGTCTCGCAGGTCGGGTAGTCGAACTGCGTGATGATCGCGCCGTCGGCCTCGCGCCGCATGATCGGGATGCTGTCGATCAGCGGGTAGCGGCCGATGATGACGCCGGCCGCGTGCACGCCCCACTGGCGCTTCAGGCCCTCGAGCTTGCGGGCCTGGTCGACGACCTCGGCCGCGCCCGGGTCGGACTCGTAGCGGGCCCGGAACTCCGCCGCCTCCTTGTAGCGGTCGTGCTTGGGGTCGAAGATCCCCGACAGCGGGATGTCCTTGCCCATCACGCCCGGCGGCATCAGCTTGGTCAGCTCGTCGCCGACCGAGTAGGGCCGGTCCAGCACCCGGGCGGCGTCCTTGATCGCGGCCTTGGCCTTGATCGTGCCGTAGGTGACGATCTGGCTGACCCGCTCCTCGCCGTACTTGCGCGAGACGTACTGGATGACCTCACCGCGGCGGCGGTCGTCGAAGTCGATGTCGACGTCGGGCATCGAGACGCGCTCGGGGTTGAGGAACCGCTCGAAGATCAGCCCGTGCGCCAGCGGGTCGAGGTCGGTGATGCCCATGGCGTAGGCGGCCAGCGAGCCCGCGGCCGAGCCACGGCCCGGCCCGACCCGGATGCCGTTGTCCTTCGCCCAGTTGATGAAGTCGGCGACCACGAGGAAGTACCCCGGGAAGCCCATCTGGGTGATGATCCCGACCTCGTAGTCGGCCTGCTTGCGCACGTGGTCGGGGATGCCGCCCGGCCAGCGCTTGTGCAGCCCGCGCTCGACCTCCTTGACGAACCAGGAGGTCTCGTCCTCGCCCTCGGGCAGCGGGAAGCGGGGCATCAGGTCCGCGCCCTCGGTGAACTCGATCTCGCACTGCTCGGCGATCAGCAGGGTGTTGTCGCAGGCCTGCGGCAGCTCGGTGAACAGCGCGCGCATCTCCGCGGCGGACTTCAGGTAGTAGCCGTCGCCGTTGAACTTGAAGCGGTTGGGCTCGTTGAGCCGCGACCCGGTCTGGATGCACAGCAGCGCGTCGTGCGCGTCGGCGTCCTCGCGGCGGGTGTAGTGCAGGTCGTTGGTGGCCAGCAGCGGGATCCCGAGCTCGTCGGCGATCTGCAGCAGCTGCGGGCGGGTCTTCTTCTCGATCGACAGCCCGTGGTCCATCAGCTCGGCGTAGAAGTTCTCCTTGCCGAAGATGTCCTGGAAGTCGGCGGCCGCCTGGCGCGCCCGGTCGACCTTGCCGGCCCGCAACCACATGTTGACCTCACCGGAGGGGCAGCCGGTGGTCGCGATCAGGCCCGTGCCGTACTTCTCCAGCAGGTCGCGGTCGAAGCGCGGCTTGCGGTACTGGCCCTCGAGGCTGGCCAGCGAGGAGATTCGGAAGAGGTTGTGCATCCCCTCGGTGGTGCGGGCCAGCAGCGTCATGTGGGTGTACGCGGCCTTGCCGCGCGAGGACCCACCCTCGCCGTCCTCGTCGATGAGGTTGTCGCCGAAGTCGAACGGCGCCCGGTCGAACCGGGAGCCGGGCGTGTAATAGCCCTCCATCCCGACGATCGGCTTCACGCCGGCGGCCTTGGCCTGCTTGTAGAAGTCGTAGGCGCCGAACACGTTGCCGTGGTCGGTCATCGCCAGCGCCGGCATGCCCTCCTCGGCGGCGGCCCGGGTGAGCTCACCGAGCTTCGCGGCCCCGTCGAGCATCGAGTACTCGGTGTGCGTGTGCAGGTGCACGAACGAGTCTGCTGCGGGGGTGCTCACGGTGCGGGGTGCTCCTCACGGGTCGTGCAGCCGCCTGGCACCGGGGGTGCACAGGGGCGGCGGGTCCTGCTGGGTGACCGGCGGGGAAGGCCGTTCAGCGCGACTGCTCGGCACGGGGACCGGCGCCTTCGATCCTCGCACCGCAGAGGTCTACCAGCGAGCACCGACAGGAACGTTTCTCCGCGATGCGGACCACTCCGTCACGCGCGCCCCGCCGGACCCGGTCAGCGCGCCGCGGCCGGGAGCGCCGAGGACGGCACCAGCAGGAAGCGCAGGTCGATCACCGCGTGCAGGAGGACCGGCAGCAGCAGGGACCCGGTCTGCAGGTAGACCGCGGCCAGCACGCCGCCGAGCACACCGGTGGTGAGCACGCCGGACAGGCCCTGGTAGGCGTGGGCCAGCCCGAAGGCGACCGCGGCCAGCACCACGAGGCCCGCCGTGGGCAGCCCGGGGGCTAGCGCGGCGACCACGGCGAGGAGGAAGCCGCGGTAGAGCCACTCCTCGCAGATCCCGGCGGTGATCCCGACCAGGGCGAACAGGTGCCGCTCGGAGCGGGTGCGCGGCAGCAGGGCCACCGTCGCCTGCCCCGGCGGCTCCGCGTGCCGCGGCTCCCCGGGCACCTGCGGGCGCACCACCTCGGGCGGCGGGCCGACCAGCGCACCCGAGCGCAGGGCCCGGACCGACACCACGACCAGGACGGCGACGGCGAGCACGGCCAGGCCGGTGAGCAGCCCGGGCCACGCCCGGGGCGGGCCCAGCCCCACCTGAGCCGCGCTCACGCCCGGCGCGGCGAGCCACACCACCAGCGTGACTAGCGACAGCCCCCACTCGAGCACCAGCAGCCGCCGGTAGAAGGAGCGCCGGGCCAGCGGGTCGGTGCGCAGCCGCCCCTCGAACCGGCGGTGCAGCGCGTACCCGACGAACGGCTCCCCCGCCACCAGGAAGACGGCGATGAGCGCCGCCGCGATCTGGGCCGGCCCGAAGTCGGCGAAGTCGGCGGGGAGCTCCGGGGGCGCGGACACGAAGGCGGCTGCTCAGCTCTCGGCGCGCAGCACGGCCAGCGCGCCGGCGAGGTCGGCCGGGTAGTCGCTGACGAACTCGACCCAGCTCCCGTCGGCGGGGTGGGCGAACCCCAGCCGGACGGCGTGCAGCCACTGCCGGGAGACGCCCAGGCGGGCGGCGAGCGTCGGGTCGGCCCCGTAGGTCACGTCGCCGACGCACGGGTGGCGCAGCGCGGAGAAGTGCACCCGGATCTGGTGCGTGCGCCCGGTCTCCAGGTGGATGTCGACCAGGCTCGCCGCCGCGAACGCCTCGACGACCTCGTAGTGGGTCACCGACGGGCGGCCGCCGGTGACGACGGCGAACCGCCAGTCGTGCCGGGGGTGCCGGTCGATCGGCGCGTCGATGGTGCCGCGGGACGGGTCGGGATGGCCCTGCACCAGCGCGTGGTAGCCCTTGTCGACGGTGCGCTCCTTGAACGCCGCCTTCAGCACCGAGTAGGCGCGTTCGCTCTTGGCCACCACCATCAGGCCCGTGGTGGCGGCGTCCAGCCGGTGGACGACGCCCTGCCGCTCGGCCGCGCCGCTGGTGGAGATCCGGTAGCCGGCCGCGGCCAGGCCCCCGACGACCGTGGGGCCCTCCCAGCCCGGGCTCGGGTGGGCGGCCACGCCGACGGGCTTGTCGACGACCACGACGTCCTCGTCGTCGTGCACGACCGTCAGCCCGGCCACCGGC
Source organism: Modestobacter sp. I12A-02662 (assembly GCF_041028325.1). Lineage (NCBI taxonomy): Bacteria > Bacillati > Actinomycetota > Actinomycetes > Geodermatophilales > Geodermatophilaceae > Modestobacter > Modestobacter sp. I12A-02662. The sequence continues at coordinate 198,031 of NZ_JABGDE010000005.1, read as the reverse complement.
TCGGGCGCGACCGGCTCACCCGGAGGCGGCGGGAGCTCCACCTCCAGCCAGCTGCCGGCGGTGAGCCGGTCGCCCTTGCCCCGCGCCCGGCCGTCGACGACCACGCCGCCGGCGTCGGCCAGGTCGGCGGCCACACCCCGGGACAGGCCGAACAGCCGGGACAGCGCCTGGTCGACCCGCTGACCCTCGAGACCGTCGGGCACCGGCAGCGACCGGAGCTCGCCACGGGGACCGCCGCTGGTGCTCGGGCCGGTACTGATCGTCACCGTCACATTGTGGCCCCTCTGCAGGGTCCCGCCGCGAGCCTGCGAGTGGTGGGGGGCAGAGGGGTCCTTCTTCAGTCGCGGTCGGGAGCCCGCCGGCCGTCGAACTCGATCCCGCGGAAGGCGAGCACGGCACCGAGCACGCCGCCGCACACGATCGCCGAGTCGGCGACGTTGAAGATCGGCCAGACCCCGCCGTAGGGGTCGAACAGCGAGACGAAGTCGACGACGCCGCCCCGCAGGAAGCCCGGGTCGCGGAAGACCCGGTCCACCAGGTTCCCGACGGCCCCGCCGAGCACCAGGCCCAGCGCCACGGCCCACGCCGTCGAGTACAGGCGGCGCGCCGTGCGCACGATGACCACGGCCACGACCACCGCGATCAGGGTGAAGACGATGGTCGCGCCCTCGGCCAGGGAGAACGCTGCCCCGGTGTTGCGCGCCTCGGTCAGGTAGACCGCTCCGCCGAGCAGCCGCAGCGGCTCCCGGTCCGACAGCGTGGCGACGACCAGCAGCTTGGTGGCCAGGTCGAGGGCGAGCACGGCGGCGGCCAGGGCCAGCAGCAGGCGGGCCCGCGACCGCCCCGCCGGCGGGGCCGCGGACGGCCCGGCGGTGACCTGAGCCGTCGGGTCGGGCTGCTCGGACACCGGCGCCGTCCTCCCGTCGCGGCCCCCGCGGCCACGTCCCGGACGACAATAGCCCGGCGCGCCGGCAGCTCCGAGCCGCCACCACCGGGACGGGCCTTCCCTCCGCCGCGGGGCGTGGTGCAGGCTGCGCGGTTGGCGGGCACCCTCGACGTGTGACCCATCTCATCCCCTCAACCCGGGGCGAGGACCCCCCTCCGGGCGTGCCGACGCCGGGACGGGGCGACGATGGGGAGCTGGAAGCTCCGAGCCCAGGAAAGGCGTGAACGTGACCAGGGATGGTTCGCAGGACCCCGACGTCGTCCTCGTCGGCGGCGGCATCATGAGCGCGACCCTGGCCGCACTCCTGGGCATCGTCGCGCCTGACTGGACCATCGAGGTCTTCGAGTCCGGCAGCGCGGCGGCAGGTGAGAGCTCCGGGCCGTGGAACAACGCCGGCACCGGGCACGCCGCGCTCTGCGAGCTGAACTACACGCCGGCCCGGCCGGACGGCTCGGTCGACGCGTCGAAGGCCGTGGGCATCAACGAGCAGTTCCAGGTGTCCCGGCAGTTCTGGTCGCACCTGGTCCGCGCGGGGCTGACCGACTCCCCCAAGGCCTTCATCACCTCCGTGCCGCACATCAGCTTCGTGACCGGCCGCGAGGGCCACAGCTACATGCGGAACCGCTACGCGGCCCTGGCGCCGCAGCCGCTGTTCGCCGACCTGGAGTTCACCGACGACCACGCGGAGCTCGACTCCTGGGTGCCGCTGATGATGAGGGACCGGGGCGACCGCGAGGTCCTCGCCGCGACCCGCTCGCTGGCCGGCACCGACGTCAACTTCGGCGCGCTGACCCGGCTGCTGCTGGACGACGCCGCCGGCCGGGGCGTCGGGCTGCACCTGTCCCACCGGGTGCTCAAGACCCGCCGGGGCACCGACGGCCGGTGGGCCACCACGGTCAAGGACCTGACCACCGGCCGGAAGCGCACCGTGCGCAGCCGGTTCCTCTTCGTCGGCGCCGGAGGCGGCGCGCTGCCGCTGCTGCAGGGCTCGGGCATCCCCGAGATCCGCGGCTTCGGCGGGTTCCCGGTGAGCGGCCAGTTCCTGCGCACCCGCAACCCCGAGCTGGTCGCCCAGCACCAGGCCAAGGTCTACGGCCAGGCGAAGGTCGGTGCCCCGCCGATGTCCGTGCCGCACCTGGACCTGCGGCTGATCGACGGCGAGCAGGCGCTGCTGTTCGGCCCCTACGCCGGCTTCTCCCCGAAGTTCCTCAAGGCCGGGTCCTTCTGGGACCTGCCGCGCTCGGTCCGCACCACGAACATCGGGTCCATGCTCGGCGCCGGCCTGGCCAACATCCCGCTCACCCGGTACCTGATCGGCCAGGTGCTGCAGTCGGAGAAGGCCCGGTTCCGGGCACTGGAGGAGTTCGTCCCGACGGCGGAGTCCGGGGACTGGGACCTCATCACCGCCGGCCAGCGCGTCCAGGTGATCAAGCAGGACGAGACCGGCCGCGGGATCCTGCAGTTCGGCACCGAGCTCGTGGTCGGCGCCGAGGGCACGATCGCCGGCCTGCTGGGCGCCTCCCCCGGCGCCTCGACCGCCGCGTCGGCGATGCTCACCCTGCTCGAGCGCTGCTTCCCGCAGCACATCGACGCCTGGCGGCCGCGGCTGCAGCAGGCGATCCCCAGCTACGGCCGGAAGCTGTCCGCGGACGCGGCGCTGCTGGCCGAGGTCCGCGACGACACGACCCGCACCCTGGAGCTGCAGGGCTAGCAGCCGACGCCTGGGCGCGCAGGCGTGAGGCGGTCGAACCCCTGCAGCAGGGCCGCTCAGTCGACCTCTGACGGCTCGCCGCGCTCGCCGCGCCAGGTGGCGAGCCGGCCGGCCCGGCTCACCGCCCGCAGCCGGCGCTCGGCCTCCCGGCGCGACCCGCGGGCGGACACCAGCAGCGCCTGGTCCCCGCGCATCAGCCGGGTGGACCGGTCGGGCACGAAGGGCCGCCCGTCGCGGACGACGAGCACCACCGCGGCGTCCTCCGGCAGCCGCAGCTCGGGCAGGTAGACGCCGTGCAACCGGGAGGTCTCCGGCACCCGCAGCTGCATGAGCTCGGCGCCGAGCTCGTCCAGGGGCGCCGACTCGACGTCGATGTCCCGTGGCGTGATCGGGGTGCCGATCCGCAGCAGCCGCGCCACCGCCGGCAGCGACCAGCCCTGGACGACGGTGAAGACGACGACCACGACGAACACGATGTCGAACACCCGGGTGGCGTCCGGCACCTCGGCGGCGATCGGGAACGTAGCGAACACGATCGGCACCGCGCCGCGCAGCCCGGCCCAGGAGATGAACGCCTGCTGGGACCAGGGCATGCGGAACCACGCCAGGCTGGCCACCACCGACAGCGGCCGGGCCACCAGCAGCAGCGCGAGACCGATCAGCAGGGCCGGCAGCACCGCGTCGCCCAGCCGGGACGGCGACACGAGCAGGCCGAGCAGCACGAACAGCCCGATCTGGGCGAGCGAGGCCATCCCCTCGGCGAAGCCGATGGTGCCGGCCCGGTGGGGCAGCGCGGAGTTGCCCAGCACCAGCCCGCACAGGTACACCGCCACGAACCCGGAGGTGTGCGCGAGGTCGGCCGTGGCGAAGGCCAGCACGCACAGCGCCAGGGTGGCCAGCGGGTAGAAGCCGACCAGCGGCAGCGCGGCCCTGCGCAGCAGCCACGCCCCGGCGACGCCGATCCCCAGGCCGATGACCGAGCCGCCGGCCAGCTCGCCGACCACCTCGGCCACCACGAGGTACCAGGGGTGCGTCACGCCACCGGTGAGCTGCTCCGACATGGCGAGGACCAGCAAGATCACCGGCGCGTCGTTGAGCCCGGACTCCATCTCCAGGGCGGCAGCCATCCGCCGCGGTAGGGGCAGCCGGCGCAGCGTGGCGAAGACGGCGGCGGCGTCGGTGGAGCTGACGACGGCGCCCACCAGCAGCGCGAAGCCCCAGGAGAAGCCGAGCAGCCAGACGCCGACCACGGCCACCACGCCGACGCTGACGACCACCCCCACCGTGGCCAGCGCCACGCCCGGGCCGACCGCGCGGCGGACGTCGGACCACCGGGTGGTGAGCCCGCCCTCGGCCAGGATGACCACGAGTGCCGCCACCCCGAGGGTCTGGGTCAGCCCGACGTCCTCGAACTGGACGCCGCCGGGGCCGCCCTCCCCCAGCGCCACGCCCAGGGCCAGGTACAGCAGCAGCGAGGGCAGGCCGATCCGATCGGCCACGCGCAGCGCCACCGCGGCCACGAGCACGACGAGCGCGCCGATGGCCAGCCCGACCGTGACCGTGGTGTTCATCGGCGCGGCCCCATGGAGGGGAGTCTCCCGCACGGGCCCGGGCGCGCCGCCGACCGTTCCCGCAGCGTCGGCAGGGCGCCTCGGGCCAGGTGCGAAACTGGTCCCGTGAGTGCCCCCTCCGGACCCTTCCGGGCCCTTCCCCCGCAGATCGACCTGCCGGCCCTCGAGCACGAGGTCCTCGAGCAGTGGCAGACCGACAAGGTCTTCGTCCGCTCGATGGAGAACACGGCCGGCCGGCCGCAGTGGAACTTCTACGAGGGCCCGCCCACGGCCAACGGCCGACCGGGCACGCACCACATCGAGGCCCGCGCCTTCAAGGACGTCTTCCCTCGGTTCAAGACCATGCAGGGGTGGCACGTGCCCCGCCGCGCCGGCTGGGACTGCCACGGCCTGCCGGTGGAGATCGCGGTCGAGCAGGAGCTGGGCTTCGCCGGAAAGCCGGACATCGAGCGGTACGGCATCGCCGAGTTCAACGCCCGCTGCCGGGAGTCGGTGGAGCGGCACGTCGACGCGTTCAGCGAACTCACCAACCGGATGGGCTACTGGGTCGACATGTCCACCGCCTACTGGACGATGGACCCCGCCTACATCGAGAGCGTCTGGTGGTCGCTCAAGCAGGTGTTCGACAAGGGCCTGCTCGTCGAGGACCACCGGGTCGCCCCCTACTGCCCGCGGTGCGGCACCGGCCTGTCCGACCACGAGGTCGCCCAGGGCTACGAGACCCTGGTCGACCCGTCGGTCTACGTCCGGCTGCCGGTCACCAGCGGCGAGTGGGCGGGCAGGGCCGACCTCCTGATCTGGACGACGACGCCGTGGACGCTGCCGTCCAACACCGCGGTCGCCGTCCACCCCGAGGTGACCTACGTCGTCGCCCGCACCGACGCCGGCACGTTCGTCGTCGCCGAGCCGCTGCTGGCCGCCACCCTCGGCGAGGACGCCGAGGTGCTCGCGCGCACCACCGGGCGCGACTGGGAGCGGGTGCGCTACCAGCGGCCGTTCGAGCTGGTCGAGTTCCCCGAGGGGGACGCGCACTACGTCGTCCTCGCCGACTACGTGACCACCGAGGACGGGACCGGGCTGGTCCACCAGTCCCCCGCGTTCGGCGCCGAGGACCTCGCCGTCTGCCGCGCCTACGGGCTGCCGGTGGTCAACCCGATCGACCCGTCGGGGCACTTCCTCCCCGCCGTCGGGCGGGTGGGCGGCCACTTCTTCAAGGCCGCCGACCCCATGCTGGTGCAGGACCTGCAGGACCGCGGCGTGCTGTTCCGGGAGCAGCGCTACGAGCACAGCTACCCGCACTGCTGGCGCTGCCACACGCCGCTCATGTACTACGCGCAGCCGTCCTGGTACATCCGGACCAGCGCGATCAAGGACCAGCTGCTCGCCCAGAACGAGCGGACCAACTGGCACCCGGAGAGCATCCAGTGGGGCCGCTACGGCGACTGGCTGAACAACAACGTCGACTGGGCGCTGTCCCGCGACCGCTTCTGGGGCACCCCGCTGCCCATCTGGCGCAACGACGCGGACCCCACCCGGCTGGTCGCCGTCGGGTCCCTCGCCGAGCTGTCGGAGCTGACCGGGCGCGACCTGTCCGACCTCGACCCGCACCGGCCGTTCATCGACGAGGTGACCTTCACCGTCCCCGGGGAGGAGGGCACCTACCGGCGGGTCCGCCAGGTCATCGACGCCTGGTACGACTCCGGGTCGATGCCGTTCGCCCAGTGGGGCGCGCCGCACCGCAACCAGCCGGAGTTCGAGGCCGCCTACCCGGCGCAGTTCATCTGCGAGGCGATCGACCAGACCCGCGGCTGGTTCTACACGCTGATGGCGGTCGGCACGCTGGTGTTCGGCAGGAGCTCCTACGAGAACGTGCTCTGCCTGGGGCACATCCTTGCCGAGGACGGCCGGAAGATGAGCAAGCACCTGGGCAACATCCTCGAGCCGATGCCGCTGATGGACCGGCACGGCGCCGACGCCGTCCGGTGGTTCATGCTGGCCGGGGGCTCGCCCTGGTCGGCCCGCCGGGTCGGCCACGAGACGCTGTCCGAGGTCGTCCGCAAGGTGCTGCTCACCTACTGGAACACCGCCAGCTTCTTCACCCTCTACGCCGACACCAACGGCTGGGACCCGGCCGAGCGGCCCGCGCCGGCGCCCGCCGAGCGGCCGCTGCTGGACCGCTGGGCGCTGGCCGAGCTCGCCTCGGTCACCGCCGGGGTCACCGACGCGCTCGAGGCGTTCGACACCCAGACGGCCGGGCGCCTGCTGGCCGAGTTCGTCGACGACCTGTCCAACTGGTACGTCCGGCGCAGCCGGCGCCGGTTCTGGGACGGCGACCCGGCCGCGCTGGGCACGCTGCACGAGGTGCTCGACGGGCTGACCCGGCTCATGGCGCCGTTCACCCCGTTCGTCACCGAGCGGGTGTGGCGGACCGTGGTCGTGCCGGGCCGGTCGGACGCGGTCGACTCGGTGCACCTGGCGGGCTGGCCGACGGTCGACGAGGACGCCCGGGACGACGCCCTGGTCGAGGCGGTCACGCTGGTCCGCCGCTTGGTCGAGCTGGGCCGGTCGGCGCGGACGGCGTCGAAGGTGCGCACCCGCCAGCCGCTGGCCCGCGCCCTGGTCTCGGCCCCGGGTTGGGATTCCCTCCCCCGCGACCTGGTGGCCGAGGTGGCCGACGAGCTGAACGTGCTGGAGCTGGTGGAGCTGGCCGGCGCCGTCGGGAGCGAGCTGGTCGACGTCTCGGTGAAGGTCGACTTCCGCGCCGTCGGCCGGCGGCTGGGCAAGCAGGTGCAGGCCGTCGCCCGGGCCGTCGCCGCGGCGGACGCCGCCGGGCTGGTGGCCGACTACCGGGCGGGGACGGCGTCGGTCGAGGTGGACGGCGCCCTGGTGCCGCTGCTCGAGGGCGACCTGGTCGTCACCGAGACACCGCGCGAGGGCTGGACCGTCGCCGCCGCCGGCGGGCTCACCGTGGCCCTGGACCTCACGCTCACCCCGGAGCTGGAGCGGGCCGGCCTGGTGCGTGAGGTGGTGCGCCTGGTGCAGGAGGCCCGGAAGTCCAGCGGCCTGGAGGTCAGCGACCGGATCCAGCTGTGGTGGACCGGCGAGGGGCAGGTGGCCGAGGCCCTCACCGAGCACGCCGAGCAGCTGGCCGGTGAGGTCCTGGCCACCCGGGTGCACAGCGGGGAGGCCGGAGCCGGTGCGGGCGTCGAGGGCCCGGCCGGCGCCCGGGTCTGGATCGCGAAGGCCGGCTGACCCGCCCTTGCGGGCCCATCAGCTCCGGCGGGCCCGCTCGCGTTCGGCCAGGTTGCGGTCGGGGGTGCAGATGCCGCACGGGGTGAACCCGTCGGCGCGCGCCTGGTCCAGCGGGATCGGGATGGTCGGCAGTCCCGCGACGGCCGGGCACCGCGGCAGGTGGTAGCGGGGGTGCTCGTCGACCACGAGCACCTCGTCGGTGAGGTCCATGATCAGCAGCAGGTCGGTGAACTCGACCTCCTCCGCCGGCGGCTCGGCACCGGCGCCGGGCGGCAGCTCGGGTTCGGGTTCGGGCAGGCGGGCCGGGGCGACGCTCTGCGGCCCGGTCACCCGACGCAGCGCCGGCGAGCTCGGCGGCACCGGGGGCGGGGCGACCCGCCGGACCACCTCGTCGTCCGCGGGCTCGGCCAGCCGACCCAGCGAGCTGCTGCCGCCGGTGGCCGGCCGGACGGTCGAGGGCGGGAACGCGGTCTGCGCCGGTGAGGACGCCGGCTCCGGCGCGGGGGGCGGCACCTCCGGCCGGCGCTCGGCCGGAGCAGGCTGCTCCGTTCGCCGCGCCTTCTGCCGCCGCCGGAGCTCGCTCAGGCCCAGCAGGACCGCGGCCAGTGCGCTGGCCGCGAACGACCCCCACTGGAGTGTCGCCGACCCCTGCGCCAGGCCGCCGGCGAGGAGGCCGACAGCGACGAACACGAGGGCCCCCGCCAGGAAGATCACAGCCGGATGCTATCGGCCGACCGGAGCACCGGCAGGAGGCCGGGCAAGCAGACGAGCCCCCTCCGGACGGATCCGGAGGAGGCTCGGCCGTGCTGGGTGCTTCAGGCGCTGACGTGCTGGTTCTGCCGGCCGGACGTCGGCTCGGCCGAGCCGCGGCTGTCCAGGTCGCGCAGGTGCGACTCCAGGTAGGACCGCAGCCGGGTGCGGTACTCGCGCTCGAAGGTGCGCAGCTCGTCGACCTTCCGCTCGAGGCTGGCGCGCTTCTCCTCGATCGAGCCCATCGCCTCGACGTGCTTGCGCTCGGCGTCCTGCTGGAGGGCGGCGGCCTTGGCGCGCGCCTCGCGCTCCATCGTGTCGGCCCGGGTGCGGGCGTCGCCGAGCATCGCGTCGGCCCGCTGCTTGGCCTCGGTGACCATCTGCTCGCTCTTGGTGCGAGCCTCGGTCAGCATCCGCTCGCTGTTGGTCTTGGCGCTGGTGACCATCTGGTCGGCCTGGGCCTTGGCCTCGTTGACGTGCCTCTCGGCGGTCTCGGTGGCCAGCGCCAGCATCCGGGAGGCGCGGATGGCCTCGTCCTCGCGGATCTGCGGGTTGGTCTGCGGCGGCGGCGCCGGGGCCGCGACGGTCATCGGAGCCGACTCGGGCCGGTCGTCCCGCGCGTTCGACCCGCCGGAGGCGCGCAGGTCGTTGTTCTCCTCGATGAGGCGGGCCAGCTCGGCCTCGACGACGTCGAGGAAGGCGTCCACCTCGTCCTCGTCGTAGCCGCGCTTGCCGATCGGCGGCTTCTTGAAGACGACGTTGTGGACGTCGGCGGGAGTCAGTGGCATGCGGCTCACCTCTGGTCGGACGGGAGGAACGGGGACGGAGACGAACCGGCGGCTGACCGGATCCGGTCCGCTCCCCGCTCCGGCAAGGTAGGTGGGGTCATGCGACGGAGAGCGCCAGGCTGTTCAGCACGCTCCGCAGCAGGATCACCGCGATCAGGAGGACCATAAACCCCAGGTCCAAGCGGATGCTGCCGAGGTTCAGCGGCGGGATGACCTTGCGCACCGCCTTCAGGGGCGGGTCGGTCGTCGAGTAGACGACCTCCAGCCCGGCGGCGACCAGGCCCTGCGGTCGCCAGCCCCGCGCCAGCACCATCACCCAGTCCACGACGAACCGGGCGAAGAGCAGGATCAGGAAGACGAGCAGCACCGACGACACGATCTGCAGGAGTAGAGCCACGGTCCTCGCTCGTTCAGGACACTCCGTGGGCCCTCACGGAGTGCGGTGGTCAGGGCTGGTTGAAGAACCCGCCCTCGCGGATGCGGGCCTTGTCCTCCGCGGTCACGTCGACGTCCTGCGGGCTGAGCAGGAAGACCTTCGCCGTGACCCGCTCGATACTACCGTGCAGCCCGAAGGTGAGACCGATGGCGAAGTCGACGAGCCGCTTGGCGTCGGCGTGCTCCATCTCCGTGAGGTTCATGATCACCGGCATCCCCTCGCGGAACCGCTCGCCGATGGTGCGCGCCTCGTTGTAGGACGCGGGGTGCACCGTGGTAATCCGGTACGGCTTCTGGGCGGGCGCGGGGGCCGGGGTGGGCGCCGGCGGGGGCTCGGGGGCGACCGCGACCGGCTCGCTGCGCGCCAGGGCGGCGGAACCGGACCCCCCGGTGACCAGGCCACTGCGTACCGAGCCGGCGGGCAGACCGGCACCCGCCGAGCCGGACCCGCCCGCGGACACGCCGCTGCGGCCGGACGCGGCCGGGGCGGCGCCGACCGAGCTCAGTCCACCACCGTGCCGCACGGCGGTGCTGCCGGTCGACGTCCCGGCGGACCCGGCCAGGCCGAGCGAGCGCACGGCGGGGCGGCGGCCGAGCGAGACCTCGGGCTGGGGCGCGGGGTCGTGGACCTCGCTCGGCAGCGCGGACTCCGGGGCGTACGGCGCGTCGGTGTATTCGTAGCCGTAGTCGGTGGCCGGGTAGTCGCCCTCGGGGTCGTAGCCGTCCTCGTAGCGGTCGTCCCGCGGGTAGCGGTCGTACCGGCGGTCGTCCTGCTCGAGATCGGTCTGCCGCGCGTCGTACCGGTCGTACCCGGTGCGCGCGTCGTCGTCCTCCACGAGGCCCAGGTAGACCCCCATCCTGCGCATGGCTCCGGCCATCGGGCGACTCCCTTGCTCTCGTGCAGCGCGCGGCGCCTGACTCTGCTGTCGATCCTGCGGGTGGTGCTGGGTGTCACAGGTGGTGCTGGGTGTCACGGGTGGTGCTGGTGGGACTCGGACGGGCGCACGGGTGCCGCACCGCCCCCTCCCCCGGAGGCTAGGGGCCGCGTCCCGAACAACGCGGTACCGACACGCACCACTGTGGCACCAGCCGTCACAGCAGCCTCCAGGTCCGCGCTCATGCCTGCCGATAGCTCCGATGCGGTGGGGTGGTCGTCGCGGACGCGCGCGGCGAGGGCGGCGAGCCGGGCGAAGGCCGGTCCGGGGTCCTCGCCCCGGGGCGCCACCGCCATCAGGCCTCGCAAGCGGAGCTCGGGGCGCCGGGCGACGGCGTCGGCCAGGGCGGGCACCTCCTCGGGCTCGGCGCCGCCGCGCGTGCCGATCTCGCCCTCCGGCCCGCCGAGGTCGACCTGGACGTAGACGTCGACCACCCGCTGCGCGCGTTCGGCGGCTCCGGCGAGGGTGTCGACCAGGGCGGGGCGGTCGACCGAGTGCACGGTGGCCCCGAGCCGCACCACGGACGCCGCCTTGTTGCGCTGCAGCTGCCCCACCAGGTGCCAGGCCAGGTCCAGGTCGGTCAGCTCGGCCGCCTTGCCGACGAGCTCCTGGACCCGGTTCTCGGCGAATTCGCGCTGGCCGAGGGCGGCGAGGGCACGCACGTCGGCCGCGGGGAAGGTCTTGCTCACGGCCAGCAGCCGCACGTCCTCCGGGCGCCGGCCGGCCGCGCGGGCGGCCGCGTCGATCCGCGCGCGGACCGCGCGCAGGTTCTCGGCCAGCGTGCTCACGCCCGGCCCCTCCGCAGGGGCCCACCGCGAGCCTGCGAGTGGTGGGGGGCGAAGGGGTCCTTCATCATCCGAGCCAGACCAGGCCGGCGTGCCGGCCGGTCACGCCGTCGCGGCGGTGGCTGAACAGCTGGCGGTCCTCCACGGTGCAGCGGGGGTCGTGCACCACCTGGCCGACACCGGCGCCGCGGAGCACCTCGGCCAGCCCCGCACGCAGGTCCAGGCCGGTCGTCCCCCGACGGGTGCGCACGGCGCTCGCCGGCGCCACCTGCGCGACCTCCGCCTGCATCGCCGGCGGCACCTCGTAGTCGGCGCCACAGACGGCCGGGCCGAGCAGCGCCTCGACGTCCCGCGGGTGCGCGCCCAGCCGGGTCATCGCGGCGAGCGCGGCGGGCACCACCCCGCGCCGGACCCCCTCCCGGCCGGCGTGCACGGCCGCCACGACCCCGGCCACCGGGTCGGTGAGCAGGACCGGCACGCAGTCGGCAACGAGCACGCAGAGCACCAGCCCCGGCGTCGCGGTGACCAGCGCGTCCACGTCGGCCACCGGGTTCTCCCCGGCGTCCTCGACGATGGCGACGCCGGTCCCGTGGACCTGCGTCATCCAGACCAGCCGCTCCTCCGGGACGCCGATCTCCCGGGCCAGCCGCTGCCGGTTCGCCGCCACGCTCGCCGGGTCGTCGCCGACGTGCCCGCCGAGGTTGAACGACTCGTACGGGGGCGCGGAACGGCCGCCCCGCCGGTCGGTGACCACCCGTCTCGGGCGCACCGCCGACGGAGCGGCCGGGGGGCCGGAACTCAACGCAACGACACCTCTCAGGTCATTGCTGGAACGGCCCCACTGCAGGGACCCGGGGCGAGCATGCGAGTCCCGGGGGGCAGTGGGGTCCTTTCACTGACTACGGAGGAACTCGGGGATGTCCAGCTCCTCCTCGAAGTCCTCGGACGCCAGCGGACGACGGCTGCCGTTGCCGGAGTTCGGGATCGGCGGCAGCGGCGGGACGGTGATCCCGCCGCCGTGCGGCGCGGCGCCCGGCTGCCCGGGACGCGGCGCGGCCGGCGAGGCGAACGACGAGGCCGGCGGGGTGGCCACCGGCGGCTGGGCGACGAGCCGCTCACCGGTCTGCGGCGGCGCGCTCGGCCGCGCGGCAGCCGGCGGGGCGGTGGACGCCGCGGGCGGCGGCGCGGGGGTCGTCGCCGCGGGCTCCTTGCGGGTGCTGGGCTTGCCGCCGTCGAACCCGGCCGCGATCACGGTGACCCGCACCTCGTCACCCAGGGCGTCGTCGATGACGGCACCGAAGATGATGTTGGCGTCCGGGTGCGCCGCGTCGCTCACCAGCGAGGCCGCCTCGTTGATCTCGAACAGGCCCAGGTCCGAGCCACCGGAGATCGACAGCAGCACGCCGTGGGCGCCTTCCATCGAGGCCTCCAGCAGCGGGCTGGCGATCGCCTGCTCGGCGGCCAGCAGCGCCCGGTTGTCCCCGCGCGCGCTACCGATGCCCATCAGCGCCGACCCGGCACCGGACATGACCGACTTGACGTCGGCGAAGTCCAGGTTGATCAGGCCCGGCGTGGTGATCAGGTCGGTGATGCCCTGCACACCGGAGAGCAGCACCTGGTCGGCGGTCCGGAAGGCGTCCATGACGCTGACGTTCCGGTCGCCGAGCTGCAGCAGCCGGTCGTTCGGGATCACGATGAGCGTGTCGCACTCGTTGCGCAGCTCCTCGATCCCCGACTCGGCCTGCACCGCGCGCCGCTTCCCCTCGAAGGAGAACGGGCGGGTGACCACGCCGATGGTCAGCGCGCCGAGCTTCCGGGCGATCGAGGCGACGACGGGCGCGCCACCGGTCCCGGTGCCACCCCCTTCGCCGGCGGTCACGAAGACCATGTCGGCCCCCTTGAGGACCTCCTCGATCTCCTCCCGGTGGTCCTCGGCGGCCTGCCGGCCCACGTCGGGCTGCGCCCCGGCGCCCAGGCCGCGCGTGAGCTCGCGGCCGACGTCGAGCTTGACGTCGGCGTCGCTCATGAGCAGCGCCTGCGCGTCGGTGTTGATCGCGATGAACTCGACCCCCTTGAGGCCGACCTCGATCATGCGATTGACCGCGTTCACCCCGCCGCCGCCGATGCCGACGACCTTGATGACCGCGAGGTAGTTGTGCGGAGGTGTCATGCCGCGCTCCCCAACTGGACCCTCATCCTCAGGTTAAGCCTTATAGTTATGTCAACTTCGGGCAGTGGGCACGAAGCTAGGTGGGCTGGATCAGTGCTTCAAGCACCCCTCCGGGGTCGGCGTGTCCACGACGTCCGGACACACGAGTCTCGGCCGACCCGTCAGTCACAGGACTCTCACCCGTTGTGACGACCCGCCTGGTCAGCGTCTCATCCTCCGCTGCAGACGATGCGGCTGCCCCCCGGCGCGCCCGGTGCCGAGAACTCCTCGGGAGTTTCTCAGGTCGGGCGTGTCGCGCGCGTCGAGCGCGTCGTCAGCGCAGGACGACGGCATCCGGGGTGCTCACGTCCAGCGTCCGGGCCGGCTCGAGGGTGCCCGCGTCGATCTGCTCCAGCAGCGCCTCCAGCACGCGCGCCTTCCGGTCGGCCTGCTCCGCGCTCCCCCAGACCACCTCCCGGCCGTCGGTGAACGCGAGCCGCACGTCGTCGGCGCTCAGCGCGGCCGCTCCGGCGACCTCCTCGGCCACGTCGGCGGGCAGGGAGGTCAGCGCCGCCAGCGCGGCGGCCGTGGCGGGGTCCTCGGGCCCGGGGTCGGTCACCGCGAGCGGGACCGCACCGGAGGGCGGGTCGCCGGTGATGGTGTCGAACAGGACGCCGTCGGCGTCGATGAGCTGCCGGGTGCCGTCCCGCTCGACCACGGCGACGGCGACCCGCTCGGTGACCGTGACCACCACCGTGTCCGGCCAACCGCGGGTGACCTCCACGGCGGCGACCTGCGGCAGCGCGGCGACGCGGGCCGCCGCCCCCTCCGTGTCCACCCTGGCCAGCGGCGTCCCGGCCGGGATGCCGGCCGCCTGGACCACCGCCTCCTCGGCAAGCAGCTCGGTGCCGTCGACCTGCACGGTGCCCACGGCCAGCAGCGAGCTGCCCAGCACGGCCCAGGCCACCAGCCCGGCCAGCACCAGCACGGCTCCCAGGACCGCCAGCAGCCGGCGGCGGGGGTGCGTCCGCCGCCGGGTCCGCCGGCGGGCGCGCAGCGGGGTGACCGCGGTGCCCCGGTCCGGTGTGCTGCCACGGCGGGCGCGCGCCCGGTCCCGGGTCGTCGACCCGGCGCGGCTCACTGCAGCGGTCCTCCCCCGGCCGTCCCCGCCTGGTCGGGCTCGTCCTGCTCCTCCGGCGCGGCGAGCGCGCTGAGCACCTCCGGTCCCACCATCGAGACGTCCCCGGCGCCCATGGTGACCACCACGTCCCCGGGGCGGGCCCGCGCTGCGAGGGCCGGCGCGGCGGCCGACCAGGAGGGCTCGAACGCCACCTGCGCGGCCGGCAGCGGCACCGCGTCGGCCACCAGGGCGCCGGTGACACCGGGCACGGGGTCCTCGCGGGCGCCGTAGACCTCCATGACGACGACCTCGTCGGCCAGCCCGAGGGCCTCGCCGAAGCCGGCGGCGAACTCCGCGGTCCGGCTGTAGAGGTGCGGCTGGAAGAGGACCAGCAGCCGGCCGGACCCGGTGACCGCCCGGGCCGCGCGCAGCTGCGCGGCGACCTCGGTCGGGTGGTGGGCGTAGTCGTCGTACACGCGCACACCCGCGGCGGTGCCCTTGAGCTCGAACCGCCGGTGCACGCCGCCGAAGCGGCCGAGGCCCGCGACCAGGTCGGCGGCGGGCAGGCCCAGCTCGAGGCCGGCGAGCAGGGCCGCCGCGCTGTTGAGGGCCATGTGCTCGCCGGGCAGCCGGATGTGCACCTCACCGAGGTCCCGGCCGTCGAGCACCGCCCGGTACCGGGTGCCGTCCGGCCCGACGCGCAGGTCCAGCAGCCGCAGGTCCGCGGACTCCGCGGTGCCGTAGGTGCGCACCCGGGCGGGCGGGCCGACGGTGGCCAGCCGGGCGGCGCCCGGGTCGTCGACGCACAGCACCAGGAAGCCCTCGGCGGGCAGGGCGCGGACGAAGGTGTCGAACGCCGCCTCGACCGCGGCCAGGTCGCCGTAGTTGTCCAGGTGGTCGGCCTCGACGTTGGTGACGATCGCCGCCTGCGGGTCCAGCAGCAGGAACGAGCGGTCGCTCTCGTCGGCCTCGGCGACGAAGACGTCGCCCTCCCCGGCGTGCGCGTTGGAGCCCGACTCGTTGAGCGTGCCGCCGATCGCGAAGGACGGGTCGGCGCCGCAGGCCTGCACCGCGACCGTGAGCATCGAGGTGGTCGAGGTCTTGCCGTGCGTGCCGGCGACCGCGACGCTCCGCCGGCCGGCCATCACCGACGCCAGCGCCACGGCCCGCGGCAGCACCCGCAGGCCACGCTCGCGGGCGGCGGCGAGCTCGGGGTTCTCCGGCCGGATGGCGGTCGAGACGACGACCGTGTCGGCGTCCCCGAGGTGGCCCGCCTCGTGGCCGACCTCGACCCGGGCGCCCAGCGCGGCCAGCGCGCGCAGCCCCGGGGAGTCCCGCCGGTCGGTGCCGGACACCCGCAGCCCGCGGGCCAGCATGATCCGGGCGATGCCGCTCATCCCGGCGCCGCCGATCCCGACGAAGTGCACCACGCCCAGGGAGTCCAGGGCCGGGATCGGGTCCCGCCAGGCGGCGACGTCCGCGGCGCTCACTGCTCGACCCCGGGCTCGTTCCGCTCCTCGCTCGTTCCTCGCTGCGATGCTCGCTCGCCCGTCGTCCTCGCGGCGCTCACTGCGCAGCCACCTCCAGCACCATGTCGGCCAACCTCTCGTCGGCGTCGCGCGCGCCGGCCGCGGCCGCGTGCGCGGCCAGGTCCGACAGCCGCCGCGGGTCGGTGAGCAGGGGGACGACCTCCCGTGCGATCCACGACGGCGACAGGTCGGCGTCGGCGACCAGCAGCCCTCCCCCGGCCTCGACCACGGGCAGGGCGTTGAGCCGCTGCTCGCCGTTGCCGATCGGCAGCGGCACGAACACGGCGGGCAGCCCCACCGCGGACAGCTCCGCGACGGTCACCGCCCCGGACCGGCACAGCGCGAGGTCCGCCGCCGCGTAGGCGAGGTCCATCCGCTCCAGGTAGTCGACCACCACGTAGGGCGCGGTGCCGGCCGGCCGGGGCGGGACGGCGACGTCGGTGTTCTTCGGGCCGCGGGCGTGCAGCACCTGCACGCCCGCCGCGGTCAGCGCGTCGGCGGCGGCGATCGCGGCCCGGTTGAGCGAGGCCGCGCCCTGCGAGCCGCCGAAGACCAGCAACGTCGGCCGGTCGTCGTCCAGCCCGAAGTGCGTGCGCGCCTCGGTGCGGCGCGCTGCGCGGTCCAGCCCGGAGATCCCGGTGCGCAGCGGCATGCCGACGTGCTCGCCGCGGTGCAGCGGCGTGCCCGGGACGGTCACCGCGACCCGGGCGGCCAGCCGCGCGCCGATCCGGTTGGCCAGCCCCGGCAGCGCGTTCTGCTCGTGCACCACCACCGGGATGCCGGCCCGCCGCGCGGCCAGGTAGGCCGGCAGCGCGACGTAGCCGCCGAAACCGACGACGACGTCGGCGCCCAGCTCGGTCAGCAGGGCGCGGGTCTCGGCGACGGCGCGGCGGACCCGGCCGGGCACCCGGAGCAGGTCGGGGGTCGGCCGCCTCGGCAGCGGGACCGGCGGGATGAGCCGCAGGTCGTACCCGCGGGCGGGCACCAGCCGCGTCTCCATGCCGCGCGAGGTGCCCAGGCACGTCACCCGGGGAGCGCCGGCGGGACCGGTGGCCCGGCGGGCCAGCGCGTCGGCCAGCGCGAGCATGGGCTCGATGTGGCCGCCGGTGCCGCCGCCGGCGAGCACGACGGACGGCGGACGCGGAACGGGGGCGGCGGGGGGTGCCCCGGTGGCCGGCTCAGCCGCTCCGGGGGTGCCCGGCGCGGGCTGGGGGGAGGTCACTGCGGTCGTCCTGGCCGTTCCGTTCGGGAGAGGTGGGACCGCGGGGCCGTCCGGACCCGGGCACCGGGCGGCTCTCCGGGGCCCGCGGGGTGGCGGACCGGCGCCGGCCCGGCAACGGGGCTGCGCCGGGGGTGGTCGGTCGGGCGGTCACCGGCGCTGGGCCGGCTCCGCACAGTCTGCCGCTGACTCCCGGGACGGCGCTCGTCCGGGGTCGGCGCCGACCGCCCGTCGGCGGGGTCCCACGCGTCGCGGCCGAGCCGCGCGACCGTGTTCGGCCGGCGCGCCGGGCTCCCGCCGGCCCGCCGCTGCGGTGTGGGCTCGAGGTCGACGCGGAGGCGGCCGGGAACCCGGGTGACGGTGCGGGCGGAGGCGCGCGCCCTCGTCCGGGGCGCTGCCTCCCGCGTGCTCGACCGGCGACGGCGGGAGGGGACCGGCTCCACGGAGGCCGCCGGCACCGGCAGCAGCAGGCGCAGCAGCCGGTTGCGCCGCTGGGCGCGCTGGTGGGCGATCGCCGCGGGCTCCGCCCGGGCGAACCGGGCGAGCAGGCCGACGATGAAGAGGGTGAGGACCAGCGACGTCCCGCCGGCGGAGATCAGCGGCAGCTGGACGCCGGTCACCGGGAGCAGTCCGACGACGTAGCCCATGTTCATCGTCGCCTGGCCGATCAGCCAGACGGTGATCGCGACGCTGGCCAGCTGGATGAACCGGTCGGTGGCGCGGTGGGCGATCCGGAACCCGGCGTAGGTGAGGATCGCGTAGAGGGCGACGACCACCAGGCAGCCGAGGAAGCCCAGCTCCTCGCCGATGATCGCGAAGATGTAGTCGGACTCCGCGTGCGGCAGCAGGTTCCACTTCATCGCGCTGTTGCCCAGGCCCACTCCCCAGAACCC
Source organism: Modestobacter sp. I12A-02662 (assembly GCF_041028325.1). Classification (NCBI taxonomy): domain Bacteria; kingdom Bacillati; phylum Actinomycetota; class Actinomycetes; order Geodermatophilales; family Geodermatophilaceae; genus Modestobacter; species Modestobacter sp. I12A-02662. The sequence continues at coordinate 179,948 of NZ_JABGDE010000005.1, read as the reverse complement.
GCCGGTGGCCAGGGCGTACAGGCCGTGGCAGGCCTGGTAGCCGCCGTCGGCGGCGTCGGAGCACGGGTCGATGAACGAGGTGATCCGCGCCATCCGGTACGGGGCCACCGCGATCATCAGCCAGACCAGGCCGGCGACGACGACCACGCCGGCGCCGATGTGGCGCCAGGCGATCCCGCCGGCCCACATCAGCCCGGCGACCACCAGGCCCAGGCTGACCACCGCGCCCATGTCCGGCTCGGCCAGCAGCAGCAGCGACATGAGGACGAACACCGGGAGGACCGGCACGAGCAGCGACTGCGTCGTCAGGTACTTCTCCCGCAGGGCGATGACGTGCGCGCCCCACAGCGCGAACACCAGCTTGCCCAGCTCGGAGGGCTGGAGGTTCGTGATGCCCAGGTCGAACCAGGCACGCGAGCCGTTGAGCTCGACACCGAGGCCGGGGACCAGCACGAGCAGCAGGAGAAGGAAGACGGCGAGCATCGCCCGGCCCGACCACTGGCGGATCCGGCTGACCGGCAGCCGCATCGCGGCGACCATGCCGACCACGCCGATGGCCGCGAAGACGATCTGCCGGACGCCGGGCAGCCAGGCCGGCTGGTCGTCGAGGGCCGCCTCGATCGAGGAGGCGGAGAAGACCATCACCAGGCCGACGACCAGCAGCATGCCGGCCGACCCGAGGACCAGGTGGGAGCTGGTCATCGGCCCGTCGAGCCAGGCGGGCCCGCGCAGCCCGCCGGGGGCCCGGGGGGCGCGCGGCGCACCGGACTGCCCTCGGGTCCCGGCGCGCTCCCGGGTGCTGGTGCTCACCGCCCGGTCATCCGAGCGCGCGCACGGCGTCGGCGAACGCGCGACCCCGGTGGGCGTAGTCGCGGAAGACGTCCATGGAGGCGGCCGCGGGGGCGAGCAGCACCGTGTCGCCCGGGCGGGCCAGCCGCCGGGCCGCCGCCACCACCTCGCTCATCACACGGTCCCCGTCCTTCACCACGGCCCCATGATCACCGCTGGGGACCACGATCCGTGGGACCGCCGGGGCGTGTCGCGCCAGCGATCGGGCCAGCTCCTCCCGGTCCCGGCCCAGCAGGACGACCCCGGCCAGCCGCGCCGCCACCGCGGCGACCAGCGGCTCGACGTCGGCTCCCTTGAGCAGGCCGCCGGCGATCCACACCACCCGCGGGTAGGCGGCCAGCGACGCGGCCGCCGCGTGCGGGTTGGTCGCCTTGCTGTCGTCGACGTAGTCGACGCCGTCGACGGTGCCGATCAGCACGTTGCGGTGCGCGCCGCCGCGGAACCCGGCCAGCCCCCGGCCGATCGCGTCCGCGTCGACCCCGGCCACCCGGCCGAGCGCCGCCGCGGCCAGCGCGTTCACCGTGTTGTGCGGGCCCCGCACCTGGAGGGAGTCGAGCTCCACCAGCACCTCGCCGGCGGGCTCGGCGCTGAAGGCCCGGTCGACCAGCGCGCCGGCGCGCACGCCCAGCTGCCCGCTGCCGGGCTCCTGGAGGGTCACGGTGACCGCGTGCCGGTGCCGGGCCACCAGCTCGGCGGCGACCGGGTCCCCGGCGTCGGCGACCGCGACCGGCGCCCGGCGGAGCACCCGGGCCTTGGCGTCCCGGTACGCGGCGAAGCTGCCGTGCCAGTCGACGTGGTCGTCGGCGACGTTGAGCACGCACGCGCCGGCCGGCGCGATGGACGACGACCAGTGCAGCTGGAAGCTGGACAGCTCCACCGCGAGCGCGTCGAAGCTCGGCGTCCCGTCGGCGTCCCGGGCGGTGACCACCTCGACCAGCGGACGCCCGACGTTGCCGGCGGCCACCGCCCGCCGTCCACCGGCCTGCAGGACCGCCTCCAGCATGGTCACGGTCGTGGTCTTGCCGTTGGTGCCGGTGACCGCGTACCAGGGGGCGGGCTCGCCGCCCTCGGGGGCGATCCGCAGCCGCCAGGCCAGCTCCGGCTCGCCCACCACCTCCAGCCCCTGCCCGGCGGCGGCCAGCAGCAGCGGGTGGTCCGGCCGCCACCCCGGGGAGGTGACCACCAGGTCGACGTCGTCGGGCGGGGTCGCCAGCGCACCGAGCCACCGGGCGCCGGCCCCGACCAGCTCCGCCACGGCGGCGGGCTCGGCGGCGTCGGAGAGGGCGACGTCGTGCCCGCGGGCGAGCAGCACCCGCGCGGCCGCCACGCCGGACACCCCCAGGCCGGCGACCAGGACCCGCTGCGGAACGTCCTCCCCGGTCATCGGGCTCACGCCGCCGTCACCCCTCACAACCCCGAGAACGACAGCCAGTCGGCGTAGAACAGCCCGAGCCCGAAGGCGACCGCCATCCCGGTGACCAGCCAGAAGCGCACGATGACCGTGTTCTCCGCCCAGCCGGCCAGCTCGAAGTGGTGGTGCAGCGGCGCCATCCGGAACACCCGCCGGCGGGTGGCCCGGAAGAAGCCGACCTGGATGACCACCGACAGGGTGACCGCGACGAACAGCCCGCCGAGGACGACGAGCAGCAGCTCGGTGCGGGTGACGATCGCGAGGCCGGACATCAGACCCCCGAGGGCGAGCGAACCGGTGTCGCCCATGAAGATGCGCGCCGGCGAGGTGTTCCACCAGAGGAACCCGAGGCATGCCCCCATCGCGGCGGCGGCGACCAGGGTGACGTCCAGCGGGTCGCGCACGGTGTAGCAGCCGTCGACGAGCGCCGCGGCGCAGTCGTGGCCGAACTGCCAGAACGAGATGATCACGTAGGAGCCGAACACCATCGCCGAGCAGCCGGCGGCCAGGCCGTCGAGCCCGTCGGTGAGGTTGACCGCGTTGGAGAAGCCGGCGATGAACAGGTACGCGAACGCCACGAAGGCCACCGTCGGCAGCGCGAACGGCGCGATGTCGCGGACGAAGGACACCACGGGCGTGGCCACCGGGGTGCGGCCGTCCTCCTCCAGCACGGCCAGCACCGCGAAGGCGAGGCCGACCACCAGCTGGCCGACCAGCTTCGCGGTCTTGTTCAGCCCGAGGCTGCGGCGGTGCCGGATCTTCAGGTAGTCGTCGAGGAAGCCGACGGTGCCCAGGCCGACGAGCAGCAGGAGCAGCAGCAGCCCGGTCTTGGTGACCCCGCGCCCCTCCTGGTCGATGAGGAACAGGTGCGCGATGAGGTAGCCGCCGACGGTGGCCAGCACCATGACCGTGCCGCCCATGGTGGGCGTGCCCTTCTTGGCCAGGTGCGTCTCGGGCCCGTCGTCCCGGATCTCCTGCCCGAACCCGTGCCGGCGGAACGCCTTGATCGCCAGCGGGGTCAGCAGGATGGAGATCGCCAGGCCGAACGCGGCCGCGATGAGGACCGACTTCACGAGGCGGCCCCGTCGGCGAGCAGGGCGGCGGCCAGCTGCTCGAGCCCGTAGGCGCGCGAGGCCTTCACCAGGACGACGTCCCCCGGCCTCAGCTCTCCCGCCAGCAGCTCGCGGGCCGCCTCCCGGTCCGGCACGTGCACCGCCCGCTGGTTCGATGGGCTGTCCAGGGGTCCGTCCTCCCGCTCTCCCCCGCTCCCCGCCGACCGTTCGGCGAGGGCTCCTGTGTGTACCGCCACGGCGTCCGGCCCGACCGACACGACCACGTCGATGCCGGCCCGCACGACGTCCCGGCCGAGCCGGGCGTGCGCGGCGTCCGCGCCGGGGCCCAGCTCCCCCATCGCGCCCAGCACCGCGATCCGCCGCCGGGCGGGCAGGCGCACCAGCGCGGCCAGGGCGGCGCGCATCGACTCGGGGTTGGCGTTGTAGGCGTCGTTGACCACGGTGACGCCGTCGGCGCGGCGGTCGACCTCCATCCGCCAGCGGCTGCGCGACCCGGCCGCGGACAGCGCCGCGGCGACGTCGGCGGGCGCCATGCCGGCGGCGAGCGCGGCCGCGGCCGCGGACAGCGCGTTCGGCACCTGGTGCGCGCCGACGACCTGCAGGGCCACCGGGTGCGCCTCGCCGCCGGCGAGCAGGGTGAACCGGGCGCGCGCCTGGTCGTCGAACCCGACGTCGGCGGCGCGCACGTCGGCGGCGGCGTCGACGCCGGTGGTGACCACGCGCGCCGCGGTGCGCGGCGCCATGCCGGCCACCCGGGGGTCGTCGGCGTTGAGCACCGCGGTGCCCTCGGCGGGCAGCGCCTCCACCAGCTCGCCCTTGCTGGTCGCGATGACCTCGGCGCTGCCGAACTCGCCCAGGTGCGCCGAGCCGACGTTGAGGACCACGCCGACCAGCGGCCTGGCCACCCGGCACAGCCGGGCGATGTGCCCCGGTCCGCGGGACCCCATCTCCAGCACCAGGTACCGGGTCGCCTCGTCCGCGGAGAGCACGGTCAGCGGCAGGCCGATGTCGTTGTTGAACGAGCCCTGCGGGCTCACCGTCGGTCCGGCCGCGGCCAGCACCTGGCCGAGCAGGTCCTTGGTGGAGGTCTTGCCCGACGAGCCGGTGATGCCGACGGTCACCAGCCCGCCGGCGACCAGCCGGCGGTGCACCTCCGCGGCGAGCCGGCCGAGCGCGACCACCGGGTCGGCCACGACGACGCCGGGCAGCGCCGGGTCCGGCCGGGTGGTCAGCGCCCCGACGGCCCCGGCCGCCGCGGCCGCGGCGACGAAGTCGGCACCGTCGACCCGCTCCCCCGGGAGCGCGACGAACAGGTCGCCGGCGGCGAGCAGCCGGGTGTCGGCGACGACCGCCCCGCTCACCACCGTCGCCCCGTCGCCGACGAGCTGCCCGTCGACCGCGGCGGCCACCTCGGCCAGCGTCAGGGGGATCACGCGTCGACCTGCCGGGCGGCGAGGACCTCGCGCAGCACCTCGCGGTCGTCGAAGGGCAGCACCTCGCCTCCCACCTCCTGCCCTGTCTCGTGGCCCTTGCCGGCCACCAGCAGGGTGTCACCCGGCCGGGCCAGGGCGACCGCCGCCGCCAGCGCGGCCCGCCGGTCGCCGAGCTCCAGCACCTCGGCCCGCGATGCGGCCGGGACGCCCTCGGCGCCGGCGCGCACCGCCGCCCGGATCGCCGCCGGGTCCTCCGACCGGGGGTTGTCGTCGGTGATCACCAGCACGTCGCTGCCCGCGGCGGCCGCGGCCCCCATGGCCGGGCGCTTGCCGGCGTCCCGGTCACCGCCGCAGCCCAGCACCGTGACCAACCGCCCGCGGGTGGCCGTGCGCAGCGCGGTGAGCGCGGTGCTCACCGCGTCGGGGGTGTGGGCGTAGTCGACGACGGCGACGAACGGCTGGCCGGCGTCCACCGGCTCCATCCGGCCGGGGACGACGGTCTCCGCGATCCCGGCGAGGGCCGCTTCGACCGGCACGCCGACCGCGTCGAGCAGGGCGACGGCGAGGACGGCGTTGGCCACGTTGAAGCTGCCGGGCAGGCGCAGCCGGCCCGCCCAGCTCCGCCCGCCCGGGCCCCGCAGGGTGAACCGGGAGCCACCGGCGGGCTCGGCGACGACCTCGGTGGCCGACCAGTCGGCGGCGGCCGGGTCGGCGGTGGAGACGGTGACCGTGCCGGGGCGGACGAGCCGCCGTCCGGCGGGGTCGTCGACGTCGACCACCTCGACGGCGGCGCGGCCGTCGAAGAGCAGGGCCTTGGCCCGGAAGTAGCTCTCGACGTCGCCGTGGAAGTCCAGGTGGTCGCGGGAGAGGTTGGTGAACCCGGCGGCGGCGAAACGCACGCCGTTGACCCGGCCCATCACCAGCGCGTGGCTGGACACCTCCATGACCACCGCGCGCACCCCGGACTCGACCATGGTGGCCAGCCGGGCGTGCAGGTCGGGCGCCTCCGGGGTGGTGCGGGCGCTGGGCAGGGTGGTGGTCGTCGGGTTGCCGTCGGCGTCCCGGCCGCGGGTGCGGGTCTGCACGGTGCCGATCAGCCCGCTGGGCAGCCCGGCCGCCGCGAGACCGGCCTCGACCAGGTAGCTCGTCGTCGTCTTGCCGTTGGTGCCGGTGATGCCCACGACGGTCAGCCGCTCGCTGGGCCGGCCGTACACCCGCGCGGCGACCGCGCCGAGCACGCCGCGCGGGTCCTCGACGACGCACACCGCCAGCCCGGTCGCGCGCGCCTGGGCCTCCCCCGCCGCGTCGGTGAGGACGGCGACGGCCCCGCGGGCCGCGGCGTCGGCGGCGTACCGGGCGCCGTGGGTGCGCGCTCCCGGCAGCGCCGCGTACACGTCGCCGGGGCGGACGTCCCCGGAGGCCAGGCTGGCGCCGGTGACCGCGGTGCCGGGGTCGCCCTGCACCGGCGGGCCGACGAGGTCGGCGAGGTCGGCGAGGGGCAGGGGGCGGGTCCCGGAGGGCCGGGGCACCGCCCCGGACGCGGTCGGGCTCACGACGCTCCAATCTACCGGCGGTACCCGCCGACGCTGCCTGTGCACACCCGTCTCCCCGTCCACCGGCCCCGCCCGGGCCGGCGGCTCGGGGGACGGCCAGGGCTCGCGGGACGGTCCGGGCTCAGGGGACGGTCAGGGTGAAGTCCGGGCGCGGCGCGCCGGAGGGGACGACCCCGCCGGCGGTCAGGGCGTAGCGCATGACGTCGCTGAACACCGGGGCGGCGACCTGGCCGCCCTCCGCCGAGCTGGTGGGCCGCTCGAGGTCGACGGCGACCACGTACTGGGGATCGTCGGCGGGCGCGTACCCGACGAAGGTCGTGAAGTAGCCGCCGCCGGCGTAGCAGCCGCACTCGGGGTTCGCCCGCTGCGCGGTGCCGGTCTTGCCCACGACCCGGAACCCGTCGACCTCCCCGAGCGGCGCGGTGCCGCCGGGGCCGACCACGGCCTCGAGCATGTGGGTCATCGCCTCCGCGGTGGACTCGCTGACCACCCGGGTGCCCTCCGGGCGCGGCGCATCGGTGACCGTGCCGTCGGGGGCGGTGACGGAGGACACGACCCGCGGCGGGATGCGGACGCCGTCGTTGGCCAGCGCCTGGTAGACCGAGGCCATCTGCAGGGTGGTCACCGAGATGCCCTGGCCGATCGGCACGTTGGCCGCGCGGCTGGCCGTCCACTCGGTCGAGTCCTCCAGGATGCCCGCGCTCTCGCCCGGCAGCTCGACCCCGGTCTTCGAGCCGAGCCCGAACGCGCGCAGGTACCGCTCCAGCGTGCCGTCCCCGATCTCGCGGGCCAGCATGATCGTGCCGACGTTGCTGGACTTGGCGAGGACCCCGGTCACCGTGAAGTCGATCGGCGCGTGGTCGTGGGCGTCGGTGACGACGGCGTCGCCGGCCTGGATGTGGCCGTTGACGGTGAGCACGGTCTCCGGGGTGGCCTTGCCCTCCTCGATGGCGGCGGCCAGGGTGACCGCCTTCATCACCGAGCCCGGCTCGTAGACGTCGGAGACCACCGGGTTGCCGAGCAGGTCCGGGTCGGTCTGCGAGTAGCTGCCCGGGTCGTAGCCGGGGCAGGCGGCCATCGCGGCGACCTCGCCGGTCTGCACGTCGAGCACCACGGCGGAGGCCGACGTCGTCGCGCCGTCCGCGCAGGCGGTGTCCAGGCGCTGCTGCACCACGTACTGCAGGTCCTCGTCCAGGGTGAGCTGCACGGAGTCGCCGTCGGTCGCCGCGGTGGTGTCGTCGATGCCCGAGGGGATGGGGTTGCCGCTGCCGTCGACCTCGACCCGCTCCTCGCCGTCGGTGCCGGCGAGCTCCTCCTCGAAGGTCTGCTCGATGCCCGCCAGGCCCTGGCCGTCGACGCCGACGAAGCCGACGATCTGCCCGCCGACGGCGCCGGCCGGGTACAGCCGCACCGGGTCGTACTCGTACACCAGGCCGCCGAGCCCGAGCTCCCGCACCTGGTCGGCGACGTCCGGGGCGACCTCCTCGGCCAGGATCACGTACCGGGTGTCGCGGGACAGCTTCTCGGTCAGCTCCTCGGCCGGCACGCCCAGCAGCGTGGTCAGGGCCAGCGCGGTGCGGGCGGGGTCCTCGACGACCTGCGGGTCGGCCACCACCCGCTCGGCGTCGACGGAGTAGGCGAGCACCTGGCCGTTGCGGTCGGTGATCTGCCCGCGCACGGCCTCGATCGGGTAGGTGCGCATCCGGGAGTCCTCGGCCGCCTGGGCCAGCGCCGCCCCGTCCACGCCCTGCAGGAACACCAGCCGGCCGACGACCACGACCAGCAGCAGGACCATGAAGACCAGGCCCCAGCGGTTGCGGAGGTCCCGCTGGGCCAGGCCCAGCGGCTCGCGGCGGCGACGTCCCGGCTCGCGCCGGGGGCGCAGCGCGCCCGGGCGGAGCGGCGGGAGGTCTCCTGCAGGTGGCACGGGTTCAGTTCCCCGGGGTCGAGTCGGTCGGTGCGGGTGCGGGTGCGGGTGCGGGTTCCGGTGCGGGTGCCGGTGCCGGTGCCGGTGCGGGTTGTGGTGCGGGGGCCGGCCCCGGCGCGGGCGCCGGCACGGCGGTGCCGAGCAGCACCGACGTGCCGTCGGGCTGCAGCACCAGGTGGGCCGCTGCCCCCGGCGGGACCAGCCCGGCCGCGGTGGCGGCGCGGGCGAGCTCAGCCGCAGTGTCGGCAGCGACCACCTGCTGCTCCAGCCGAGCCACCTCCTCGGCCTGCTCGGCGTTGGCGGCGCGTTGCCGGGTGACCTCGAGGGAGTCGACGGCGATGGCGGTGTTGAGCAGCAGCAGGCCCACGGTGGTGGCGACCAGCAGGCCGACCACGAGGACGACGAACGGGCCGCGCCGCGACCGCAGCCGGGTCCGGCGGGCGCGGCCGGTGCCGGGGCGGTCGGGCACCAGCCGCAGCTGCGGCCTGCCGTGCACCGGGGCCGTGCGGCGGACGGGAACGTGGACCGGGCCGGTCGCGGTGCCGCGGCCGTGCGGGCGGGTGGGGGTGCGGGCGGGAGCGCTCACGCCGCCCGCCGGATGCGCTCGGCGGCCCGCACCCGTGCCGATGCGGCCCTCGGGTTCACCGCGACCTCGTCCTCGCCGGGCGCCTCACCGCCGCGGGTGACCAACCGCAGGACGGGGGCGTGCTCGGGCATCGGCACGGGCATCTCCGGTGGGGTGCGATCGGTCGCCTCGGCGGCCAGGGTCTGCTTCACGATGCGGTCCTCGAGCGAGTGGAAGGTGATCACCACGACCCGCCCGCCGACGGCCAGCGCGTCGATGGCGGCCGGCAGGGCGCGGGTGAGGGCCCCGAGCTCGTCGTTGACCTCGATCCGGAGCGCCTGGAACGTCCGCTTGGCCGGATGGCCGCCGGTGCGCCGGGTGGCGGCCGGGATGGCGGCGCGCACCACCTCGGCGAGCCGGCCGGTGCCGGTGAACGGCTCCCGGGTCCGCTCGCGCTCGATGGCGGCGGCGATGCGGGCGGCGAACCGCTCCTCGCCGTAGACCCGCAGCACCCGGGCCAGCTCGGTGCGCGAGTAGGTGTTCACCACGTCCGCCGCGGTCCGGGGCCCGGACGGGTCCATCCGCATGTCCAGGGGGGCGTCGGCGGAGTAGCTGAAGCCCCGGGTGGGGCGGTCCAGCTGCAGGGAGGAGACGCCGAGGTCGAACAGCACGCCCTGCACCTCCGCCACGCCCAGCCGGTCCAGGACGTCGGGCAGCTCGTCGAAGACGGCGGGCACCACGGTGGCCCGGTCGGCGTGGCCGGCGGCCGCGATCCGGGCGGTGGCCTCGGCGCGGGCGTCGGGGTCGCGGTCGAGCCCGATCAGCCGCACCTGGGGGTGGGCGCCGAGCAGGGCCAGCGAGTGGCCGGCCAGGCCGAGGGTGCAGTCGACGAGGACGGCGCCGGGAGCGCTCAGCGGGAGGGCGAGCAGCTCGGTGACCCGGTCGAGGAGGACGGGGACGTGCAGCGCGGGCCCGGCGGGCTCGGTGCTGCTCATCGACTCTCCTCCGGGGCTCTGGGGTCGGGCGCTCCAGGGAAGTGGGGAGCAGTGGGGACCGTGGGGCGAGGTGGCGCGCCGGTGGGGCGCTGCCTCGGCCCGCCGCCCCGTCGGGCCCGCCTGGCGCCGGGGAAGCGGTACCAGGAGGAGCCCGGGTGGGGCGGCTGGGCGGGCGGGGCGGTGGAGCGGTCGCGCTGTGGGCGCCGAGCCGAGGGGGAGTCGGCTCGCCGTCCGGGCGGTCGCCGAGCCGGGGGGAAGCCGGCTCGCCGTCCTGGGTGCGGCGGGAGGCCCGAGCCGGGGGGAAGTCGGCTCGCGACCCGGTGCTGGTCGAGCCGCGGGGAAGTCGGCTCGACCGGAGGTCTGCGGTGGGGGCTGGGAGGGCGGCTGCCTGGGGTCAGGACAGCGTGGGCATCCCCTCGCTCTCCATCGCGGCGTAGACGGCCTCCTGCTCGGCCACGTAGGCGTCCCAGGTGGCGGCGTCCCAGATCTCGAACCGGGTGTCGACCCCGACCACGACGACGTCGCGGTCCAGGCCGGCGTACTCGCGCAGGTTGGCGGGGATGGTGATGCGGCCGGTCTTGTCCGGCTCGACCTCGACCATCGAGCCGAAGCTCATCCGGGCGTGCATGCGTGCGGCGTTGGTGTCGGCGGGCGCCATGGACTTCAGCGCGGCGCTCTGCTCGGCGACCCGGGCCATGGTGAGGCCGTAGACGCAGCGCTCCTGGCCCTTCTTGATCACCATGCCGCCGGCCACGAGCTCGCGGTAGCGGACGGGGAGCGCGAGCCGGCCCTTCTCGTCGAGGCGTAGGGGGTAGCTCCCGACGAACACCGGATCACCCCCCGCACCTGGCCGCCTCCTGTGGCTATGCCGGGCCCCGACGTGGCCCCGACCTCCCCATTGGGCGACACAGTAACCCACCGGCCCCCACTGGACACCACTCCACGCCGTACCCGTCCCCGGTCCCCACCACGCCCCACCGGCGCACCCGGCGCCCGGTCCGCACGCCTCCGGCCTGGTGCGGCCGGTGCGGCGGTGACCAGCGCGGGAGCCGACCGCGAGGTGGCGCGCAGCACGTACCGTGGGCCGGGTGACGGAGGGCACGGCGGAGCTGCGGTCGGAGCACGGGAGGTCGGGCCTCGTCAGCGGAGCCGGCGACCCGGCGGGCGAGGTCGACGTCGCGGCCGAGGGAGCGCGGCTGGCCGCCGCGATCAGCCGGGTGGTGGAGGGCAAGCCCGACGTGGTCCGGCTCGCCCTGGTCGTACTGCTCGCCGAAGGGCACCTGCTCATCGAGGACGTGCCCGGGGTCGGCAAGACCACGCTGGCCAAGGCCCTGGCCCGGTCGATCGACGGCACCGTGCGCCGCATCCAGTTCACCCCGGACCTGCTGCCCAGCGACGTCACCGGCGTGGCCGTCTACGACCAGGAGACCCGGGCCTTCGAGTTCAAGCCGGGCGCGGTGTTCGCCAACGTCGTGGTCGCCGACGAGATCAACCGCGCCTCGCCGAAGACGCAGTCGGCGCTGCTGGAGTGCATGGAGGAGCGCCAGGTCACCGTCGACGGCGTCACCTACGAGCTGGCCCGGCCGTTCATGGTGGTCGCGACGCAGAACCCGTTGGAGATGGAGGGCACCTACCCCCTCCCCGAGGCCCAGCGCGACCGGTTCACCGCGCGGGTCTCCATGGGCTACCCCGACCGGGAGGCCGAGCTCGCGATGCTCGACGAGCGGGCGACCTCCGACCCGCTCACCGACCTGTCGCCGGTCCTGGACGCCGCGGGGGTGCGCGCCCTGGTCGCCGCCACGGCCCGGCTGCACGTCGCCGAGCCGCTGCGCCGCTACGTCGTCTCGCTGGTGGAGGCCACCCGCCGCTCCCCCGACCTGCGCCTGGGCGCCTCGCCGCGGGCCGGGCTGCAGCTGCTGCGCTCGGCCCGGGCGACCGCGGCGCTGGCCGGCCGGGACCACGTGCTGCCCGACGACGTCCAGGCCATGGCCGTCCCGGTGCTCGCCCACCGGCTGCTGCTCACCCCCGACGCCACGCTCGCCCGGCGGGACGCGCAGCGGGTGGTCACCGACCTGCTCGACACCGTCCCGGTGCACGGCGGGCGCTGACCGGTCCCGGCAGGCTCCCGATGGCGCACAACCGGCTCACCGACGCCGCGTCCTCGCTCACCCTCCGCGGCCGCTGCCTCGTCGCCGCCGGTCTCACGCTGGGCGTGCTCGGCGCGCTGCTCGGTGAGCGGTCGCTGATCCAGCTGGCGGTGTTCGTGCTGGCGCTGCCCGTCCTGTCCGCGGTCGGCGTGGCCCGGCAGCGCTTCCGCATCGCCACCCGCCGCACCGTCACCCCGGCCCGGGTGCCCCGCGGCGCGGACGCCGAGGTGCTCCTGGAGATCGCCAACACCGACACCCGGTCCGGTGGGCTCTGGCTGCTCAGCGAGCAGGTGCCCGCGCACGTCGGGGTGCGGCCCCGGTTCGTGGTGGAACGGCTGGCGCCCGGCGCCTCGGCGGCCTTCCGCTACCGGGTGCACGGCAGCCGGCGCGGGCGCTCCCCCCTGGGCCCGCTGCGGCTGCGGCTGGTCGACCCGTTCGGGCTCGTGCTGCGGACCGCGGCCGGCAGCGACACCGGCACCCTCCTGGTCGTGCCGCGGGTGCGGCCGCTGGTGGGCAGCGGCCCGCTGGCCGGCAGCGGGGGCAACGACGGCGAGGGCGCCCGCCGGTCGATCGCCGTCCACGGGGAGGACGACGTCAGCACCCGCGAGTACCGGCACGGCGACGACCTGCGGCTGGTGCACTGGCGCGCCACCGCCCGCACCGGGGAGCTGATGGTGCGCCTGGAGGAGCGGCCGTGGCGGGCGGCGGCCACCCTGCTGCTCGACACCCGCGCCGCCGGCCACCTGCTGGGCGGGGCGGTGACCGGCCCCGCCGGCGACCCGGCCCCGCCCTCGGACTCGCTGGAGTGGGTCGTGGAGGCGGCGGCCGGCATCGGCACCCACCTGCTGCGCCGCGGTGCCGGGCTGCGCGTCGTCACCGACGGCGGCGAGCTGACCCCGGCCGCCGGCCGCGGGCGGCTGGGGTCCGAGGAGCTCCTCGAGCAGCTCGCCGAGCTCAGCGCCTCGCGTGTCCGCGGGCTCGACCTGGCGGTCGACGCCTTGCGCCGGGTGTCCGCCGAGGGTCCCGCGGTGTGCCTGCTCGGGCTGCTGGACCCGGACGACGTCGCCCCGCTCGCGCGGGCCCGCTCCGGCCCCGGAACCGACGTCGCGGTGCTGGTCGACCCCGCCGCCTGGCTCGACGCCGGGGCCAACCGGGGGCGCCGGGCCACCTCCTCCGCGGCGCGCAGCGAGCTGGTCGCGCGCCAGCAGCGCACGGCCGACCTGCTGCGTGCCGCCGGCTGGCAGGTGGTCCTGATGCGCCCCGACCAGACCGTCGAGCAGGTCTGGCAGCTGATGCGCCCGACGCCCGCCGGCCGCGCCGCGCACCCGACGGGGATGCCGTCGTGAGCGCGCACGACGGGGTCCCGGACCGTCCCCGGCCCCGGCCTGGCACCGCGGTCGCCGCCGCCGCAGCGGTCCTGCTCGGCTCGCTGGCGCTGGTGCCGGTGTTCGCCGCGGGCAGCTGGCTCCCGCCGGTGGTCGTCGCCGTCCTCACGGTGGGGCTCGGTGGGGTGCTGCTGCGGGCGGTGCTCGCCCGGTGGGCCCTGCCCTCCGCGCTGGGCCGGCTGGTGCCCCTGGGCCAGGCCGGGCTGGCGCTGTGCGCGCTCACCGCCGTCTTCACGCCGGACGACGCCTGGGCCGGCGTGCTGCCCACGCCGACGAGCGTCGGGGACCTCGCCGGGCTGCTCCTCGACGGCGCCGCCGAGATCCGCGAGCAGGCCACGCCCGCCCTGCCGCTGACCGGGCTGGTCGCCCTCACCACCGTCTTCGTCGCGCTGGTCGCCCTCGCCGTCGACCTGCTCGCCGTCCCGGCCCGCCAGCCGGCGGTCGGCGGGCTCGGGCTGCTCGTCCTCTACTGCGTCCCGGTCAGCACGATCACCGGGCAGGTCTCGCTCATCGCGTTCCTGGCGCCGGCGACCGGCTTCGCCCTGCTGCTGTGGGCCGACCAGCGGGACCGGCTCACCGAGGGCGCGCGGGCCGGCGCCGGGTCGGCGCTGGGGACCGGCACGCTGCCCGCGCTGCGCACCGGCGTCGTCGCGCTGGTGGCGGGGATCGTGCTGGCGGCCTTCGTCCCGACGCTCAGCGAGGGCTCGCTGGCCACCGGCCTCGGCGGCGGCGCGGGCGGCGGCAGCACCGGGTCCGCGCTCGACCCGGTCGCGGAGATGCGCGGCGACCTGACCCTGCCCTCGCCGCGGGAGCTGTTCCGGATCGACGCGTCGGTCCAGCAGCCGGGGTACCTGCGGGCCGTCGTCCTGGACCAGTACACCGACACCGGCTGGCGGATGAGCAACCTCGACGGCTCCGAGTCGGTCGCCGAGGACCCGACGCTCGCCCCGCTGCCCGGCCGGGTGGCGTCCCGCCCGGTCGCCGCGGAGATCACCGTGGTCGGTCACGACGACCGGTTCCTGCCCTCGCTGTACTCCCCGCTGTCGGTGGAGGTCGACGGGCCCTCCGACAACCGGTGGCGCTTCGACGAGTGGACCGGCACGGTCTTCGGCCGCGGGGTGACCACGGCGGGGCTGACCTACCGGGTCACCGCGGAAGAGCCGGAGCCCGCGCCGGAGGAGCTGGCGGCGGCACCGGAGGTCGCCCCGGGCGACCCCGTCGCCGAGCGCTTCGGGCAGCTGCCGCCGCTGGACCCCAGCGTCCCCGCGCTCGTCGGCGAGCTCACCGCTCCCGGGCAGACGCCGTACGAGCGGGTGATGGCGGTGCACCGGCACCTGACCGACCGCGCCAACGGCTTCCGCTACAGCCTGTCCACCGCGCCGGGCACCACCGGCGACGACCTCGCCGACTTCCTCCGGCTCAAGCAGGGCTACTGCGAGCAGTACGCCGGTGCGATGGCCGTGCTGGTCCGGGCCGCCGGGGTGCCCGCCCGGGTGGTCCTCGGGTACACCACCGGGTCCGCGCAGGAGGACGGCACCCGCGTCGTGACCACCGACGACGCGCACGCCTGGGTGGAGGTCTGGTTCGCCGACCTGGGCTGGGTCCCGTTCGACCCGACCCCGATCGCCGCGGCGCGGGCGGTCGAGCTGCCCTGGGCGCCCCGGGCGGACGCCGACACCCCGGAGGCCGCCGCGCCCGCCGCCCCGACCGCCACCGCGCCGGTGCCCGCCGGTCCCACCGCCCAGCTCGACCGCGACGACCAGTACGTGCCGCCGCTCGCCCTGCCCGCCGCCGAGCAGGCCGACCGACTGACCCCGGTGCTCACCGGCGGAGGGCTGGCCGTGCTGGTCCTCGCCGCCGGGCTGGTGCCGTGGGCGGTCCGCCGGCGCCAGCGGCGGGCCCGGCTGGACGACGGCCGGCCCGGCGCGCTGTGGGAGGAGCTGCTGGCCACCGCCACGGACCTGGGCGTGCCCGCGCCCGCCACGGCCACCCCGCGCCAGCTGGCCCGGCAGCTCGCCGAGCGGGTCGCCGACGTGGACCGGTCCGCCGTGGCGGCGGTGCGGTCGCTGGCGCTCGCGGAGGAGCAGTCGGTCTACGGGCGTCCCACCCCGGGCGCCCCGGACCCGGGGCTGCGGGACGCGGTGCTCACCCTGGAGCAGGCGCTGGGCGCGAGCGTCCCCCGCGGCCGGCGGCTGCAGGCGGCGCTGTGGCCGGCCTCGACGGTGGGCGCGGCGACCCGGTGGCTGGCGGCCCGCACCCCGCGGCGGCTCCGCTCCGCCTGAGAAAGGACCCCGTCCTCCTCACCCCTCGCAAGCTCGGGGCGAGCCTCTGGACGGGGCCATCGAGGCACGAGGTGGGGCGGGACGACGGCAGCCGCCGTCCCCGTGGGGACGACGGCTGCCGATGTGTGCTGCCGGCTGCGGCTACTGGTCGTAGCGGCGGCGGAAGCGCTCCTCGAGCCGGTTCTTCAGCGGCTGACGCCGGGCCTTGGGGGCGCGGCCACGCCCGGCCGCGGGGCGCCCGGGGGCTCCCCCGGCCTCGACGGCCCCGGCCGCGTGCTTGTAGTTCAACAGGCCCAGGACCGCGCCGCCGAACATGACCAGGAAGCCCAGGACCCCCAGGACCACCTGCGGGACGACCGCCCCGAGGACCAGGACCGCCAGCCCGACGACCACCAGGAGAGCGCCGAGCTGGACCTTGCGGCGGGCCTTCAATCGGGCGTCGCCGGTGCGGACGGTCGAGGCGAACTTCGGATCGTCGTCGACGAGGGCGCGCTCGATCTGCTCCAGCAGACGCTGCTCGTGTTCAGAGAGCGGCACGTCGACCTCCAGTTGCACAATGCAAGAAAGCCACCGGCGGCAGTCCGCCCGCGGTGACACCGAGGATACGAGTCGTTTGCGGGCAGCGAAAGGCGAGCGACCACCGACACACCCGTACGGGAGCCCGTTCTTCCGCCTGGCGGTGCCGGGCGGGCTGCGGCGCAGGTCAGCGACGTGTTCCCGGGCCGCCGGCCGGCCCGGCCCCGGGGACGCTCCGGCGGGTGAGCAGCGTCGCCGGCCGGACCGCGCCCGCGCCGAAGCGGCGGGACGCCCGGTCGGCGGCGAGCTCGGCGTCCCGGCGCCCGTGCTCGCGGGCCCCGAGCTCGAGCTGGCGGGCGGTGCCGTCGGCCTCCACCAGCCCCTCGGCCCGCACCCCGACGAGCCGGATCCGGGCCCGCTCCAGCCCCAGCGCGTCGTAGAGGGCGCGCGCGGTGTCGTAGAGCTCCTGCCCCACGTCGGTGGGCACCTTGAGCGTCCGCGACCGGGTGATCGTGGTGAAGTCCGCGAACCGCACCTTGAGGGTCACCGTCCGGGCCAGGACGCCGCTCGAGCGCAGCCGGCCCGCCGTCCGCTCGGCCAGGTGCAGCAGCTCCCGGTGGACGACGGCCGGGTCGTCGACGTCGGTGCCGAAGGTCTCCTCCGCCCCGGTCGACCGGTCCGGCTCGTCGGGGACCACCCGCCGCGGGTCGCGCCCCCAGGCCAGCTCGTGCAGGTGGGCGCCGGCCGCGGGGCCGACCGCCCGCTGCAGCGTCCGCACCGGGACGTGCGCGAGGTCCCCGACCGTGCGCAGCCCCAACCGGAGCAGCACCTCCTCGGTCTTCGCCCCGACGCCCCACAGCGCCCCCACCGGCAGCGGGTGCAGGAACCCCATGACCTCGGCCGGCCGGACCACGAGCAGCCCGTCGGGCTTGGAGCGCGTGGAGGCCAGCTTGGCGACGAACTTGCTCGGGGCGACCCCCACCGAGCAGGTGATCCCCTGCTCGTCGAAGACCCGGGCGCGGATGTACTCGGCGATCGCCACCGGGTCGCCCAGCCGCCGGCCGGCTCCGGAGACGTCGAGGAACGCCTCGTCCAGGCTCAACGGCTCGACCAGCGGCGTGATCGACCGGAACAGCGCCATGACCGACCGCGAGACCTCGCCGTAGAGGGCCAGGTCGCCGGGCAGCACGGTGGCGGTCGGGCACAGCCGCAGCGCCCGCGAGGTGGGCATGGCGCTGTGCACGCCGTACGCCCGGGCCTCGTAGGTGGCCGACGTGACCACCCCCCGGTTGCCCGTGCCGCCCACGATCACCGGCTTCCCCGCCAGCTCGGGACGCCGCCGCACCTCGACGCTGGCGAAGAACGCGTCCATGTCGACGTGCAGCACCCTGCAACCGGCAGCACGAACCGACACACCGAGCCCCTTCCCCACACCGCACCGGCTTCCCCCGGCACGGCCCTCCGCGCGACCGTCTTCCCCACGGCCTTCGAACACTTGTTCGACATGATCACACTAGCGGTCGTGCCGCTCGGCGGCCTGCTACGACGCAGCGACGGACCAGGTGCGTCGAGTCGATCTCAGCGGTAGGAATGCCCCGGGAGCGCCGGCCGGCGGTCCCCCACTGGACGATCGGAGAAGCCATGGCGCTCGACGACGACGACATGACCAGCACCCAAGGGCCGGCCGACGGCGGCGCCCAGGGCACGCCCGGCACCCACGACGGCGGGGCCGACGGTGGCGCGGACGGCGGGGCCGATGGCGGTGCGGACGGCGGGGCCGACGGCGGGGCCGACGGCGGGGCCGACGGTGGCGCCGACGGTGGCGCGGACGGCGGTGCCGATGGTGGCGCCGACGGTGGTGCGGACGGCGGCGCGGACGGCTCGGCCTGAGCGTGCCTGACCTCGGGAGCCAGGGCCGGGCGCCGTCCTCCTCGGAGGGCGGCGCCCGGCCCGCGCTGCGCCGCTGCACGGCGATGGACCCGCAGGTCTTCACCGAGCAGTACTGGTCCCGGCGGCCGTTGCTCACCCGCGCCGAGGACACCGGCGGGTCCTTCCGGGACCTGCTGACCCTGGACGACGTCGACGAGCTGCTGTCCCGGCGCGGCCTGCGCACGCCGTTCCTGCGCATCGCCAAGGACGGCAGGGTGGTCGACACCCAGCGGTTCACCACCTCCGGCGGCGCGGGCGCGGAGGTCGCCGACCAGGTCTCCTCCGACGCGGTGCTCCGGCTGTTCTCCGAGGGCAGCACCGTGGTGCTGCAGGGCCTGCACCGGCTCTGGCCGCCGCTCATCGAGTTCGCCGACCAGCTGGCCGCCGACCTCGGGCACCCGACCCAGGTCAACGCCTACGTGACACCGCCGTCCTCGCGGGGGTTCAGCCCGCACTACGACGTGCACGACGTCTTCGTGCTGCAGGTCGCCGGCGAGAAGCACTGGACCATCCACGAGCCGGTGCTCCCCGACCCGCTGCGCACCCAGCCGTGGAACGACCGCGCCGAGCAGGTCGCCGCGGCCGCCGAGCGGGAGCCGGTGATCGACGCCGTGCTGCGCCCGGGCGACGCGCTCTACCTGCCGCGCGGGCACCTGCACTCGGCCGTCGCGCTGGGCCGGACCAGCGCGCACCTGACCATCGGCGTGCACCCGGTCACCCGCTGGTCGGCCGCGGAGGCGGTCCTGGACCTGGTCCGCACCCTGGCCGGCGACGACCCGGAGCTGCGCCGGTCGCTGCCGCTGGGCGTCGACCTCACCGATCCGGACGCCGTGGCCGACGACGTCGCCGCGGTCCTCGCCGGGCTCGAGCACGCGCTCCACCGGATCGACCCCGCCGTCGTCGCCGACCGGGTCCGCGCGCGCACGTGGGCCCAGGTGCGGCCCGAGCCGGTGGCCCCCCTCGCCCAGTCGACCGCCGCCGCGGAGCTGACCGCCGACACCGTGCTGCGACTGCGTCCGCGCCTGCGGGTGCAGCTGCGCGAGGCCGAGGGCGACCGGGTCGCGCTGGTCACCGGACGCCGGACGCACGACCTGCCCGCCGCGACCCGGCCCGCGCTGGCCGCGCTGCTGGCCGCCGGTGAGCTCAAGGTCGGCGACCTGCCCGGCCTCGAGCCCGCCGACCAGCTCACCCTGGCCCGGCGGCTGGTCACCGGGTCGGTGGCGGTGGTCCCCGATGCCCGCGCCGAGGTGCCCGGGACCGGCAGGCACGATGGGGAGCATGGCAGCCGGACGTGAGCCCAGCGGGCCGGGAACCGATCCCGACTTCTGCCGCGAGCCCGACGGGGCTCCGCCGGGCACCCGCTCGACCCCGGTCGGCCGGCTCGACCCCGCCTGGTGCTCGGTGCGGGCGCTGCTGCGAGCGGACTCCTCGGTGGCGACCGCACCGCCGGCCCGCCGCTGGCTGCTGGTCGAGCAGCCCGGACCGTGGGGCCGGGACGCGCTGCTGGAGTCCCGCTTCGACCGCCGGGTGGCGTCCCGGCTGGCCGCCCGGGCCCGCGAGCTGGGGCTGCGGATCCAGCTGGTGCGCCGCGCCGGCGACCGGCTGGCCGACTCCGGACGGCGCTGGGCGGTGGCCGACACCACCCCCGGCCGCGAGTTCATCCGATGGTCCACCCGGCAGACCGACGCCGAGCTGCTCCAGCTGCCCTGGGACGGATCGGTCGGCACGCCGTCGCAGACACCGACCTACCTGGTCTGCACCCACGGGGCGCACGACGTCTGCTGCGCCGTCCGCGGCCGCCCGCTGACCCGCTCCCTGCCGCTGGTCGCCGGGCCGGACCGGGCCGACGTCTGGGAGACCAGCCACCTGGGCGGCGACCGGTTCGCGGCCAACGTGCTGGTGCTGCCCTGGGGGCTGTACTACGGGCAGGTGCCCGACGACGGGGCGGAGCTGGTCCGCGCGCACGCCGCGGGGCAGGTGGCGCTGCCGTGGCTGCGGGGCCAGGCAGGGCTGTCGCCGGCCGCGCAGGCCGCCCAGCACCACGCCCGCCGGGAGCTGGGCCTGCTGGGGATCCTCGAGCTGCCACCGCGGCAGGTACGCGCGCTGCCCTCACCGGCGCCCGGGATCGAGCGCTTCGACGTCGTCCTCGCCGGCCCGGACGGCGGGATCACCGTCACCGTGGAGAGCCGGCTGTCGGCCGAGGCGCACCGGCTGACCTGTGCCGCGCCGCACCCGGGGCACTGGCGCACCTGGCACCCGCTGTCCCTGCGGGTGGCCGCACCGTCCTGAGCCGGCTCAGGACACGGCGCGGCCGCGCGCGGCCAGCAACGGAACGGCGAGCTCCGCGGAGGTCAGCGATCCGTGGAAGGCGGCCAGCACCGAACCGCGCGGGTCCTGCTCGGCGGTGGTGATCGCCCAGCTGCCGCGGGCCAGGGCGACGACGTCGCCGATCCGGTCGATGACGGCCGGGTCGACGGCGCCGAAGATCCCGCTGGCCACCGCCTCCTCGCGCCCGGCGACCCAGGCGCGGTCGCCGAGCACCTCGCGCCAGGCGGCGAGCACGTCGGCGGCGGCCCCGGGCTCGGTGTGCACGTACCGGGCCCGGGGCTCCCCGGTGAAGAGCCGGACGCCCTCGGTCAGCGCGGGGACGTCGGCCACGTCCAGCCGGGTCCCGGCGGGGACGTCGACCATGCCGTGGTCGGCGGTGACCAGCAGGACGGCGTCGTCCGGGAGCCCGGCGGCGAGCTGCTCGACCAGGCGGTCGACGACGCCGAGCTGGTGCCGCCAGCTGGCGGAGTCCACACCGCGGATGTGCCCGGTCACGTCGAGGTCGGCGGTGTAGCCGTAGACGAGGCTGCGCTCACCGGCGGCCAGCGCGCCGTGCACGACCGCCACCAGGTCGCCGAGGCTGTACGCGTTCGCGTAGTCGGCGCCGCGGTAGGCGGCCCGGGTCAGCCCGGAGCGGGCGAAGGCGTGCGGGCCGACGGCGGTGCAGGTGATCCCGGCGGCGGTGGCCTGCTCGAAGACGGTCGGCTGCGCCTGCCACCGCCGCGGGTCGGGGTCGTCGGTCCACTGCACGTGGTTGAGCATGCGGCCCTCCCCCGGCACCTCGGTGACGAAGCCCAGCACCCCGTGGCTGCCCGGGGGGAGGCCGGTGCCGAAGGTGGCGAGGCTGACCGGGGTGGTGCTGGGGCACGGCGCGGACAGCACGCCGGCGGGGGTGCCGAGCGCGTTGAGGACCGGCGCCTCGTCGGGATGGGCGGCGATCTGCTCGGCGCCGAGGCCGTCGACGAGCAGGACCGCGATCCGCCGGGCCTCGCCCAGGGCGGGAGCCAGCCGGAGGGGGTCGGCCGGCAGCCCGCCGCGGCGCACCGGGACTCCGAGCGCGGTGGCGACGCCGGGCAGGACGTCGGCGAGGGTGGCCGTGCCGTAACCCGGTGCCGTGAGGTCACGGGGCAGCGGCGTCACGGGCGGGTGGCGAGCAGGTGCAGCGCGGTGGCGATGTCGCGGTAGGGCGAGGTGGCGGCCAGAGCGAGCTCGAGGGCCCGGACGGCGTCGGGGTCGGCACCGGAGGCGGCGTCGAGCAGGTCGGCCACCACCGAGACCCCGCGCCAGTCCCCGGGCTGCAGCCCCGCGCCGGAGACGAGGTCGAGCAGCTCGGCGGGGCCGAACCGGCGGCGCGCCGGGCGGGACCGGCGGGGAGCGGGGTCCTCGTCGGTGAGCAGGGCGCGGGCCTCGACCGGGTGGCCGCTGATCGCGCGGGCGAGGACGGCGCCGGCCCGGTTGGCCGAGGCGAGCGACAGCTGCCCGCCGGGGCGCAGCACCCCGGCGATCTGGCGCAGCGTGCTCGCCGGGTCGTCGACGACCTCGAGCACGAAGTGGCAGAGCACCAGGTCGAAGGCGGCGCCGCCGGCGGGGGTCGGCATGCGGTCGGCGTCGCCCTGCACCGCGCGGACCCGGTCGGCGACCCCGGCGGTGTCGGCGCGGCGCTGCAGGGTGGCCAGCGCGTCCGCGCTGGGGTCGACGACGGTGACGTCGTGCCCCAGCTGCGCGAGCGGAACGGCGAACATGCCGCTGCCACCGCCCACGTCGAGCACCTGCAGGGGCGTGCCGGCGGCGACCACCGGCTGGAGGGCGGCCCAGACCGCCGCCGTGCGGGCAGGGGCCTGCGTTCCGGCTGCGGGCGCGGTTCCGGGCACCCGTCGGAGCCTAGTGGGCACGCCCCTCCGGCCGCCCCGTGGACCCGGCAGTCCCGAGCGCGCGGCTCCGGCCGCTCCCGCCCCTGCTGGTGCCGGTGGGGCGGGAGCGCAGTGTTGGGGCAGCAGTCACCCGACGTTCGCGTGGTGTCCCCGGCGTGTGCCGGCTCACTCCCTACGGTCCGGCCATGCCGAGCTACCGACTGGTGGACGGGCACGGCCGCCCGGCCGACACGTTCACCGCCGCCTGCGACCAGGAGGCCACGGCCTTCGGGAAGACCCGCGCGCTGGACTTCCCGCTCCCCGAGCCGCGCTTCGGAGCGCGCCGCGACTTCCAGCTGCACCGCCAGGACGGCGAGCGCTGGACCCTGCTGGTCGCCTGGGCGCCGGTCTAGACGAGGACCTCCCTGCAGGAGGCCACCGTCACCGGCCGGAGCTGCCCGGGCTGGAGTGCCAGAGCTTCCGCGGCGCCGCGGTCGCCTCCCGGCGGACCGCGGACTTGGTGTCGTCGCCGGCCGGCTTGATGTCGGCGTAGGGCGACATCCGGAAGCCCGTCGGGTGCACGAGCACCGGCCGCACCACGACCGGCCGGGAGCCGTGCGAGGCGGCGGCACCGGTGATCGCCTGCTCCGTGTACTCCCCCTCCGTGGCCATCAGCTCGGCGACCGCGGCCAGCCCGCCTACCTCCCACGCCTCGTGCAGCGCCGGCAGCTCCCACGCGCCGGTGGCCCGCATCGAGATCCCCCGCGGACCGGTGCGCCGCAGCACCCCGCGGATCACCAGCAGCCACGAGTGGAAGACGGTGGACGCGTAGGGCCCCTGCACGTCCTCGAAGAAGGTGGAGTCGGTGCAGCCGGTGCCGTCGTCCAGCGTCACGAACACCACCCGGCGCCCGGACCGGATCGGCGGTGTCTGCGTGGCCACCTTCACCCCGGCCACCAGCACCTCCGACCCGCTGCGGCACTGCAGCAGCTCCCCGGCCGGCACCGCGCCCAGCGCCGCGAGGAACGGCCGGTAGAAGTCGACGACGTGCCGGCTGGCGTCCAGCCCCAGCACCTCCAGCTCCGCCCGCACCCGCTCGGCGTCGGTGAACTCCGGCAGCCCGGAGCTGACGAACTCCGGCGGCCCGCCGGCGTCCTCGCCGGGGTCGGGCTCCTCCGTCCCGGACAGGTCCGTGCCGAACAGTTCCAGGCCGAGCTGACCGCTGCCGGCGGCCCGCGCCCCGCTGCGGCTCCACCGGTCGAGCTCGCCGATCTGCAGCAGCAGGTCGCGGCGGGTCATCGACTGCCGCCGCCGGGTCGGCCGCCCGCCCTCGCTGTCCCGCACCCCGAACCCGTAGACCGAGTCGAAGCCGCCGGCCAGCACCAGCCGCTCGGCCACCGGCCGGGACACGTTCGCCCGGGTCCAGAAGTCGGCCAGTGACCGGTAGGGCTGCCCGGCCACGACCCGGGCCACCTCCTCCTCGCTGATGCCCTTCACGTCGGCCAGCGAGAGCCGGATGCCGTAGCGCCCCGGATCGGACATCGAGGCAGGCATCCAGTCCGGCCGCGGCCGGTCCGCGGCCGGGTCGGGCTCGACCCGCTCCATCCGGTAGGTGCCGGTCGAGGCGTTGACGTCCAGGCCCAGCACGTGCACGCCGAAGTTGCGGGCGTCGTCGAGGATCAGCCGCTTGGGGTACATGCCCGGGTCGTGGGTCAGCACCCCGGCGAGGAAGGCCGCCGTGTGGTGGGTCTTCAGCCAGGCCGACTGGTAGGTGGGCAGCGCGAACGCGGCGGCGTGCGCCTTGCAGAAGCCGAAGGAGCCGAAGGCGACCAGCACCTCCCACACCTGCTCGACCACCTCGACGGCGAAGCCCTCGTCCAGCGCCCGCGGCGCGAACCACGCCTTGACCTCCGGATGGGCGTCCCGCTCGCCCAGCGCCCGGCGCACCTCGTCGGCCTCGGCCAGGGTGCAGCCGGTCATCGCCGAGACGATCATCAACACCTGCTCGTGGAAGACCACCACACCGGCGGTCTGCTCCAGCGCGGGCTGCAGCGCCGGGTGCAGGTACTCGGGGTCGCGCCAGCCGTTCCGGGCCATGAGGAACGGGGTGACCATGTCGCTCTTGACCGGCCCGGGCCGGAACAGCGAGATGTCGATGATCAGGTCCTCGAACGTCTGCGGCCCGAACTTGCCGACCAGCTCGCGCTGCCCCGGGGACTCGATCTGGAACATCCCCAGCGTGCGGGTGCTGCGGATCAGCTCGAAGGTGGCCGGGTCGTCGCGCGGCACGGCGTCGATGTCGACCTCCGCCCCGTCGACCCGGGCGACCTCGTCCATCGCGTGGGCGATCGCCGACTGCATCCGGATGCCGAGCAGGTCGAGCTTGAGCAGCCCGAGCTCCTCGACGTCGTCCTTGTCGAACTGGCTCATCGGGTAGCCGAGGTAGCTGCTCTCGACCGGCGTGCGGTCCAGCAGCGTCGCGTCGGACAGCAGCACCCCGCACGGGTGCAGCGCGATGTGCCGGGGCAGCCCGTCGAGCCGGGCGACCAGGTCGAACAGCAGGTCGAGGTCACCGGAGCCACCGCCGCGTCTCGAGCCCAGCCGGCTGGCCCGCAGCTCCGGCAGGTCGCGCAGTGCGGCGTGCACCTGGTTGGCCCGGATGTGCGGGAACGCCTTGGCCACCGCGTCGACCTCGGCGGGCGGCAGCCCGAGCGCGGCGCCGACGTCACGGATCGCGTGCCGTACCCGGTAGGTGTCCATCATCGAGATGCAGCTGACCCGGTGCGCCCCGAAGCGGTCGATCACCGCGTCGTAGACCTCCATCCGCCGGGCGGACTCCACGTCGATGTCGATGTCGGGCAGCTGGTGGCGCAGCGGCGACAGGAACCGCTCCATGAGCAGGCCGTAGCGGACCGGGTCGACGTCGGAGATGCCCAGCAGGTAGGTGACCAGGCTGCCGGCGCCCGAGCCACGGGCCGCCGCGCGCACCCGCAGCTCCTTGATCAGCGCGACCACGTCGGCGACGGTGAGGAAGTAGGACGGGTAGCCGAGCCCGTCGATGACCGCGAGCTCCTCCTCCAGCCGCTCGCGCACCGTCGCCGTCGGGGACATGCCCCGCCGCCCGAACCCGGCCTCGCACCGGGCCCGCAGCACCTGCGAGGGGCCCATCCCCCGCTCGGCCGGGCTGGTGACCACGTCGAGCTCGGGATAGCGCACCGTGCCGATGCCGAGGTCGGCCCGGACGTCGACCGCGCACTGCTCGGCGACCCGGGCGGTGGTGGCCAGCAGCCGCGCGGCGGCGTCCCGGTCGGGGCCGGTGAGCTCCTCGGCGACCTCGGCCATCTCCTTGCCCGACTTCAGGTACCCCTCGGCGGTGCGCCGGTCGACGTGCCGCTGCCCGAGCGGCACCAGCCGGCGCGTGGCGTCCAGGACGTCGGCGGTGGGGGCGTCGAGCGCGTCGACGTACCGGACGGCGTTGGTGAGCACCGCCGGCACCCCGGTCTCGGCTGCCAGGCGCAGCATCGCCTGCGCCCGCACCCGGTCGCCCTGCCCGCGGTGGTGCACGACCTCGAGCACCAGCTGCCCCGGTCCGAGGACCTCCCGCCAGGCCGCCAGCCGGGCGCGCGCCAGGTCGGCCCGGCCGGCGGCGAGCGCCCGACCCACCGACGACTGCGGGCCCAGCAGGGCGAGCAGCCCGGCGGCGTGCTCACCGGCCACCCGCAGCGAGCTGACCGGCTCGCCGCGGGTGCCCCCGAGGTGGGTGGCGCTGGTGAGCCGGCACAGCGAGCGCCAGCCGGCGCCGTCGCGGGCCAGGAAGGTGACCCGCGGCAGCCGCGGGTCGACGCTGGCGCCGCCCCGGGCCGGCACCCGGCGCCCGGACGGGTGCGCGGCCCGGTGCAGCGCGGCCGAGGAGATGCGCCCGCCCAGCTGCTGCTCGCCCGGCTCACCTCCGGCGACCGGGTCGACGGCGAGGTCGACGCCGAACAGCGGCCGGATCCCCGCCGACCGGCAGGCCAGCGCGAACTTGACCGCGCCGTAGAGGCCGTCGCGGTCGGTCAGCGCGAGCGCCCCCATGCCGTGCTCGGCGGCCCGGGCGACCAGGTCGGCCGGGTGGTTGGCGCCGTGACGCATCGAGTAGCCGGAGGCAGCGTGCAGGTGGACGAACGGGTCGCTCACGGTGTGCGGCCCGACGGACGGCGCTTGCCGCCGTCCATCGACCGCAGGCGCACCGGTGCCGCCGGGGCGGGCGCGGGCCGGCTGACCGTCGTCTCGACCGCGGTGAGGAAGGCCCCCACGTCGCGCACCAGGTCGTCGGCCTCCCGGTCGGTGACCGCGGAGGACAGCCCGGCCTCGGCCGCGGCCCGCTTGGGCGCGTTCGCGGCGAAGAAGACCGCCCACTCCCCGAGCTCGGGGGCCACCTCGGTGATGAGCACCCAGGCGCTGCGCGGCCGGCGCCGCGCCGGCTCCGGGCGGGTACGGGCCGCCAGCACCGCGGCGGCGCCGCGGAGGGCGGCCAGGTGGGCACCGGCGTAGCGCCAGTTCGCCTGGGGCTCGGCGGCGGCCTCGGCCAGGCCGCGGTGCGCCTGGCCGAGCAACTGGGCGGCGGCGGCCGGCATCGGCGGGGGCAACGGGAGCTGGCCCTGGGCGGCGAGGGCGCGGACGGCGCCCATCAGTCGTGCACCCGGACGAGCAGCCACTGGTTGGCCGTCGGCTCCCAGGACAGGTCGAACACCCCGGCGAAGCTCATCCGCGACCGGCCGGCCCGCACCGCCTCCACCCGCCACACCTGCCGGGTGGCGACCAGGTCGGCCGAGGCCCCGCGCCGCTCGGCGCTGTCGGCCTGCCACCACGGCGCGGTCTCGACCCAGGAGTCGAGCAGCTCCCCGACGACGTAGCGGGACTGCCCGCGCCAGAACTGGGCCGGCCCCGCCGACCCCTGCTCGACCTGCACCTCTTCACCGACGCGACCCTCGGCCCCGACGAGCACCCGGCTCATGACACGACTCCCGCACTCCTCGCCCCCACCGGCGACCCCGTCCGCCCGACCCGGTGGGGAAGCGCGCATGCGGGAAGTGCACGGCGACCGGGCCGGGGAACGGCGCCCCCGGTGTTCGAACACGTGTTCGAACACCCATGAGTAGACCGGACCCCACCGACAGCGTCAAGCCGACGGCGCGTGTCGGGATCCGTGTCGTTGCAGCGACTGCACGCAGCCTGCGGCCTGCGCACCGCAGCACACCACGGACCACCGACCGTTCTCGCGGACCGCGGCCGGCGGGCCCCGGCGGTCCCGGGTGGCGCGGCCGTCCGGCGCCGGTGGCAGGATCGCCGGCATGACCGGAGCGGAGACCCTGCACCCCCGGGTCGCCGAGGTCGTGCGGCAGTTGCGCGCCGCCGGTGCCGCCGGTGAGGTGCGCGCGCTGCCCGACAGCGCCCGCACCGCCGCCGCCGCAGCCGCCCAGCTCGGTGTCGAGGCGGGCGCGATCGCCAACAGCCTGGTGTTCGAGGCCGTCGGCCAGCCGCTGCTGGTGCTGACCAGCGGCGCCCACCGGGTCGACGAGGAGCTGATCGCCACGCTGCTCGGTGTGCCCGAGGTCCGCCGGGCGACCCCGGCGTTCGTCCGGGAGCACACCGGCCAGGCCATCGGCGGGGTCGCCCCGGTCGGGCACCCCGCACCGATCGGCACCCTCGTCGACGTCGAGCTGGCCCGGCACCCGCAGGTCTGGGCCGCAGCCGGGCACCCGCACACCGTCTTCCCCACCACCTACGACGAGCTCCTGCGGCTCACCGGCGGCACCCCGGCCGAGGTGGGTCCGGGCCCGGCCGTCACGCCGGCCACACCGCCGGACGAGGCGGCCGGTCGATGACCGGCACCGCCCCGGCCACCCGGGTGGTCGAGCTGCCCACCGGGTGGGTGCGCGACCACCTGCACGAGGTGCTGGCCATCTACGGCGCGGCGATGGGCTACGGCGAGTCGGTCGTCGCCGGCCGGTACGGCTACGCCGTCCAGCACACCGAGCGGGCGGGCTTCCGTGCCGTCGGCGCGTTCACCGAGACCGCTCGGGAGGACGGCGCGGAGGGGGAGCGGCTGGTCGGCTTCGGCTACGGCTACCTGGTCGCCCCCGGCCAGTGGTGGCACGACCAGGTGCGCAACGCCATGGACCGGCGGACGGCGAAGCAGTGGCTGCCCGGCGCGTTCGAGGTCTGCGAGCTGCACGTGCTGCCCGAGCACCAGAGCCGCGGGATCGGCCGGCAGCTGCTGCACGCCCTGGTCGAGGGCGTGCCGGCCCCGGTGGCGCTGCTCAGCACCCCGGACACCGACACCAAGGCGTTCCGGCTGTACCACGCCGACGGCTTCGTCGACCTGGCCCGCGGCTACCACTTCCCCGGGGACGCGCGCCCGTTCGCGATCCTCGGTGCCCGCCTGCCGCTCCTCTCGTCCCCGCGGAACCCGTGACCCCCGGGACCTCCATGACCTCCATGACCTCCGGGGCTTCCGGGGTCGACGCGGTCGACGCGGTCGTCGTCGGTGCCGGCCACAACGGGCTGGTCGCCGCCTGCCACCTGGCCCGGGCGGGGCTGCGGGTGGAGGTCGTGGAGCGCGACGAGGTGCTCGGCGGCGCCGTCTCCACCGTCGAGCGGTGGCCCGGGGTCCGGGTCGACCGGGGCTCCAGCGCGCACGTGATCATCCGGCACAGCGGCGTGGTCGAGGAACTGGAGCTCGAGCGGTTCGGCCTGCGCTACGTCGACTGCGACCCGTGGGGGTTCGCGCCCGCCCCGCGCCCCGGCGATCCCGGTCCCGACGGCCGCCCGCTGGTCTTCTCCGTCGACCTGGACGCCACCTGCGCCTCCATCGCGGCCGCCTGCGGAGAGGCCGACGCCCGCGCCTACCGGCGGTTCGTGCAGGTGTGGGGTCCGCGCAGCGCCGCCGTCGTCCGGGCGTTCGGCGACCGGCCGACCATGGGCCGGCTGGTCCGGCACCTGTGGCCGGTGGGCGCGCCGCGGTCCGGGCAGCCGCGCACCCCCGGCGGCGAGATCGCCACCGACTTCCTCGGCTCCGGCGACGCCCTGCTGGACCGCTGGTTCGACAGCGAACGGCTCAAGGCGGCGCTGGCCTGGTTCGGCGCCCAGTCCGGGCCGCCGATGTCCGAGCCGGGCACCGCGGCGATGGTCGCCTGGGTGGCGCTGCTGCACGAGGTGCCGCCGGGCCACCCGGTGGGCGGCTCGGGCGGGCTCACCTCGGCGCTGGCGGCCCGGCTGGCCGCCGACGGCGGCCGGGTCACCCTCGGGGACGGCGCCGCCCGGCTGCTGGTCGACGGCCCGCCCGGCGCACGCCGGGTCGCCGGGGTGGAGACGACGTCGGGACGGCGGATCCCCGCGCCGGTCGTGGTCGCCGCCTGCCACGTGCTGGCCACCAGGGAGCTGGCCGGCGAGGACGCACCCCCGGCCCTGGCCGACGCCGACCCGCCGGTGGGCAACGGCTTCGGCCTGGTCCTGCGGGCGCTGACCGACGCGCTGCCCGCCTATCCGGGGGCCACCGCGGCCGAGTCGCTGCAGGGGCTGCAGCTGCTGTGCACCGACCGGGCGCAGCTCGCCCGGGCCCACGGCGACTGGCTGGCCGGTGAGCTCCCGCGCGAGCCGGTGCCGCTGGCCATGTCGTTCTCCGCGAGCGACCCGACGCTGGCGCCACCCGGGCAGCACGTCGTCACCATCTGGGGCCAGTGGTACCCGTACACGCTGGCCGACGGCAGCGACTGGGACGCGGTCGCCGACACCGCGGCCGCGCAGCTGGTGCGCGCCGTCGACCGGTTCGCGCCGGGCTTCGCCGACTCGGTACAGCGGCTGTACGTGCAGACACCGCTGTCCCTGGAGCAGGAGCTGGGGCTGCGGCGCGGCAACGTGATGCACGTGGAGATGGGCCTGGCCAGCATGTTCGGCTTCCGGCCGACGCCGGCCCTGGCCGGGCACCGGGTGCCCGGGCTGGGCGGGCTCTACCTCGCCGGCGCGTCCACCCACCCCGGCGGCGGGGTGTCGGGCAACTCCGGGCGCACCGCCGCGCGGCTGGTCCTGGCCGACCGCCGTCCCGCGGCCCGGCTGCGCGCCGAGGCGGGCCGGCGGCTGCGGGCAGCCCGCCGGTGACCGGGGCCCTGGCCCTCCGGCCGGGCACGCCGGTCCGGCTGCCCCTGGTCCTCGCGCTGCTCCTCGTCGGCGCGGCGATCGCCTACCCGCTCACCGATGGCGCCCCGCGGAACGCCGTCAGCTGGACCATAGTGCTGCTCGGCGCCGCGGTGTCGGTGACCTCGGCGGCCCTCAGCCGCGGGCTGCCCACCGGCCTCGGCGTGCTCGGGCTGGTCGCCGTCGTGGCGGTGCTGTTCGAGGCGCTGGGCCTGGCCACCGGCTTCCCCTACGGCGAGTACGGCTACAGCGACGGCCTCGGCCCGACGCTGCTCGGCGTCCCGTTCCTGGTGCCGCTGGCCTGGCTGATGATGGCCTGGCCGAGCTGGGTGCTCGCCGCCCGGCTGGCCCCGCGGTCCCGGCCGGCCCGGGTGCTCGTCGCCGCGTACGTCTTCGCCGCGTGGGACGTCGTCCTCGATCCGCAGATGGTGCAGGCCGGCTACTGGCGCTGGGCGCACCCCTCCCCCGGCCTGCCGGGCATCGACACCGTGCCGCTGACCAACCTCGCTGGCTGGCTGCTGGCCGGGCTGGTGCTCATGACCCTGCTGGAGCTGCTGGCCGGCCGTCGCCCCTCGCGGGGCGGGGACGCCGCACCGCTGCTCGTGCTCGGCTGGATGACCCTCGGCGGGGCGCTCGCGCACGCGGCGTTCCTGGACCTGCCGGGCTCGGCCGTCTGGGGCGTGCTGCTGGCACTGCCGGTGCTCGCCGCGCTGGGCCTGCGCAGCCGCCGGTGAGCCGGCTGGTGCGGCTGGGCGCCGGCCTGTCGGTGCTGGGCGCCGTGCACGCGGCGGTGAACACCCGGCTGCTGCGCCGCCCGCCCGCCGTCCCGCCGCCGGTGCGCAGCCGGGTGGCCGTCGTCCTGCCGGTGCGCGACGAGGCCGACCAGGTGGCCGGCTGCCTGGCCGCCGTCCTCGACCAGCGCGGCGTCCCCGACCTGCGGGTCGTCGTGGTCGACGACGGCTCCACCGACGGCACCGCCGACCGGGTGCCCGCCGACGAGCGGGTGCGGGTGCTCCGGGCGACCCCGCCGGGCCCGGGCTGGCTGGGCAAGCCGAACGCCTGCGCGCAGGGCGCGGCGGCGGCCGGGGACGTCGACGTGCTGGCCTTCCTCGACGCCGACGTCCGGTTGATGCCCGACGCGGTCGCCGCCGCGGTGGCCGTCCTCGACGACGCGGGCCTCGACCTGGTCTCCCCCTGGCCGCAGCAGCTGACCGGCAGCGCCGCCGAGCGGCTGGTGCAGCCGCTGCAGCAGTGGCTGTGGGCGACCCTGCTGCCGCTGCGCCTGGCCGAGCGGTCCCCGCGCCCCTCGCTGGCGGCGGCGAACGGGCAGTTCCTCGTCGTCCGGCGTTCCGCCTACGTCCGGGCCGGCGGGCACGCCGCCGTCCGCGGCGAGGTGATCGAGGACGTCGCCCTGCTGCGCGCGGTCAAGTCCGCCGGCGGCCGCGGCGTGGTGGTCGACGGCTCGACGCTGGCCGCCTGCCGGATGTACGCCGGCTGGCCGGGCGTGCGCGACGGCTACGCGAAGTCGCTGTGGTCCGCCCTCGGCGGGCGTCCGGCCGGGGCCGCCGCGGCGGCGGCCGCGCTGAGCCTGGTGTGGCTGCTGCCGCCGCTGGCCGCGCTCACCGGCTCGCGCGCCGGGCTGCTGGGCTGGGCCGCCGGGGCGGCCGGCCGGGCGGTGACCGCGCGCGCCACCGGGGGCCGGGCCTGGCCCGACGCGCTGGCCCACCCGGTGTCGATCGCGCTGCTCGACGTGCTGGTGGCCCGCTCGCTCGCCGGCCACCGCCGCGGTTCGCTGCGCTGGCGCGGCCGCGCGGTGACCGGCGCGCCGGAGGGCCCCACCTCCCGCAGGATGGAGCGGTGACCACCGCCCGCGTGCACTTCGACCCCGCCGAGATGGAGAGCGCCGCGTTCTACCGGGTGCTCAACTCGATCGTCGTCCCACGGCCGATCGCCTGGGTGTGCAGCCGGTCGGCCGAGGGCGTGCTCAACCTCGCCCCGCACTCCTTCTACACGGTGGCCTGCGTGCAACCGCCGGTCGTGCAGTTCACCTCGGTCGGCCGCAAGGACTCCCTCACCAACGTCGAGCAGACCCGGGAGTTCACCGTCAGCCTCACCCCGGAGTCGCTGTTCGAGCAGGTAAACGCCACGGGCACCGACTTCCCGCCGGAGCACGACGAGGCCGAGCACACCGGGGTCGCACTCGAGCCGAGCGAGGTGGTCGGCGTGCCCCGGGTCGCCGGGTCGCCGGTGTCGATCGAGTGCACGCTGCAGGGCACGGTGTCCTTCGGCGACAGCACCGTGGTGTTCGGGCGGGTCGTGCACGTGAGCGCGTGGGAGTCCGCCGTCCGGGACGGCCGGCCGCGGATCGAGCACCTGCGGCCGCTGGCCCGGCTCGGCGGCAACGAGTGGTCGACGATCGGCGAGGTCAAGGAGATCCGCCGGATCCCCTACCGCCGCTGGTCGGAGGACCCGGAGATCGGCGAGCGCCTGCGCGGCGGCTGACGGCTCCGCTGCAGGGGCCCGGCGCGGGCTCGCGAGTGGGCTGGGGGCAGCAGGGTCCTTCGTCAGCCGGGCAGGAAGGGCGCGACCTCCTCGGCGGCGTCCGCGCCGAACGCGTCGGCGAACCGCTCCAGGAAGTGCTCGCGGGGCAGCGCGTACTCCTGCGTGCCGACGACCTCCACCGCCGCGGTCGCCACCGCGGAGCCGACCTGGGTGGACCGTTCCAGGCCGAGCCCCCACTGCCGGGCCGCCACGAACCCCGCCCGCAGCGCGTCGCCGCCTCCGGTCGGCTCGACCGGCTTGGTCTCCGGGACGGCGATCACCTCGATCGGCTCCGCGCCGGCCCGCTCCACCCGCACGCCGGAGGCCGCCAGGGTGGTGACCCAGGTGCCCACCCGGGCGAGCACCTCGGCGTCGTCCCAGCCGGTCTTCTGCAGCAGCAGCGCGTGCTCGTACTCGTTGGTGAACAGCAGGTCGGCGCCGTCGACCAGGTCGCGGATCATCTCGCCGTCGGCCCAGGCCAGCTGCTGGGACGGGTCGGCGAGGAACGGGTAGCCGCGGTCCCGGCACTCCTGGGTGTGCTGCACCATCGCACTCGGGTCGTTCGGCCCGACGACGACCAGGTCGATCGCGCCGACCCGCCGCTCGACCGGCGCCAGCTCGATCAGCGCCGCCTCGCTCATCGCCCCCGAGTAGAAGGAGGCGATCTGGTTGTTGGCCGCGTCGGTCGTGCAGGTGAAGCGGGCGGTGTGCTTGAGCTCCGACCAGCGGACGCTGGCGGTGTCGACGCCGTGCCGGGTCAGCCAGGCGTCGTAGTCGGCGAAGTCGCTGCCCACCGCGCCGACCAGCACCGGGTGCAGGCCCAGCAGCCCCAGCCCGTAGGCCATGTTCGCCCCCGCG
Organism: Modestobacter sp. I12A-02662; assembly: GCF_041028325.1. Taxonomy (NCBI): domain Bacteria; kingdom Bacillati; phylum Actinomycetota; class Actinomycetes; order Geodermatophilales; family Geodermatophilaceae; genus Modestobacter; species Modestobacter sp. I12A-02662. The sequence continues at coordinate 146,131 of NZ_JABGDE010000005.1, read as the reverse complement.
CCACCCCGGTGCTGCACCAGGTCGTCGACGAGGAAGGAGAGCGAGACGTTCGCCATCTTGCCCTCGACGAACTGGTCGGCGAACCGGCCGGGGAAGGTCATCAGGTGGTCGGTGGCGATCGAGCCGGTCACGACGACGGACATCAGGGGACTCCCTCGGGGGACGGCGACCGGGAGGGGCACCGAGGCGGGTTACAGGGTAGGCGGGCTCAGTCGGTGAGCGCCCGGCGCAGCTGGAGACCGAGCTGCGCGGTGGCGACCACCCCGAGCAGGCAGCCGGTGGCCGCGCCGAGGGTCGTGACGACGGCCGGGTCGACGACGCCGGACACGACCCCCGCGCCGCCGAGGGTGAGCGCGGTCATCACCACCCGGGTGGGCCGCTCCCACACCGAGATCGCACCGGTCTCGGTGACCCCGGCCTGCCCGGCGCGCGCCCGCAGGTAGTCGGGCAGCCAGCACAGCGCGCCGAAGGCCGCGGCCAGCAGCCCGGGGACGCCGGCGACCCAGAGGGCGAGCGCGTAGGCGACCTCGGTGAGCCGGTCGACCGCCGAGTCGAGGACGAACCCCCGGCGCGACGCCCGGCCGCCGGCGATCGCCAGCGCACCGTCGAGCGAGTCGAGCAGGCCGGACGACGCGACCAGCAGCCCCGCGGCGACCAGCCAGCCACCCCCCGCGGCCGCCGGCGCCACCGCCGCCGCGGCCACCAGCAGGCCGGCGGCGGTCACCGCCAGCGGGGACACCCCGGCGAGCGGCCGGGCGAGGGTGTAGGCCAGCGTGAGCCAGCCGCGGACCAGCCGGCTGTCGTCCGGATCCGCGTCCCCGTGCCACCGGGACCAGGCCGCCAGGTACTCGTCGCGGCTCAGCACGGGCCCAGTTGACCACGCCGGGCACAGTGGGACGCGTGCTCGCCGGCTTCTCCCCCGCCCGCCGCCGCCTCCTGCTGGCCCTGCTGGGGGTCGTCGTCGTGGCCGTCGTCCTGGCGGTCGCCGTCCCCCTGCTGACGCGGGACGACCCCCGGCCGGCGCACGCGGCCGACCAGTCGACCCCCGGACCGGTGCTGCTCGTGCCCGGCTACGGCGGGTCGGGCGTCGCGCTGTCCTCCCTCGCCGACCGGTTGACCGCCGCCGGCCGGGACGCGACGGTCGTGGCGGTGCCCGGCGGGGGCACCGGCGACCTGCGGGCGTCGGCCGCCGCGCTGGATGCCGCGGTCGACGAGGCGCTGGCGCGCACCGGCGCGGAGAGCGTCGACGTGGTCGGCTACTCGGCCGGCGGGGTGGTCGCCCGGCTGTGGGTCGCCGACGGCGGCGCGGACCGGGCGCGGCGGGTCGTCACGCTCGGGTCGCCGCACCACGGCACCACCGTCGCCGACCTCGCGATCAGTTACGCACCGGCGGAGTGCCCGGAGGGGTGCCGGCAGCTGACCACCGACAGCGACCTGCTCGCGGAGCTGAACGCGGGTGACGAGACGCCGGAGGGCCCGACCTGGGTGTCGATCTGGACGACGGCGGACTCCACGGTCACCCCGCCGGAGTCGGCCGCGCTGGCCGGCGCGCTGGAGCTGCCGGTGCAGTCGGTGTGCGCGGACTCGGCGGTGACCCACGGGCAGCTGCCCACCGACCCGCTGGTGCAGGGCATGGTGCTGGCCGAGCTGGCCCCCGGCGACCCGGTGCCGCTCACCTCCGCCGATTGCACGCGACTCCGCCGGGGCTGACCCCCTACGGTGCGCCCGTGGCGTACGACGTCGAGGCGGAGAGCCGCGCGCTGATCGCGCACGGCCTGACCGGGGACCCGGTCCGGCTGAGCCGGCGCCGCCGCTTCGCCGCGGTGGCCGTCGACGTCGACGGCGATGTCGCCTGCACGAGGTTCGTGCGGCGCAGCGTGGGCTCCTTCGAGCACATGTGCCACGTCCTGGTCCGCCGGGGAGCCGACTGGGTGTACCTCGGCGGCGGAGGCAGCGGCGCGGAGACCGACGGCCTCGAGGACCGGCCGGGCGCCTGGGAGCTCGGCGGGCACGTGGTGGTGCAGGGCAGCGGAGGGGTGGCCGACGACGCCGGCCGGCGGATGCCGTGGGGCGGTCGCTGGATCAGCTACGCGGAGCTGCGGGTGAGCGCCGCCGTCGCGAGCGTGCACGTCGGGGACCGGGTGCTCCCCGTGCCGCGCCACGGGCACGTCGTCGTGGTGTGGACCGGCCGGCGCGCACCCGTCGCCGTGGCCCACGGCGCCGACGGCCGCCCTCTGGCCGGCGTCGGGCTGCCCGGCCGGAGGAGCCCCGCGGAACTCCGTTGACCGCGAGCCGGGGACCCGTCATCGTCGCTGCATGCCCATCGCGCTGGCCGCCACGACGCCGGAGGACCTCCGGCACCTCGTGTAGGCAGCGCACGCCACGAGCCCCGGGGACCGGTCCCCGGGGCTCTCTGCTGTCGGCGGCCGGTCCCCTCCCCCGAGAGGAAGCGACATGGATCCCGACCACTCCACCGTCGGACGGGCCCTCGACCTGTTCGACACCACCCCCGCCGTCGGCGCCGGGCTGCCGTTGTGGCTGCCCGACGGCGCGGTCGTCCGCGCCGAGCTCGAGCGGTTCGCCCTCGAGCAGGCCCTGGCCTCGGGCTGCCGGCGGGTCTACACCCCGGTGCTGGCGAAACGCGAGCTGTTCGAGCGCTCGGGCCACTGGGACAAGTTCTCCGCCGACATGTGGCCGGAGATGGTCGTCGGCGGCGAGAGCTTCGTGCTGCGCCCGGCCAACTGCCCGCACCACACCCAGGTCTTCGCCGCCCGCCCGCACAGCCACCGGGACCTGCCCGTGCGGCTGGCCGAGCTCGGGGCGATGTTCCGCAGCGAGCTGTCCGGCGTGCTGGGCGGGCTGAGCCGGGTCCGGCAGATCAACCTGGACGACGCCCACTCCTTCTGCCGCCCCGACCAGGTCGTCGCCGAGGTGCGGCTCGCGCTGGACGCGATCCGGCACTGCTACGCGGTGCTCGGGATCGAGGTGGGCCGGTTCCGGCTGTCGGTGCGCGGCCCCGGTGGCCGGTACCTCGGGGACGACGAGCAGTGGCGCACCGCCGAGGCCCAGCTCCGGGAGGCGCTGGACGACGCCGGGCTCGCGTACGAGGTCGCGCCCGGCGAGGCCGCGTTCTACGGCCCGAAGATCGACGTCCAGGTGACCGACCGCCGCGGCCGCGAGGAGACCCTGTCCACCGTGCAGGTCGACTCCAACCAGCCCGAGCGGTTCGGCCTGACCTACGTCGGCGCGGACGGCCGGAAGCACCGGCCGGTGATGGTGCACCGCGGTCTGCTCAGCTCGATGGAGCGGCTGACCGCGATCCTGCTGGAGTCCTCGGCCGGCCGGCTGCCCACCTGGCTGACCCCGGTGCAGGTCCGGGTCCTCCCGGTCGGCGAGCAGCACGCCGGTCCCGGGCGGGAGCTGGCGGCGGAGCTGACCGCGGCGGGGATCCGGGCGGTGGTCGACGAGCGGGGGTCGCTCCCCTCCCGGGTGCGGGAGGCGCACGAGCGGCGGGACGCCTACGTCGCGGTCCTCGGGGACGCCGAGGTGGCCGCGGGCAGCGTCGCCGTCTCGGCGCCGGGGCTGCCGTCCCGGGCGGTGCTCCCCCGGGCCGAGCTGCGGCGGCGCCTGGCCGAGGAGGTCACCGACCGCCGCCGGGAGCGCGCCGTCGCGGCCGGGCGATGACTCCCGTTGCCGGGCGGAGTCCGAGCAGCATGGCCCGACTCCGCGTCTCCAACCTGTCCGTCTCGCTGGACGGCTACGCCGCCGGGCCCCGCCAGAGCACCGACGACCCGCTCGGGGTGGGCGGAGAGCAGCTGCACACCTGGATGTTCGACACCCGCACCGGCCAGGCGGCGCACGGCGGCTCCGGCGGGGCGACCGGCGTGGACGACGACTGGCTGGCCCGCAGCGAGGCGGGCATCGGCGCGACGATCATGGGCCGGAACATGTTCGGCCCGATCCGCGGTGGGTGGACCGAGCCGGCGTGGACGGGCTGGTGGGGCGAGGACCCACCGTTCCACCACCCGGTGTTCGTGCTCACCCACCACCCGCGGCGCCCGCAGGAGATGGCCGGCGGGACGACGTTCACCTTCGTCCCCGACGGCATCGAGTCCGCGCTGGAGCAGGCGTTCGCGGCGGCGGGAGGCGCGGACGTGCGGCTCGCCGGCGGGGCGGCGACGGTCCGGCAGTACCTGCGGGCCGGGCTGGTCGACGAGCTGCACGTGGTCGTCGTCCCCGTGCTCCTCGGCGCCGGCGAGCGCCTGCTCGGCGACCTGGAGGACGCCCCGCCCCTGACGGTCGCCGAGCACGCGGCCTCACCGGCCGCGGCGCACTACCGGCTGGTGCGCGTCAGCCCCTGACGACGGTGAGCGAGGGTGCGGCCGGGACGTACTGGCCGTGCTCGTCGAGCCGGTAGCGGTCGGCGTCCTCCGGCGTGCCGGCGATCGCGCGCAGCGCCGTCCCCAGGGCCGCCACGTCCGCCGTCGAGGTGCCGCGGTTCGCGCTGGCCCGCACGGCCCCGGGCAGGTCGACCCGGCCGGCGCCGGCGTCGCGGTGGAACCGGCGCACCTCGTCCTCGGTCAGCGACAGCAGCCGGCTCATGTAGGGGTGGGCGCAGAAGCAGCCGCTGCGCACGCCGATCGCGTGCTCGTGCGACAGCCGGGCGGCCACCAGCGCGTGCGGCACGCCCGCGAGGGTGAACGCGGCGACCGGCAGCCGGTCCACCGTTCCCGGCCCGAGCCGCCGCAGGCCCGGCACGGTGGCCAGCTCGGCGTCCAGGGCGGCGGTGAGGGCCCGCTCGTGCCCCAGCAGGGCCGGCCACACCTCCGGGCCGAGCTCCTCCGCCGCCGCGGCCAGGGCCACCACGCCGAGCACGTTGGGCGAGCCGGCCTCGTCCCGGTCGGGTCCGTCGGCCCACACGACGTCGTCGAAGGAGACCGCCCGCACCGCGCCGCCGCCGACCAGCAGCGGCTCGCCGGAGCTGAACAGGTCCCGGGGCCCGACCAGCGCGCCGGCACCGTAGGGCGCGCCCATCTTGTGCCCGGACAGCGCCAGGACGTCGATCCCGAGCGCGGTGATGTCGATGGGCCGGTGCCCGGCCAGCTGGGCGGCGTCGACGACCACCAGCACCCCGCGCTCGCGGGCGGCGGTGGCGATCCGGCCCAGGTCGGGCAGCCAGCCGGTCACGTTGGAGGCGCCGGTCAGCGTCAGCACGCGGGGCACCGGGCGCTGGTCCAGGGCGGCGATCACGTCCTCGGGGCCGAAGGTGCCCGCCGCGTCGACGTCGACGACCCGCAGCCGGGCGTGCCGCCGCCAGGGCAGCAGGTTCGCGTGGTGCTCCACGGCCGTGGTCAGCACCACGTCGTCGCGGGTGAGGCCCAGCCGGAAGGCCAGGACGTTGAGCGCCTCGGTGGTGTTGCGGGGGAAGAGGGCCACGTGCGTCGCGGGGTCCGCGCCGACGAACCCGAGGAGGGTGTCGCGTGCGCCCTCGTACCGGGCGCTCGCGTACTGGGACCGGGCGCCGGCCCCCCGGTGCACGCTGGAGTACCGGGGCAGGAAGTCCGCCACCGCCCGGGCCACCGCCGCCGACGCCGGGCTGGTCGCCGCGGTGTCCAGGTCGACGTAGGTGCGCGTCCCGCCGCCGAGGACGGGCACCTGCATGCCCGTTCCCAGGAGCGGTCCGGGGTCGCTGGAGGGTGCGCTGCGCATGGGCGTGTCATCGGCGGCCGGCGCGGCGGGCATGACCCCTTCGGGGGGAGCCCCGGTCAAGCGGGCCGCCGGAACGGCGATGCTGCTGGTGTGAGGACAACCCCGCCGGAGCCCAGCCCTCCCGCCGGCCACCGGAGCGGGGTCCGGCTGACCCGCCGGGTCTTCTGGGACCTGGCCATCTACATGGTCGGGTTCGGGCTGGTCGTCGGGCTGGTGTTCCCCCCGTTCGCCACGGTGCTCGGGGTCCCCGACCGGTACGCCGGCCGGCCCTCCTTCCAGGTCGCCTGCCTGGTCGCGGGCTTCCTGGTCAGCGGGCTGAGCTACGCGCTGTGCCGGTGGGTGGTCGGGAGCCGGCTGGCCGTCCTCAGCTCCCACCTGCGGTCGGTCGCCGACTCGATCGGCTCGGCCGGCCGCAGCGGGGACTGGTCGGGCTCGACCCGGATCGACGTGGACTCCGTCGACGAGCTCGGGGAGACCGCGCAGGCGTTCAACAGCCTGCTCGACGCGCTGGAGGACGGCGAGCACTTCCGGTCCCTGGTCCGCAACGCCTCCGACGTCATCACCGTCGTCGACGCCGCCGGCACGATCACCTACCAGACGCCGTCGGTCGGCTGGGTCCTCGGCTACCCCCCGGCGACGCTGCTGGGCAGCGACGTCCGTGGCCTGGTGCACCCCGAGGACGCCGCCTCCTTCGCCGCGCACCTCCGGGACGCGGTCGACGGCCGCGCGCCCGCCGCGTCGGTGGCCGCGCGGCTGCGCCACCGCAACGGCTCGTGGCGCTGGACCGAGACCGTGCTCAACGACCTGCTCGGCGACCGGGCCGTGGCCGGCATCGTGCTGACCACCCGCGACGTGAGCGACCGCAGGGAGCTGGAGGAGAAGCTGCGCGAGCAGGCCTACCACGACGCGCTCACCGGCCTGCCCAACCGGGTGATGTTCATGGAGCGGCTGCGGGCCGCCGAGGAGCTGGAGCGGGCCACCGGCACCCCGCTCGCCGTGCTCTTCCTGGACCTGGACAACCTCAAGACGATCAACGACGACCTCGGGCACGAGGGCGGTGACCGGCTGCTCCAGACGGTGGCCGCCCGGATGAGCGGCTGCCTGCGCGCCGAGGACACCCTGGCCCGGCTGTCCGGGGACGAGTTCGCCGTGCTGCTCGTCGGCGGGCCCGGGGACCAGGCGTCCATCACGGCCGAGGGGATGGCCGAGCGCATCCTCGCCAGCCTGCGCCGGCCCATCACCATCGCCGAGCGGTCCTGCACGGCCGGGCTGAGCATCGGCATCGCCACCTCGGCCGCCTGCGCGGCCAGCGGGATGCCGCTGCTGCGGGCCGCTGACGTCGCCATGTACGTCGCCAAGACCACCGGCAAGGGCCGCTACGCGGTCTTCCAGCCCAGCCACCACACCGCCGTCGTCGACCGGGAGCGGCTGCGCACCGACCTGCACCGGGCCCTGGGGGCCGGGCAGTTCGTGCTGCACTACCAGCCGATCGTCGAGCTCACCGGCGGGCAGGTGACCGGGTTCGAGGCGCTGGTCCGCTGGCAGCACCCCGAGCGGGGGCTCGTCCCCCCGGCGGAGTTCATCCCCCTCGCCGAGGAGACCGGCCTGATCGTCCCGATCGGCCGCTGGATCCTGCACGAGGTGTGCCGGCAGGCCGCGGCCTGGCAGCGGTCGGACCCCGGCTCCCGCACCCGGGTGAGCGTCAACGTCTCGGTGCGCCAGTTCCAGCACCCCGACCTGGTCGGTCACCTGCGCAGCGCGCTGGAGGAGTCCGGGCTGGACGCCGGGCTGCTCTGCCTGGAGATCACCGAGTCGCTGTTCGTGGAGGACGCCGCCAGCACCAGCGCGAAGCTGCTGGAGGTCAAGGCGCTCGGCGTCCGGCTGGCCCTGGACGACTTCGGCACCGGCTACTCGTCGCTGAGCTACCTGCGGCGCTTCCCCATCGACGTCCTCAAGATCGACAAGGCGTTCGTCGAGGGGATCGCCAGCAGCCCGCAGGACCGGGCGGTCGTCGGCGCGATCGTCGCGCTCGGCAGGACGCTGGAGCTGACCCTGGTCGCCGAGGGCATCGAGACCGCCGGGGAGCTCGAGGCGCTGCGCGCGCTCGGCGTCGACCACGGCCAGGGGTACCACCTCGGCCGCCCGGCGCCGGCCGCCGGCGCGGGGCCGCACGGCGGCGCCCGGGTCGTGCCCGAGCGGCGGGACCCCGGCTCGGCGGGCACCGTGCTGCGGGCCCAGCCGCGCCCCCGGCCCGTTACCGAGCAGCGTTCCGGCGCGGCGGCCCGGTAGGACTCAGCTCGTGACGTCCTTGGTGGTGAAGTTGGCCCAGGCGGCGCCCAGCAGCACCACCACGTAGACCGCCTGCAGCGCCACGCCCCGGCCGACGTCCCGCCACAGGATCGGATCGCGGAACAGGTCGACGAAGGCCAGCCAGTACCGGGTCGGCAGGTAGGGCGCGAACGACGACGCCGCGTCCAGGGTGAACAGCAGCGACGAGGCGATGAGGACGGCGAGCGCCCCCAGGGTCGCGCCGAGCGGGGAGTCGGTGAGCGTGGAGAAGAACAGCGCGAAGGCGGCGACCCCGAGCATCGAGACCGTCACGTAGCCGATCGCCAGCAGGGTGCGGACGGCGAGCTCCTCCGACGTCAGCGACGTGCCGGACAGCGCCGTCCCACCGGCCGGCTGCACCTCGAACAGCAGCCGCCCGACCAGGTAGCCGACCGCGGCGACGACCACGACGGTCACGACCACGAAGGCGATCACCGCGATCAGCTTGGCCACCAGCAGCCGGGTGCGGCCCGCCGGGCGGGCCAGCAGGTACCGCAGCGTGCCGCCCTGCGCCTCCCCTGCCACCGCCTCGCCGGCCACCACCGAGACGGCGATCGGCAGGAACAGCGGCAGCACGATCGCGAGGGCGGCCAGCGGGTAGAGCGTGCCGTTGGTGAGGACGGCGGAGAGGAACACCGGCCCCTCCCCCGGCCGCGGCGCGAGGTCGGTCCACGCCAGCAGCACCGCCACCAGCACCGGCAGCGCGTTGAGCAGCCCGATCGTCGCCCAGGTGCGTGGCCGGCGGAACAGCTTGCGCAGCTCGACGAGTATCACCGGCGGCCCCGCTCGCCCGGCGCGTCGACCCGGTCGGCGCTGGTCCGCGCCGCGGCCAGCACCACCTCCTCCAAGCTCGGCCGTTCCAGCGCCAGCCCGCGCACCGGCACGCCCGCGGCCACCAGCGCGGCGTTGACCTCGGCGGGGTCCGCGCCGCGCACCACCGCCCGGCCGGCGGCCACCGACAGCACCCGGCCGTCCAGCGCCGCGCGCACCCGGTCCGGCTCGGCGGTCTCCACGACCGTCGCGCCGGTGGGCGCGGTGAGCCGGGCCAGCTCGTCCTGCAGCACCAGCCGGCCCCGGTCGAGCACGCCGATCCGGGTGCACATCTGCTCGACCTCGGCCAGCAGGTGGCTGGACAGGAAGACGGTGGTGCCCTCGCGGTTGAGCTGCAGCAGCAGGTCACGGATCTCGGTGATGCCCTGCGGGTCCAGGCCGTTGGTCGGCTCGTCGAGGACCAGCAGCTCCGGCCGGCGCAGCAGCGCGGCGGCCAGCCCCAGCCGCTGCCGCATGCCCAGCGAGTAGGCCCGCGTCGGCTTGCGCCCCACGCCCGCGAGCCCCACCTGCTCGAGCACCGACTCGATCCGCGCCCGCCGGGTCCGCCGTGAGCCCCCCGGCCCGGCGGCGTCGACGAGGGCCAGGTTGGCCCGCCCCGACAGGTGCCCGTAGTGCGCCGGGCCCTCGACGAGCGCCCCCACCCGGGGCAGCACCCGCCGGGCCGCCTTCGGCATCGGCTCGCCCAGCAGCCGCACCTCGCCCGCGGTGGGCAGCACCAGCCCGAGCAGCATCCGCACCGTCGTCGTCTTGCCGGAGCCGTTCGCGCCGAGGAAGCCGTAGACGTCCCCGGCCCGCACGTCGAGGTCGATCCCGTCCACCGCGCGCAGCCGGCCGTACCGCTTGACCAGCCCGGTGGTGCCGATCACCGTGCTCATCCGGTCCTCCCGGTCAGCTCGGTGGCGGCCGCCGCCAGCGCGTCGAGGGTGACCGTGCCGGTGAGCAGCAACGCGCCGTCGGGCCCGTCGACGATCATCAGCCCCAGCGGGCCGGCGGCGATCCGGGTGCCGAGCGGGTCCAGCACCGCCCCGGGCGCCCGGGCCAGCTCGGCGCGCAGCCCGGCGGCGGCGCGGTCGGGCAGCAGGCCGACGGCGAGCAGGGTCACCCCCCGGCCGTAGACGCCGACCGAGCGGGGCGCCCCCTCGACGGCGCGCCGGTCCAGGCCGGCCAGGGACGCCGGCAGCAGGGGGCCCCGGCGCCGTCCGCGATCGGCCGCCTGCAGCAGCTGCTCGGCCTGGCCCTCGCGCACCTCCGCCCCCGCGGGCACGGTGAACGCGGTGACCTCGGCCGGCGGGATCGTCAGGTCGAGCTCCAGGAAGCCGGTGTCCATCGCGGGCTCTGCGTCGTCGCCCCACACCTGCACCCGCAGCGGCAGGCCGGTCGACCGGTCGACCCACACGTCGACCCGGGTCACCGACGCCGCCTCCGCGGCCGGCTCCACCCGCAGCCCGAGGGCGTCCCGGCCGGCGACCCGCTCGGCGCCGAGCCGGGACAGCTCGTCGTCGGCCGCCTCCGACAGCAGCCGCCGGCCCAGCGCGCTGGGCAGCAGGTCCGACGGGCCGGGGAACGCGAGCGGGCTGGGCGCGGACCGGGTGGCGACGGCGTCCTCCCAGTTCCAGGACCAGGTGCCGCCGGCGTCGGTGTGCACGCCGGTCTCCCCGGTCGGGGTGACGACGTCCACCCGCCAGTCCGCGGGGCCGCGGTACCAGGCGCGCATCGTCGTCCGGTCGCTGAACAGGTCAGCCGCGTCGGTGAGCTGGTCGCCCACCGGCAGGTCCAGGCCGCCGGCGGACTGCGCGTACCCCGCGAACGCGGTGCCGGCCGAGGCGAGTGCCCGGGTGCGCAGGTCGGCCGCGGAGGCCGGGGCGTCCGTGGCCGGGAGCGCGTCGATCAGCGGGGGTAGCGCCAGCAGGACGGCGACCCCACCGCCGACGAGAGCCCAGCGTGCCGCTGCCCCCGTCCGCGGCCCGCCCACGGCTCGACGGTACGACGGGCCGCGCGGCGACCGCGCATCCGTTGTGCCCCGCCCCGTCGGCGAGCAGGCTGGCCGGACCACCAGCGGGAGGGGACGTGATGGACGACAGCAGCCCGGCCTGCCGGGTCGTCCGGCCGGGAGACGGTTACACGGGCAAGCAGGGGCTGGACTACGGCACCGGGGTGTCCGCCGAGTCCGCCGGCGCCCGCGGCCTCTGCCTGCACACGCTGGTCGTGCCGCCGGGCGGACGCGGCACGGCGCACCTGCACGAGCACCACGAGTCCGCCGTGTACGTGCTGGAGGGCGACAGCGAGATGTGGTGGGGCGAGGGGCTCGCCCACCGCGACGTCGTGCGGCCGGGCGACTTCGTCTACATCCCGGCCGGTGTGCCGCACCTGCCGGTCAACACCGGCAGCACCCCGCTGCGTGCGGTGATCGCCCGCACCGATCCGAACGAGCAGGAGAGCGTCGTGCTCCTCCCGGAGCTCGACGCCCTCCTCGACCAGCGGCTGCGGGCCGCCGGGGAAGCATGACCACCTCGCGCTGGTAGTCGTGTCCGCCGGCGGGGGCAGCGACCAGCGCGAGGTGATCACCCGTCGCGGGTCCCGAGCCTCGCCGCGCCTCTTCCGCCTCGGTCCCCGCATGGGGGAAGGTGCAGCCCGGACCTTTGCGGAACGGGGAGGGCACGGAGTGCGTCGGCTGGGCAGCGCGGGACGGGCACGGTGAGCGCCGAGGGCTCCCGGCCGCTGTGGCCCGAGCGCTACCTCACCGACGGCCGGCTGGTCATCACCACGTCACCGCCGGACCGGTCCCCGGGCGCCGAGACCACGCTCTGGGACCAGGCCCGCGACTGGCTGGTCGCGCAGGAGTGGCTGGTCTGGTGCGGCCGGCAGTGGCGAGCGCTGGACACCGACCAGAAGTGGGTGCTCGCCGTCCTGCTGCTGGTGTTCACCGGCGGGCTGGGACTCCTCGTGCCCGCCGCCGGGCTGCTGGTGCTGCAGCACCGGGAGAACGCCGCCCGCGCCGCCCTCCCGACGCCGCCGGTGTCCCCCGAGGCGAGCCTGGCCGCCTGGGACACCATCGAGGCCCGCGTCGCCGGTGCCGCCAGCCGGGCCTGGGCCGAGACGGTGCGCGAGCCCTCCTGGCGCTCCCCGTACCTGGCCGCCACCCGGGCCGGCTTCGACGGGGACGCGGAGGTGCGCCAGATCGTCGACCTGGCCTCCCGCATCCGGCAGGCCCGCAGCCGGCTGGGCCTGCGCCCCACCGGCCCGGCCGCCGAGTTCTGGGACCGCCAGCAGACCGCGCTGGACGACGCCGCCCGCCGGCTCGGCTCCCGCGCCGACGCGCTCATCCGGCACCGCGACCAGGCCGCCGCGCTCTCCGTGGAGCTGCAGCACCTCGCCGACCTCGAGCGGATGGAGCGCAGCGCCGTGGAGATCGACGGGCTCACGGTCGAGACCGCGTACCCGTCCGGGCGGGGGGACGGCGGACTCGGCGACGTGGCCGAGCGGATCGCCGCCGTCCGCGGGGCGATGACCGACCTCGTCGACCTGATGACCCGCACCCGCGCGCCCCTGGCCGAGCCGCCCGACGTCCCCCGCTGACCGCACTCAGCCGCTCGATGCTCAGCCGAGCGCGACCACCAGGCAGCAGCCGGCGAGCAGCGCGACGACCGGCGTCATCACCAGCCGCTCCGGGCGGCTCCGGCTGATCGCGTTCATCCCGATGCCGAGCACGAAGTAGCCGGTCAGCACCCAGATGGCGACGTCGGCCGGCCCGGTCGACCGCCGGGCCGCCGCCACGAGCACCACGGCGAACAGCGCGTACAGCACGATCGAGGCGGCACTGCCCATCCGCAGCCGGTTCGGGAGCACCCGGTGCCCGCCGCCCCAGGCGAACCGGCCCAGCGGCGCCCCGGCGACCAGCAGACCCTGGAAGACGGCGAGCCCCGCCAGGACGACGCAGCCCAGGACGGCGGCGGTCGTGATCACCCGCGCACCGTAGCGATCGGAGCGCGCGGTTCCGTGGAACCGCCCGCTCGGCACCGGGCCCAGCGGTACAGCCACCCCGAACGCCGGACCGATGACCGCTCCGGACCGATGACTGCTAGATAGCCTCCCGCACCTCGTCGGGCACGTCGCGGATCTGCAGCAGGGACGCCATGCCCACGAGGTACCCAGCGGTACACCGCGTGGTGCAGGTGATCGGCAGCCGCGAAGGGGCGTTCCCGCGGGAACGTCCCGATGGCGAACGGGCGGGCGACCGGCGGGCCGCCTACGGTTCCGGCATGGCCGCACCGATCAGCGACGCCGTCGTCGTCGACGTCCTGCGCCGGGTCGACCGGGTGCTCGACCCCCTGGTGCAGCGCCTGGACCGGCCGCCCGCCCTGCCGCTGGCCGCGCGCGCCGACTGGTGGGCCGACCGAGTCACCCGCGTCGCCGCCGGCGTCTCGGCCGCACCGCGGTTCGCCGGGAAGCTCGCCGACCTGCTGCCGCTGCAGAACACCGTGGGGTCGGCGGTGCAGGCACTCGTCGTCCTCGGTGTCGCCGCGGAGCACGACGTCGGCGACCCCGCGGAGCGGATCTCGCTGCTGGCCCGGGTGCTCCTGGACCGGGACCTCCCCGCCGGCCGGGTGGAGCCGCTGCTGCAGCGTGTCCGCGGCGTCTACGTCGACGAGGCCCTCGGCGCGGAGCGCAGCCGCGGCGTGGGTGGCGCGGCCCGCAGCCTGTGGCGGGTGGCCCGGCTGCTGAGCCGCATCGACGACGCCCTCGACGCCCGGCCCAAGGGCAAGCTGTTCGCCCGTGCGCTGTCCCAGCTGCCGGTGGTCGGCGTGGCCGGGGGCTACGCCGCGGAGCGGGAGGGGCTGCGCCGCGCGGCCCGGAAGTCCGAGGAACTGCTCAGCGCACCGGCGCGCTGAGCGCCGACGGGGAGGCCGGGACCGGGACGCTCTCCCCGGCCAGCGCGGCGTACACCTCACGCGTGGCCGTCGACCGGTTCATGGTGATGAAGTGGATGCCGGGCACGCCCTCGTCGAGCAGCTGCTGGCACATCGCGGTCGCCACCTCCACGCCGTAGGCGCGGACCGCCTTCCTGGCCTCCGGGGTGTCCCCGTCCAGCTCGGCGAAGCGCGCGGCGAGCCCGGCCGGGAAGGCCTGCCCGGACAGCTGCACGATGCGGTTGATCTGCCGGGCGCTGGTGACCGGCATGACCCCGGCGATGACCGGGACGTCGCAGCCCCGGGCCGTCACCCGGTCGCGCAGCCGCAGGTAGTCCTCGACCCGGAAGAACATCTGGGTGATCGCGAAGTCAGCGCCGGCGCGGCACTTGGCCACGAACATGTCGGTGTCGGAGTCGAAGTCCGGCGAGCGCGGGTGCCGCTCGGGGAAGGCCGCGACCCCCACGGAGAAGTCGCCCATGGACTTGATGAGCGCGACCAGCTCGGCGGCGTACCGCAGCCCCTGGGGATGCGCGACCCACTCGGCCTGCGGGTCGGCGCCCGGCGGGTCACCGCGCAGGGCGAGCAGGTTCCGCACCCCGGCGGCCGCCAGCCGGCTGACCACGTGCCGCAGCTCCGCCACGCTGTGGTCCACGGCGGTGAGGTGGGCCAGCGGGAGCATCGTCGTCTCGGCGGCGATCCGCTCGGTCACCGCGACGGTGCCCTCCCGCGTGGAGCCGCCCGCTCCGTAGGTGACGGACACGAAGGACGGCCGCAGCCGCTCCAGCTCCCGCAGCGCGGTCCACAGCTGCGCCTCGGCGGCCTCGTCCCGAGGCGGGAAGAACTCGAAGGACCAGGTGGGCCGGGACTGCGCCACCAACTCCCGCACGGTGCCGCTCATGAGGGCACAGGGTACGCAGCGTCGGTGCATCCGATCGGCCACCTCCGGCCGAAGAGGGGTGTCGACCGCGCCTGCGGCCGCCGGGAGGAGGACGCGCATGCTCTGGTACCAGGCAACTGGCACCTTGGACGGGACGCCGTCGATCGGGTTGGGCGATACTGGCCTGGTGACCGTCGGGACGCAGCCCCTGCACAGCTCGCCCGGCCTCCCGGCCCCCTCGATCGACGCGGCGGACCTCGACCGGGTCCGGTCCGCGGTGAGCGCCGCCCTCACCGACTTCCTGGCCGAGCAGCGCCGCACCCTGGCCGCCATGGACGCGGCGCTGACCCCGGTCGTCGACGAGGTCTGCGCCCTCGCCGACGGGGGCAAGCGGCTGCGCCCGCTGTTCGCCTACTGGGGGTGGCGCGGCCTCGCCGCCGACGCGCCGGGACCGGCCGAGGACGACGACGCGGTGCTCCGCGCGGTGGCCGCGCTGGAGTTCGTCCACGCCAGTGCCCTCGTGCACGACGACGTCATGGACGGGGCGCTCACCCGCCGCGGCCGCCCGGCGACCCACGTCGGCTTCGCCGGCCGGCACGGCGCGGACGGGCTCACCGGGGACGGCGACACCTTCGGCGTGGGCGCGGCGATCCTGGTCGGCGACCTGGCGCTGGTGTGGTCCGACGAGCTGCTGCGCCGGTCGGGCATCACCGTCGCCGCGCTGATCCGGGCCCGCTCGGTCTGGGACACCATGCGCACCGAGGTGACGGCCGGGCAGTACCTGGACCTGCTGCGGGCCGGCGGTGGGCTGCCCGGGCCGCAGGGCGCGCTCACCGTCGCCCGGTACAAGAGCGCCGGCTACACCGTGCAGCGCCCGCTGCAGCTCGGCGCGGCGATCGCCGGCGCCGGACCGCGCGCCGTGGACGCCTACACCGCCATCGGCCTGCCCTTGGGCGAGGCGTTCCAGCTGCGCGACGACGTGCTGGGCGTGTTCGGCGACCCGGCGGTCACCGGCAAGTCCGCGGACGACGACCTGCGCGAGGGCAAGCAGACGCTGCTCATCGCCCTCGCCGAGGAGGCGGCCGACGCCGCCGGCCGGCAGCTGCTGGCCGAGGGCCTCGGCGACCCCACCGCCGGGCCGGACCAGTTCGAGGAGCTGCGGCGGCTGATCGAGTCCACCGGGGCCCGCGCCCGGGTCGAGGACCGGATCACCGAGCGCACGGCGCTGGCCCGGTCCGCGATCGCGGCGGCACCCATCGCCGAGGACGCGCGCGCCGCGCTCGACGCGCTCGCCGTCGCGGCGACCTCCCGCTCCGCGTGAGGACGGTCCCCGGGCGCACCGACCGGGTGGTCGTCGTGGGCGCCGGCCTCGCCGGGCTCTCCGCCGCGCTGCGCCTGCGCGGCGCCGGCCGGGAGGTCACGCTCGTCGAGCGGGGCGAGGGTCCCGGCGGCCGGGCGGGGGTGGTGCGGCGGGCCGGCTACACGCTGGACACCGGGCCCTCGGTGTTCACCGCGCCCGAGGTGCTCGCCGAGGCCTTCGCCGCGGTCGGCGACCGGCTCGAGGACCGGCTGCGGCTCACCCCGCTGGCCACCACCTACCGCGCCCGGTTCGCCGACGGCTCGCACCTGGACGTGCACGCCGACCGGGCGGCCTTCGCCGCCGAGGTGGAGCGGCTGTGCGGCCCGGCGGAGGCGGCCGCGCTGCACCGCTACCTGGACGACCTCGCCGAGCTGTACCGCCTGCAGCTGCGGACGTTCATCGACCGCAACCTCGACTCCCCGCTCGACCTGGCCGGTCCCGAGCTGGTGCGGCTGGTCCGGCGCGGGGGCTTCCGGCGGCTGTCCTCCCACGTGGCCGCGGCGTTCACCGACGAGCGGCTGCGCCGGCTGTTCAGCTTCCAGGCGCTCTACGCGGGGGTCTCGCCGTACCGGGCGATCGCCGCCTACGCCGTCATCGCGCAGCTGGACATCGGCGCCGGCGTGTGGCACCCGGAGGGCGGGATCGGCGCCGTCCCCCGGGCGATGGCCGCCACGGCCGCCGACGCCGGCGTCGTCCTGCGGTACGGGGCGGAGGTCGCGGAGCTGGAGACCACCGGCGACCGGGTGTCCGGTGTCCGGCTCGCGGACGGCGACCGGCTGCCCGCCGACGCCGTCGTCGTGACCGCCGACGCCCCGCACCGGCTGGTGCCCGGGCTCCGCGGCCCGCGACGGCCGGTCCACTCGCCGTCCTGCGTGGCCCTGCACCTCGGCGTCCGGGCGGAGCTCCCCGGGCAGGCGCACCACACGATCAGCTTCGGCGCCTCGTGGTCGGAGGTGTTCCGCGAGCTGACCCGCGACGGGCGGCCGATGAGCGACCCGAGCCTGCTGGTCAGCATGCCGTCGGTCACCGACCGGTCGCTGGCCCCCGAGGGCGGGCAGGTGCTGAGCGTCGTCGCCCCGACCCCGAACCTCGACCCGCGCAGCGGCGGCAACCCCGACCTGGACTGGCCGGTGCTCACCCCGAGGTACCGCGACGAGCTGCTGCGCGTCCTGGACGCCCGCGGCTGGACCGGCATCGGCGACGCCGTCGAGGTCGAGGAGGTGCTCACCCCGGTCGACTGGGCGGCCCAGGGCATGGCCGCGGGCACCCCGTTCGCCCTGGCGCACACGTTCGGGCAGACCGGTCCGTTCCGGCCGCCCACGCTCCCCCGCCGCGGGCCGGTCAACGTCGTGCTGGCCGGCTCCTCGGTGCAGCCGGGGGTCGGCGTCCCGATGGTGGTGATGAGCGGCCGGCTGGCCGCCGAGCGGATCACGGCGGCCCGATGACCATCCCCCCGACCCGGGCGGAGCAGCAGGCCGCCCTCGACGCGGCCTACCGGCACTGCGCGGCGATCGCCGCCCGGCACGGCAAGAGCTACCACCTGGCCACCCGCCTGCTCACCGCCGACCGCCGGCCGGCCGTCCACGCGCTGTACGCCGCGGCCCGCACCGCCGACGACCTGGTCGACGTCCCGGGCGCCGATCCGGCCGGCGACCTCGGTGACTGGTCCCGCGCGGTGCTGGCCGAGCTGGACGCCGGGTGGTCCGACGACCCCGTCCGGCTGGCCCTGGTGCACACCTACCGGCGGTACGCGATCCCGGTCGAGCACCTGGTCGACTTCCTGGCCGCGATGAGCAGCGACCTGGAGGTCACCGGCTACGCCGACCTGGCGGCGCTGGACAGGTACATGTGGGGCTCGGCCGCGGTGATCGGCCTGCAGGTGCTGCCGGTGCTCGGCACCGCGCCCGGCGTGGCCCGGGAGGAGGCCGCGCCGCACGCGATCGCGCTGGGCGAGGCCTTCCAGCTCACCAACTTCCTGCGCGACGTCGGCGAGGACGCCGACCGGGGCCGGGTCTACCTGCCCGCGGACCTGATGGCGGCGCACGGGGTCACCCGGGAGCAGCTCGGAGCCCGGCGCCACTCCCCCGGCTTCCAGGACCTGATGCGTGAGATGGTGGCGGTGACCCGCCGCCGCTACGACGACGCGGCCCCCGGCACGCCGATGCTGGCCAAGGAGTCCCGGGACTGCGTGCGGGCCGCGACCGCGCTGTACGGGGGGATCCTCACCGAGATCGAGCGGGCGGACCACCGGGTGCTCGACCGCCGGGTGCGCGTCTCGCGGCCCCGGCGCCTGGCGGTCTTCGCCCGCCGGCTGACCGCCGCGCAGCTCGCCCGGGTCGGGCGGGACCGGCTCAGTACGCCAGCGCCTGGGCCCGCCGGGTGACCTCGGTGTGCCGGTCGTCGCGCAGCGCCTCCACCGGGGTGCCGGGCAGCGTGTCGTCGGGGCGGAACAGCCAGTCGAACGCGTCCTGCTCGGTGTAGCCGCCGTCGAACAGCACGGTCAGCAACCCGGGGAGGTGACGCAGCACGGCGCCGTCCTGCAGGAAGTCGGCGGGGATCTTGCTGTTGCCACTGCCGGGGACGGCGAGGAGCTTGCGCTCGCGCAGCAGCTGCCGGACCCGGTTCGGCGAGGTCCCGAGCTGCGCCGCGACCTCCGCGGGGGTGAGCGTGTCCACGTCCCCAGCCTAGGGCGCACCGCGGGGCGGCCCGGACGGCCTCCCGCGCTGGACGGTCGGCACCCGCGGCGACCAGCGGTTGGACGTTCTCCCACCGGTCCGCCCAGCCAGTCTGGTCCCAGCAGCCCCACGCCCCCGACGGGTCCGCGTCGTTTCGTCCAACGCCGCGCATCCGCTCCTAGACTCGCCGCGTGGACACCGTCGTGACCGACCCCGTGGTCGGCCTGCTCCTCGAAGGGCGTTACCGCCTCGAGGAGCGCCTGGCACGCGGCGGCATGTCCACCGTCTACGCCGCCACCGACCTCCGCCTGCACCGCACGGTCGCGGTCAAGGTGATGGCCGAGCACCTCGCCCACGACCCGGCGTTCGTCGACCGGTTCACCCGCGAGGCGCGGGCCACGGCCATGCTCAGCCACCCCAACGTCGTCTCGGTCAGCGACCAGGGCGCCGACCAGGGCCTGGTCTACCTGGTCATGGAGCTCGTCCGCGGCCGCACGCTGCGCGACCTGCTGCAGGCCCGCGGCCGGCTCACCGCGGGCGAGGCGTTCGCCGTCCTGGAACCGGTGCTGTCCGGGCTGACCGCCGCGCACCGGGCCGGCATCGTGCACCGCGACATCAAGCCGGAGAACGTGCTGATCTCCACCGACGGCCAGGTCAAGGTCGCCGACTTCGGCCTGGCCCGCGCGGTCGCCGGCACCGGGCAGACCAGCCACACCGGCGGCGTGCTCATCGGCACCGTCGCCTACCTCTCCCCCGAGCAGCTGGAGCGGGGCCGCAGCGACGCGCGCAGCGACGTCTACGCCGCCGGCGTCATGCTCTACGAGCTGCTCACCGGGCATCCGCCCTACGCCGGCGACACCCCCCTGGCCGTGGCGTACCAGCACGTGCACCACGACGTCCCCGCGCCGTCGGCCGAGGTGCCCGGCCTGCCGTGGCAGGTCGACGAGCTGGTCGCCCGGACCACCCGCCGGGACCCCGCGGCCCGCCCGCTGGACGCCGGGGCGTTCCTGGCCGAGCTCACCGACCTGCGTGCCGACCTCGGCATCGGCCGGATGCCGGTGCCCACCGGCCGGCCGGTCGAGTCCCCTGGCACGCTGCGACCCACCAACCGCCCCTCCGCTCCGCGGCCACGCGACGCCAGCGTGCCGGGGCGGGGCAGCGCTCCGCGCACCGAACTGCTGGGCGGCCGGTCCCGCGGCACCACCGTGCTGCCGGGCGCCGACAGCGGCCCGATGGCGCAGGTCCGGGGCGCGGCACCCCGCCCGCCGGGGGTCCGCCCCGGGGTGCCCCCGCACATCCGCCGCCGGCGCGCCCGGTTCGCGATCGCACTCGTCCTGCTGCTGGCGGTCACCATCGGCGCGATCGGCTGGTGGCTGGGCTCCGGGCGCTGGACCACCGTGCCCGAGCTCGTCGGCGCCGACGAGCAGACCGCCATCGGCCGGCTGCAGGAGGCGGGCCTGGACCCGGCCTTCGGCGAGGAGCAGTTCAGCGAGACCGTGCCGGAGGGCGTCGTCCTGTCCGCCGACCCCGGCGAGGGCGAGCTGATCCGGGGCTCCGACGTCACCCTCGTGCTGTCCAAGGGCGTGGAGCGGTTCACCGTCGACACCGCGCTGGCCGGTCGGCCCCTCGAGGAGGTCCAGGCGGCGCTGGGCGAGCTGCCCGTGCAGCTGGACAACGCCACCGAGTACAGCGCCGACGTGCCCAGCGGCAGCGTCATCCGCTTCGACCCGGCCGCCGGCACCCAGCTCAAGCGGGGCGACGTGGTGACCCTCGTCGTCTCCCAGGGCCGGGCCCCGGTCGAGGTGCCGAACGTCGTGGGCCAGGAGCCGGACGCCGCCCAGGACACCCTGGAGCAACTCGGGTTCACCGTGCAGCGCGACGAGGGCCGCAGCGCCGACGTCCCCAGCGGGGCCGTCATGGCAGTCGCCCCCGCGCCGGGCGGGACGCAGCCCTACGGCAGCGCGGTCACCATCACCGTCTCGGTCGGCCCGCCCCAGGTGACCGTGCCCGACGTCGTCGGCATGTCCGAGGCCGATGCGACGGCGGCGCTGCAGGCCGCCGGGCTGGCCGCCGAGTCCACCCAGTTCATCTCGGGCAACCGGGTGTTCCAGCAGAGCCCCAAGGCCGGCGAGGTCGTCGACCTGGGCACCACCGTCAAGATCCTCATCAGCTTCGGGTGATCCCTCCCTCGTGATCTCGCACGCTCCCGCTCTGCCCCCGATCGGGGCGCACATCCAGGTCAAGGGGGGTCTTGCCACGGGCGGGCTGCCCTACGCCGACGCCGTCGGCGCCCGCGCCGTCCAAGTGTTCGTCGGCAACCCCCGCGGCTGGCGGCCCAGCGCCGGCAAGCCGGCCCAGGACGCCGCCTTCACCGCCGGGTGCGCCGAGCGCGGCGTGCCCTCGTTCATCCACACGCCGTTCCTGGTCAACGTCGGGTCGCCGAGCGAGGCGACCGTCGAGCAGTCGATCGCCACCATCCGGCACTCGCTGCAGCGCGGCGTCCAGCTCGGCTGCGCCGGGGTGGTCGTGCACGCCGGCTCCGCGGTCGGTGAGGAACGCTACGAGGCGGCGCTCGGCCAGCTGCACGAACGGCTGCTGCCGGTGCTCGACGAGCTGCCCGAGGGGGCTCCGCGGCTGCTGGTCGAGCCCACCGCGGGCGGCGGGAGGTCGCTGGCCGCCACGGTGGAGGACCTCGGCCCCTACCTCGCCGCGCTCGACGGCCACCCGGCGGTCGGGGTCTGCTTCGACACCTGCCACGCCTGGGCGGCCGGCCACGACCTCGCCACCCCCGGCGGCATGGCCGCGACCCTGGAGGCGCTGGAGGCCACCGTGGGACCGGGCCGGCTGGGCCTGGTGCACGCCAACGACTCCCTGGACGGCTGCGGCTCCACCCGGGACCGGCACACGACCATCGGCGCCGGCTCGATCGGCGCCGCGCCGTTCGGCGAGCTGCTCACGCACCCGCTGATGGCCGGCGTGCCGGTCGTGGTGGAGACCCCGAGCGTCGGGCACGGCAGCGACTGGGGCGGCCACGCCGCGGACATCGCGCTGCTGGGCGCCCTGCGGGACGGCACCGCGCTCCCCGCCGCCGCCTGACCGGACTTCATCGGGGAAGAGCCCCGGGGACTTGGTCGGGATGAAGCCCGGGGACTTCGTCGGGATCTAGTCCGGGGTCAGGCGGCGCGCAGGTCCGCCAGCACCTCGGTGAGCACCTTCGCCGCGCGGTCGACACCGGCCCGGTCGACGTCCAGGTGGGTCACCAGCCGGATCCGGGTGGCGCTCACCTGCCCGACCAGCACCCCCTGGGCGCGGGCGGCGGCCGCCACCGCGGCGGCCGGGACGCCTTCGACGACGACCATGTTGGTCTCCACCGTGGCCGGGTCGACGCCGAGCCGCTCGGCCAGCAACCGCGCGTGCTCGTGGTCCTCGGCGAGCCGCTCGACGTGGTGGTCCAGCGCGTACAGCGCGGCCGCGGCGAGCACGCCGACCTGCCGCATGCCGCCGCCGAGCCGCTTGCGCCACAGCCGCGCTTGGGCGATCCGCTCCTCGCCGGCCACGAGGACCGACCCGATCGGGACGCCGAGGCCCTTGGACAGGCAGACCGACGCGGTGTCGGACAGCCGCCCGTAGGTGGACAGCGGGACGCCGGAGGCCACGTGCGCGTTCCAGATCCGCGCCCCGTCGAGGTGCACGGCCACGTCGTGCTGCCGGGTCCAGTCGAACAGGGTCTGCAGCTCGTCCAGGGGCTGGACCAGGCCGCCGCCGCGGTTGTGCGTGTTCTCCACGGCGATCGCGGCGGTGGAGGTGACGTGCCAGTCGTCCTTGGGCCGCACCTGGGCGATCAGCTGCGCCGCGGACACCCGGCCGGCGTCGCCGGACCCACCGCCCCCGCTGCCGGAGACCACGGTGCGGCTGGACAGCCCGAACAGCGCCGCGGCGGCGCCCATCTCGTAGGTGAAGACGTGCGCGTCGGCGTCGCCGAGCACCTCCTGGCCGGGCTCGCAGACCAGCCGCAGGCCGATCTGGTTGCCCATCGTGCCGGAGGGGACGAACAGCGCG
The DNA here is from genome assembly GCF_041028325.1 of Modestobacter sp. I12A-02662. Classification (NCBI taxonomy): domain Bacteria; kingdom Bacillati; phylum Actinomycetota; class Actinomycetes; order Geodermatophilales; family Geodermatophilaceae; genus Modestobacter; species Modestobacter sp. I12A-02662. The sequence continues at coordinate 123,382 of NZ_JABGDE010000005.1, read as the reverse complement.
GCCTCGTGCCCGAAGAGGTCCGCGGTCCGCTCCTCCAGCGCGTTGACCGTCGGGTCCTCGCGGTAGACGTCGTCGCCGACCTCGGCCTCGGCCATCGCCCGGCGCATCGCCGGGGTGGGCCGGGTGAGGGTGTCCGAGCGCAGGTCCACCGCGCCGGCAACAGGGGTGGGGTTGTCGGTGTCGATCCCGTACATCAGCCGCGCAGCATCTCCGTGACGAGGAAGGCCAGCTCGAGCGACTGGCCGGTGTTCAACCGCGGGTCGCACGCGGTCTCGTAGCGACTGTTCAGGTCGGCGTCGCTGATCTCCATGGCGCCACCGAGGCACTCGGTGACGTCCTCACCGGTCAGCTCGACGTGGATGCCGCCGGGCCAGGTGCCCAGCGCGCGGTGCACGTCGAAGAACCCGAGCACCTCGTCGACGACGCGGTCGAAGTGCCGGGTCTTGTAGCCGCTCGGGGACTCGTGCGTGTTGCCGTGCATGGGGTCGCACTGCCAGACCACCTGGTGGCCGCCGGCGGTGACCTTCTCCACGATGCCGGGCAGCACGTCGCGGATCTTCCCGTTGCCCATCCGGCTGATCAGGGTGAGCCGGCCGGGGACGCGCTCCGGGTCCAGCCGCTCGACCAGCTCGACCGCCTGCTCCGGGGTCGTCGTCGGGCCGATCTTGACGCCGATGGGGTTGGCGATCCGCGAGGCGAACTCGATGTGCGCGCCGTCCAGCTGGCGGGTGCGCTCGCCGACCCAGACGAAGTGCGCCGACAGGTCGTACGCCCGGCCCTCGTGCACCCGCAGCAGGGCCCGCTCGTAGTCCAGGATCAGCGCCTCGTGGCTGCAGTACAGCTCCACCTGCCGCAGCGCCGCGTCGTCCACCCCGCAGGCGGACATGAACGCCAGGGCCCGGTCGATCTCGCGGGCGATCACCTCGTAGCGGACGCCGGCCGGCGAGCTCGCGACGAAGTCCTTGTTCCAGTCGTGGACCGCGTGCAGGTCGGCCAGCCCGCCGCGCGCGTAGGCCCGGATCATGTTCATCGCGGCGGCCGAGTTCGCGTAGGCCCGGACCAGCCGGTTCGGGTCGGGGATCCGCTGCTCGAGCACCGGCTCCAGCGAGTTGACCATGTCGCCGCGGTAGGACGGCAGGCCGAGCGCGTCGATGTTCGAGCTGCGCGGCTTGGCGTACTGCCCGGCCACCCGGCCCACCTTGACGACCGGCACGCTCGCCCCGTAGGTGAGCACGACGGCCATCTGCAGCAGCGTGCGGGTGGTCGCCTGCAGGTGCGGCTCGGTGTTGAGGTCGAAGGTCTCCGCGCAGTCGCCGCCCTGCAGCAGGAACGCCCGGCCCTGGGCGACCTCGGCCAGCTGGGCCCGGAGCGTGTCGACCTCGCTGGGCGCGACGATCGGCGGCACCGACGTGAGGGTGGACAGCACGGCGTCCAGCGCGGCCCGGTCGGGCCACTCCGGCTGCTGGGCGGCGGGCAGACTCCGCCACCGGTCCAGGCCGGGGACCAGCTCGGCGGGATCAGGCAGGGTCACGTGACGAGGGTACGGCCCGCGGCGTCCCCGCCGGACCGGGTGTCCGGCCCGGGGCCGGGTGGGTCAGCCGAAGAACGTCTCGACCTCGGTGTACCGCTCCAGCGGCACGAGCTTGAGCCCGGCGGTCGCCTCGGTGAGCGGCACGCGCACGATGTCGGTCCCGCGCAGCGCCACCATCACGCCCGACGCACCCTCGTGCACCGCGTCGGCCGCGGCCAGCCCGAACCGGGTGGCCAGCACCCGGTCGAACGGGGACGGCGTGCCACCGCGCTGGATGTGCCCGAGGACGACGGCCCGCGCCTCCCGCCCGGTCCGCTCCTCCAGCTCGGCCGCCAGCCACACCCCCACGCCGCCCAGCCGGACGTGCCCGAAGGCGTCCCGCTCCCCCGAGCTGGACACCAGCTCACCCCCCGCCGGCCGGGCCCCCTCCGACACGACGACGATCGGCGAGTAGCCGGAGTCGAACCGGCGCCGGCAGTGCCCGACCACCGCGTCTAGGTCGAAGGGCCGCTCGGGCACCAGCACGACGGTCGCGCCGCCGGACATGCCGGCGTGCAGGGCGATCCACCCGGCGTGCCGGCCCATCACCTCGACCACCAGCACCCGGTGGTGGCTGTCGCCGGTGGTGTGCAGCCGGTCGATGGCCTCCGACGCCACCCCGACGGCGGTGTCGAATCCGAAGGTGTAGTCGGTCGCCGCCAGGTCGTTGTCGATCGTCTTCGGCACCCCCACGGTGCGGACGCCGGCCTCGGCCAGTCGGCGGGCGACGCCGAGGGTGTCCTCGCCGCCGATCGGGACCAGCGCGTCGATCCCGCGCCGCTCCAGGGTGGCGAGCAGCCGCTCGGGTCCGCCGTCGACCGCGTACGGGTTGGTCCGCGAGGTGCCCAGCACCGTTCCACCGCGCGGCAGCAGCCCCCGGGTCGCGGTGACGTCCAGCACCAGCGCGTCGTCGTCCAGCACGCCCCGCCACCCGTCCCGGAAGCCGACGACCTCGTCGCCGTTCTGGACGACGGCCCGGCGGACCACCGCACGGATCACCGCGTTGAGGCCGGGGCAGTCACCACCGCCGGTCAGGATGCCGATGCGCATGCAGTTCTCCAGGACCCCTCGTGGGTGGGCAAGGCGGCACATGATCCCTCACCGGGGCCGCTCGCGGGGGTCCCGCCGGCCTCGTGGCGGTACCGGTGACCCGTACGTGCCCTCAGCTTCGGACGGCTCCCATCACGTTCCAGCGGAGCAGGTTGTACCGGGCGTCGACGAGGGCGTCGTGGGTGCCGGTCGGCTTGGGCGGCAGCTCGGGGCGGCCGGCGTCGTCCCAGCGCTGGCGCAGCTCCCGGGTGAAGCGCGGGATCGGCCGTGGCAGCGCCGTCATCGGGCCCCAGAGCTGGCACAGCGCCACGTGGTCGTAGGCCGCGATCCAGGCCCACAGCTCGATCTCCTCCCCCGGCGCGGTGAGGAAGGACAGGAGGTCGTCGCGGATCCGCTGGCGGCTGCGCCAGGCGCGGTCCGCCGGCGGGGGCAGCTGGTCCAGCACGTTGCGCCGGACCCACGGGATCGCCCGATCCGGGTCGAACTCGGTGCTGACGGCGTAGAACTCGCGGCCGGTCTCGTCGACGACGCCGATGGACACCAGGTCGATGGTGGTGCCGTCCTCGATGAACTCGGTGTCGTAGAAGTACCGCCGCACACTCACCTCCCCACGGTAGAACCGTCGTCCGGCGGACCCGGCTCCGGCCAGCTGTCCCGGACGGCGACCGCCTCGACCTCCACGAGCTGGTCGGCGTACCCCAGCACGGTCACCCCGACCAGGGTGCTGGGCGGGGCATGGTCTCCCAGGGCCGTGCGGACGACGTCCCACGCCCTCCGCAGGTCCTCCCGGTCGGTCGTGGCGACGTAGACCGTGGTCTTGAGGACGTCGGTCAGCGTGGCGCCCGCCGCCTCCAGCGCGGTGACGAGGTTGGCCATCACCTGCCGGGCCTGGCCGGCGACGTCACCCACGGCCACGGTGGCCCCGTCGGCGTCCAGCGGGCAGGCGCCGGCGGTGAACACCATGCGGCCCGGGTCGGACACCGCCGCGTAGGCGTACGGGGCGGCGCGGCTCAGCGCGGGTGGCCGGACGAGCTCGATGCCGGAGGTCACCGCCCGATCATGGGGCACCGGCCGCCGGCCCGCCCGCCCGGTCACCCCTCGCTGCTGGGGTCCTCGTCCGGGTCGAGGAAGTCGAAGGCGGCCGTCGGGTCCTGCCCGGCCGCGGCGACCATCGCCTCCACGGTCACCGTCCCGGCCCGCACCGCCGGTCAGCCACGATGGAAGCCCTCCGCGACCTGTCAGCCGCTCCGGCCGAGCCGAGCGCCGCGGCCACCTCCTGACCCCGACCGAGGTGCGCGGCGTCCGCCGGCCCGCCCGGTGTGCCGGAGATCCCGGCGAGTACGGCCGGGCGAGCCGGGCGGGGTGACCTCAGCCGGCCAGCGAGCTGGGCAGGCGGTCGGCGGCCTCGGCCGGCGGCGGCTGCAGCCGGCGGACCACCTCGCCGGCGCTGGCGCCGGTGGTGTCCATCGACTTCTTCACCTTGGCGCCGTACAGGTCGACGTACTCCTGCCCCGACATCTCCATGATCTCGTACATGATCTCGTCGGTGATCGACCGCTCCACGAAGCGGTCCCCGGACAACCCGGCGTAGCGCGAGAAGTCCAGCGGCTCCCCGAAGCGCACCTGGACCCGGATCAGCTTCTGGCCCAGCAGCCTCCCCAGCTTGCCCGGCAGCGGGATGTCCCGGGGCGTGTAGGTCATGGCCACGGGGATGACCGGGGCGCCGGTCTCCAGGGTCATCCGGGCCACCCCGGTCTTGCCGCGGTACAGCCGGCCGTCGGGTGACCGGGTGCCCTCGGGGTAGATGCCCAGCACCTTGCCCTCGCGCAGGATCCGGATGCCGGTGCGGATGGCGTCCTCGGCGGCGGAGGCGTTGGTGCGGTCGATCGGCACCTGGCCGCTGCCGGCGAAGAACAGGCGCTGTGCCATGCCCTTGAGCCCGGTGCCGCGGAAGTACTCCGCCTTGGCCAGGAAGGTGACCCGCCGGCGCACCGACATGGGCATGAAGATCCAGTCGGACGCGGACAGGTGGTTGCTGGCCAGGATCACCGCCCCGCGCCGCGGCACGTGGTGCGCGCCCTCCGGTCGCCAGCGGTACACGAGCCGGACGAGCGGGCCCACGGCCACGTACTTGAGGAACCAGTAGATCAACACGCCTCCCTGAGTGACTGTCAGACTAGGGACGCGTCGTGTCCGGCGACAATCCGTCGTCGCGCGCGAGTCGTCAGCCCCGCCGTCCCACCGTTGCGGCGGCTCCCCCGGGAGCCGCCGGCGTCCGCCCGGAGGTCCGATGCCACCGCAGCACCCGCGATCGGACGGTGCCGCGTGATGCCGCCCCGCCGCGGCCGCGGTCGCCGGGACAACGGCCTGGACGCGACCCTGTGGCACCCGCTGCGCGACGTCGACCCCCGGGTCGGCGAGCACCTGCTCGACGTCCTCGCCACCGTGGGGATCGCCGCCTACCTCGAGCCGTCCACCGACGTGGTGCCGTACACGCGCAACGTCCACCTGCCCAGCCCGCCCGCGGACCGGCTGTTCGTCGACCGGGCGCGGCGCGCGGAGGCCCGCGAGGTCGTGGCCGCGCACGTCGACGACCCGGCCGTGGACCCCGCGGCGCCGCAGCAGCGCCCGTCCCGGGACCTGCGGCCGGTCGACGAGGACGCCGAGTTCGCCCGGATCGTGGCGGCCTTCGAGGCGGAGCACGGGCGCCCGGTCGTCTCGGCGGAGCCGCGGGACGACCCGCCGCCACCGCGGGCCGAGCCGTCGGTGCTCGACGCCTTCGACGACCACTACGAGCCGCCGCCGCCCCCGCCGCTGCCGGTGCTGGCGCCCGCGTCGCTGTACGCGCTGCTGCTCATCCTCGTCGGCGCCGTGCTCATCGTGGCGCCGGGCCGGGTCGGGCTGACGCTGGACGTCGGGCTGGTGCTCGGCGTCGCCGCCGTGACCGGCGGGGTGGGCGTGCTGGTGTCCCGGATGCGGGAGCGGTCGACCGAGGACGGCGACGACGGCGCAGTGGTGTGACCGGCCCCCTCCAGGGGCCCGCCCCGAGCGTGCGAGGGGTGGGGAGGAGGGGGTCCTTCTTCGGTTAGCGTGCGGGACGTGAGCACCGGCGCCCTCCCCCACCGCACCGTCGTCGCGCTGACCGGCCACCTCATGGACACCGGGATCCTGGCCAGGGTCCTCGACGACGTGCTCGAGTACGGCGGGGACTACCGGATCGACAGCCTGGAGCTCGGCCGGCAGCACGAGGACGAGTCGCGGGCCCTGGTGGAGGTCCGGGCCCCGGACGCCGACCTGCTCGAGCGGATCGTCATGCGGCTGCAGACCCACGGCGCGAACCCGGTCGACCCCGGGACGGCGACCACCCGGCCGGCGCCCGCGGACGGCGTCTTCCCCGAGGACTTCTACTCCACGACCAACCTCGACACCTTCGTCCGGTTGGACCGGGACTGGCTGCCGGTCGACCGCGCCGAGATGGACTGCGGGCTGGTCGTCGGCGAGCGGGACGGCGAGGTGGTCGTCCGCACCGTCCCGGTCAGCGACGTGCGCGCCGGGGAGGCCGTGGTCTGCGGCGCCCGCGGGGTGCGCGTGGAGATGGCCCCGTCGGTGGTGCGCGGCGAGGAGGAGGACTTCGGCTTCATGTCCTCGGCGGTCTCCAGCGAGAAGCCGCAGGCGCTGCTGGTGCGCCAGATCGCCGAGCGGCTGCGCGAGGTGAAGGCCGCCGGGAAGAAGGTGCTGTGGGTCGGCGGGCCGGCGGTGGTGCACACCGGGGCGGCCCCGGCGATGGTCCGCCTGGTGCGCGCCGGGTACGTCGACGTCCTGTTCGCCGGGAACGCGCTGGCCACCCACGACATCGAGTCCGCGCTGTACGGCACCTCGCTGGGGGTGGACCTGGCGAAGGGCTCCGGCGTGCCGCACGGCCACGAGCACCACATCCGGGCGATCAACACCATCCGCGCGGCGGGGTCGATCGCGGCGGCCGTCGAGAGCGGCGTGCTCACCGGCGGCGTGATGCACGCGATGGTCCGGGCGGGTAAGCCGTTCGTGCTGGTGGGGTCGGTGCGCGACGACGGGCCGCTGCCCGACGTGCTCACCGACGTGGTCGAGGGTCAGCGGGCCATGCGCGCGCAGCTGCCCGGCGTCGGCTTCGCGATCATGGTCGCCACGATGCTGCACGCCATCGCGACCGGGAACATCCTCCCGGCGTCGGTCCCGCTGGTCTGCGTCGACATCAACCCCGCCACGGTGACCAAGCTGGCCGACCGCGGCAGCGCCCAGGCGATGGGCATCGTGACCGACATCGGGCTGTTCCTCGAGCAGCTCGCGCGCGAGCTCGCCGCCGAGTGACGGTTCCGTCCTCCGGACGGGGTCCTCCTACTGCTGCTCGCCGTCGCTGACCGCGCAGCGCACGAGGTCCGCGGCGCCGACCAGGCCGGCCTGGGCGCCGAGCTCGGCGGCGACCACCCGCGGGCCGGGCCGGAAGCCGCGGCCGGGCAGCGCCCGCTCCAGCCGCTCGCGGGCGGGGCCGAGCACCGTCTCGCCCAGCACGCTGAGCCCGCCACCGATCACCACGACCTCCGGGTCGAGGATCGCGGAGATGTCGGCTATGCCCTGGCCCAGCCAGGAGCCGACCTCGTGCAGCAGCTCGTCGGCCAGCGGGTCGCCCTCGGCGGCCGCCTTGGCCACCACCTCCCCGGTGATCCGGCCGAGGTCACCGCCCACCCGGTCCAGCAGGCTGGCCGCCGCCGCCGGGGACTTGGTGGCGACGTCCCGGGCGGTCTGACCGAGCGCGTTGCCGCTGGCGTACTGCTCCCAGCAGCCGCGGTTGCCGCAGGCGCACAGCCGGCCGTCGGGCACCACCCGCATGTGGCCCCACTCACCGACCACGCCGTGCGCGCCGCGCTGCAGCCGGCCGTCGATCACCAGGCCGCCGCCGATGCCGGTGCCCAGGGTGATCATCACCATCAGGCTGGCCCCGCGCCCGGCGCCGTAGCGGTACTCGGCCCACGCCGCCGCGTCGGCGTCGTTGCCCACCCACAGCGGGCGGTGCAGCCGCCGGCCGAGGTCCCGGCGCAGCTCCTGGTTCCGCCAGGCGAGGTGCGGGCTGAACAGCACGGTGTCACCGGTGCGGTCGAACCAGCCGGCGGCGCCGACGCCGACCCCGACGAGCGGGCCGCCGTGCCGCTCGGCGAGCTCGTCGACGACGGCGGCGATCGAGTCCTCGGTCTTCGAGACGGACTTGCCCGGGGTGGCCCGGCGGGCGGTGTCGAGGATCGCCCCGTCCGGGGCGACGACCCCGCCGGCCACCTTGGTGCCGCCGATGTCGATGCCCAGGGCGGGCAGCTGGGCGGCGTCGGGGCTCACGCGACCTCGATCCGCTGGACGGGGGTGGGGGCGGGCTGGCTCACGGGGTCCTCGGCGAGGTGGGAGGTCGGGTCGGGGGCGGCCCCCGTCCGGTCGTCGCCGGGCCGGGTACCGGCCGCCGCGGAGTCTCGCAGCACGGTCGCGGTCGTGGCCAGCACGTCCGCCAGCGCCTCGAGCAGCTCGGGACGGCGGCCGCGCAGCGTGGCCAGCGCGGCGCACAGCGGACACCGGGAGCACTCCGCGGAGTGGTCGGCGGGAGCGCTGCCGGGCGTTCCGAGCAGCCCGCCCAGCGTCTCGCCCAGCCGGGCCCCGGCCGGGGTGTCGGTGAGCAGGCGGCGGGCCTGCTCGAACCAGTCGGCACCGGCAGCGCTCATGCCCTGCTCTCCTCGGGATCGGTGGCACCGGCCTCCGGACGGAGGAGACCGGTCGGCCAGTGTGCCGGGTCCGGGGTGAACCGCACCTCGAGCGTGGCCGAGGCGGTGCCCGGCGCGGCCAGCGCCCCGCCCGTGACGGTGCACCGGCGCAGCAGGGCGTCCAGCGGCACGGAGCGGCGCATCCCGGCGGCGGTGACCACCAGGTCGTCGTCCCAGCGGGTCAGCTCCACCTCGCCGCGGCGGGCGAAGGGCAGCGGCAGGTCGAGCACCCACTCGTCCGCCACCCGCCGCGGGGCGGGCGTGGCCACCTGCGGCGCGGGGGCGTCCGGCACGGCGGCGTCCAGCGCCGCGACGTCGGCGGCGGTGAACGGCGGGACGGCGGACTCCGCGACCTCCCGCACCTCACCCAGCAGGTCGCTGACCGCCCGCACCGTCTCGGCCTGCACCACGGCGCGCTGCGCCCACCACACCCCCGGCCCGTCGGGCAGCAGCCGCGCCACGGTCACCGAGGCCACCCGCTGCCCGAGCACGCCGAGCGCGGTCGCGGTCGCGCGCAGCTGCTCGTCCGCGCCGGGCTCGGGGCGCAGCACCAGGTGCACCGCCGTGCGCCGCGGATCGGCCAGCGGGACGTGGGTCAGCAGCTCCTCGACCCCGGCCACGCCGGCCAGCAGGGCGGCCGTCCCGCCGGGCTGCTCGGGGGTCGCCGCGGCGCGGAGGGCGGCGAGCACGCGCAGCCGGGTGGGTGCGGCCTGGCCGAGCCACCAGCGCAGCGCGGACGGCAGCGCCAGCAGCGCGACCGCGGCCGGCGTCGGCCCCGGGTCGAGGACGACGGCGTCCGCCCGCCCGGCCGCCGCGTGCCCGGCGAGCGCGGTGAGCAGCGCGAACTCCCGCACGCCGGGGACGGGGACGACGGAGCTGGCCGGCGGCACGGTGAGCAGCGGCAGCGCGCCGCCCAGCTGCTCGGCGTGCCGGCCCCACAGCTGCTCCAGCGCGGGACCGGCCGCGACGACGTCGACCTCCACGGCCTCGCCGAGCCCGGTGGTCCGCGGCGCGTCCGGGGTGAGCAGGACGACCCGGCTGCCCCCGGCGGCCAGGCGCAACGCCGTCGCCGCGGCCACCGTGGAGCTGCCGGCGCCGCCGGGGCCGGTGACGAGGAGGATCTGCACGCTCAGCCCTCGACGCGCTTCTTGAGCTCCTTGAGCGCGGTGTCGAGGATGACCTTCTCGGCGCGGCGCTTGATGAGCCCCAGCATGGGGATCGAGAGGTCGATGGCGATCGTGTAGGTGACCGTCGTCCGGCCGCCGGCCTCCTCCAGCAGGTACGAGCCGTCCTGCTTCTTCTGCATCTGGCCCTGCACCAGGGTCCAGGCCACCCGGCGGTCGCCGTCCCAGGTGTAGTCGAGCACGTAGTCGTCGCTGACCGGGCCGGCGTCGATGACGAAGTGCACCCGCCGGGCGCGGCCGTCGGGGCCGGTCTCCAGCACCTCGACCTTCTTGGCGGCCGCGACCCACTCCGGATACGCGGCGAAGTCGGCGACCACGGCCATCACCTGGGCAGCGGACGCGTCGACGACGATCGACTGCGTGGACTGGTCGGCCATGGGCCGGAGGGTAGCCGGTCACCACATCGGCCCCGGCCGGGAACCGGGGGCACCCCCCGGTCGGGTGGTCAGGCCTGCTGCCCACCCGGCTCGCCCGGTTAGATTGGCTGACGACCCCGGCGCCGGGGCGCGCGGCGACGGGGCCGCGGGACCCGGGCCTGGAAGAGAGGACCGGCGTGCGCGAGCTGAGCGTTCCCCCCACCGCGACCGTGGCGATCGACGACGCCCTGCCCGACATGGTCGTCCGCAACGCGGCCGAGCACCCGGACGACGTCGGCCTGCGCCGGCTGGTGGGCGACCAGTGGGTCGACGTCACCCACCGGCAGTTCGCCGACGAGGTCTCCGGGGTGGCGAAGGGCCTGATCGCCGCCGGCGTCCAGCCGGGCGACCGGGTCGGGCTGCTGGCCCGGACGCGGTACGAGTGGACCGTGCTGGACTTCGCGATCTGGACCGCCGGCGCTGTCGTCGTCCCGATCTACGAGACCTCCAGCACCGACCAGATCTCCTGGATCCTGTCCGACTCGGGCGCCCGCGCCCTCGTCGTCGAGGGGGCCTCGCACGCCGCGGCCGTCGACTCCGTGCGCGCCGAGGTACCCGAGCTCGGTCCGGTCTGGGTGATCGACGACGGCGCCCTCGACCAGCTGACCACCGCCGGCGCCGAGCTGCCCGACAGCGAGCTCACCGCGCGCCGGGCCACCCTCACCAGCGCCAGCCTGGCCACGCTGATCTACACCAGCGGCACCACCGGCCGGCCGAAGGGCTGCGAGCTGACCCACGCGAACTTCCTCTTCGAGGTCCGCAACGGGATGGGGCTGCTGTCGGGCTACCTCAACGACCAGGGCTCGCTCCTGCTGTTCATCCCGCTGGCGCACGTGCTCGCGCGGGTGCTGCAGGTCGGCGCGGTCTACACCCGCACGGTCATCGGCCACACCGCCGACATCAAGGACCTGGTCGGCGACCTCGGCCGGTTCCAGCCGACGTTCGTGCTCGCCGTCCCCCGGGTGTTCGAGAAGGTCTACAACGGCGCCAAGGCCAAGGCCGAGGGCGACGGCAAGGGGAAGATCTTCGACCGCGCCGCGCAGGTGGCCGTCGACTGGTCGCGGGCGCAGGACACCGGCGGCCCGGGGATCGCCCTCCGGCTGCAGCACGCCCTGTTCGACAAGCTCGTCTACGGCAAGCTGCGCGCCGCGCTCGGCGGGCGCTGCACCGCGGCCGTGTCCGGCGGCGCTCCGCTGGGTGAGCGTCTGGGCCACTTCTTCCGCGGCCTGGGCGTGACCGTCTTCGAGGGCTACGGGCTCACCGAGACCACCGCCGCGGCGGCGGTCAACCACGACGCGGCGTTGAAGGTCGGCACGGTCGGTCGCCCGCTGCCGGGCGTGGACGCCGCCATCTCCGACGACGGCGAGATCCTGCTGCGCGGCGGGATCGTGATGCGCGGCTACTGGCACAACGAGCAGGCCACCCGCGAGGCCATCGACGCGGACGGCTGGTTCCACACCGGGGACCTCGGCGAGCTCGACTCGCAGGGCTTCCTGAAGATCACCGGGCGGAAGAAGGAGATCCTGGTGACCGCCGCCGGCAAGAACGTCGCGCCGGCGGTGCTCGAGGACCGGCTGCGCGCCCACAAGCTGGTCAGCCAGTGCATCGTCGTCGGCGACCAGCGCCCGTTCATCGGCGCGCTGATCACCCTCGACGTCGAGGCGCTGCCGACCTGGCTGAGGAGCCAGGGCAAGGACGAGTCGCTCACACCGGCCCAGCTCGCCGAGGACCCCGCGCTGCGGGCCGAGCTGGACACCGCGGTGGCCGAGGCGAACAAGGCGGTCTCCAAGGCCGAGGCGATCAAGAAGTACCGGGTGCTCCCCGACGACTTCACCGAGGACAACGGCACCCTCACCCCGAGCCTGAAGCTCAAGCGAGCCGTGGTGATGAGGGAGTTCGGCGACGAGGTCGAGGCGCTGTACCGGACGGACACCGCTGCCCCGCACCCCTCGCAGGCTCGGGGCGGGACCCTGCAGCAGTAGGAGGGCCCCGGCCCTCCTCCCCGTCGCGGGCTCGCGGCGGCGCCCTCAGCCGTCCAGCACCTCGGTGAACGTGCCGGCGACGGTCGCCCAGGACCAGCGCTGCTCGACCCAGGCCCGGCCGGCCGCGCCCATCGCGCGCGCGCCGGCCGGGTCGTCGAGCAGGTCGGCGACCACCCGGGCCACCGCGGAGGGCGAGCGCGGGTCGACCACGTGGCCGGTCACGCCCTCGCGGACCGTCTCCGGCGCGCCACCGGACGTGCCGGCGACCACCGGGCGGCCGCAGGCGGCGGCCTCCAGGAACACCATGCCGAGCCCCTCGACATCCAGCCCGCCGCGGCGGGTGCGGCAGGGCATCGCGAACACGTCCCCGGCGGCGTAGTGGGCCGGGAGCTCGTGGGCCGGCACGCTGCCGGTGAGGACGACGGACCGCTCGAGGCCTCGCCGGGCCACCGACCGGCGCAGCGCCGCCTCAGCGGGCCCTCCGCCGACCAGCAGCAACCGGGCCCCCGGGTGCCGGGCCAGCACCTCGGCCCAGCCCGCCACGAGCACGTCCTGGCCCTTGCGCGGTACCAGCCGGGACACGCAGACGACCACCGGGGCGTCGCCCAGCCCGAGCCGCGCGCGGACCGGCGAGCCGTCGACCTGCGGGGCGAACCGGTCGACGTCCACCCCCGGGGACAGCTGCCGCAGCTCGGTCCGGGACCCCAGCGCGGGCGCGAGCCGGCCGCGGGTGTAGTCGCTGATGTAGGTGAGGACGTCGAGCCCCCCGGCGATCCGCTGCACCAGCTGCCGGGCGCCGGGCAGGGCGACCCAGCCGGTCTCGTGGCCGTGCGTGGCGCCGACCAGCCGCTGCGCCCCCGCCCGGCGCAGCGCCGGCGCCATCAGCCCCAGCGGTGCCGCCGCGCCGAAGAACACCGAGGTGCAGCCGTGCTCCCGGGCCAGCCGGACGGCGGTCCGGGTCGCCCCCGGGGTGGGCAGCAGCATCGACGTCCCGGCGCGCACGACGGGGTACGGCAGCCCGGCGTCGTGCTCGGCCGACCCGGGGTGGTCGGACGCGTACACGACCAGCTGCTCCGGGGGCCGGGTGGCGAGGAGGGCGGCGACGAACGTCTGGATGCCTCCCTGTCGCGGCGGGAAGTCGTTGGTGACGACCAGCGTGCGGGTCACCGGCCGTGCACCAGGGCCCAGTCCTCGGCGAACGCGACCCGCTGCGGCACCGTCGGGTGCGAGCCGAAGGCCCACTGCCACAGCGCGGGCGGGTCGGGGTCGTTGAGGTTCGCCGCCCCCAGGAGCTGCTGGACGGCGATGAACGACTCCGGGTCGCCGGTGAGGTCCAGGGCGTGCAGGTCCGCGCGGGCCTCGATGTGCCGGGAGACCCCGTTCTGCACCGGGGTGGAGACCAGCGTCCCGACGGCCAGGAGGAACAGCAGCAGTCCGGCGGCCCGCCCGTCGCCCGGGCCGCTGACCCCGGCCCGGCGCAGCAGCGGCGGGGCGCCCAGCAGCCAGCCCAGCAGCGCGACCCCGGCGCCCGCGCCGAGCGCCCCGATCAGCGTGCCGGTGAGCACGTCGTCGGTGGCGACGTGGCCCAGCTCGTGCGCGACGATCGACTCGACCTCCTCGTCGGAGAGCTGGCCGAGCAGCGTGTCGTAGACGACGATCCGCCGGGTCGAGCCGAAGCCCGACACGTAGGCGTTCAGCGCCGTGGTGCGCCGGCTCGCGTCGGCCACCAGGACGTCCTCCACCGGGGTGCCACTGCGGTCGGCGAGGTCCAGCAGGTCGCTGCGCAGCTGGCCGGCGGGCATCGGCTCGAACCGGTTGAACGCCGGCTCGATGACCAGGGGGTAGAGGAACGAGCCGGCGACCACCAGCGCGGCCGCCCCGGCCCCGGCCCACGCCCACCAGCTCCGGGCGGCCCGGCGGGCCAGCGCGACGACGGCGAGCAGTCCCAGGGCGGTGAGCCCGGCGTTGATGCCGGTCGACGTGGCGACGTCCCGGGCCCACAGACCCCAGCCGCGGGTGGACAGGCCGAACCGGTGCCGCACCACCTCGCCGTAGGCCGACAGCGGGAGGGTGACCAGCCGGCCGGCCACCTGCAGGACGATCGCGCCCAGCAGCACCTGCCAGGCCCAGCCCCCGCCCAGCGGCCGGGCCACCGTCCGGGCGACCGCGGCGCCGGCCCGGGTGAGGCCGAACAGCGCGGCGACGGCCAGGCTCAGGACCAGCGAGGTGAGCGAGGCCGGCCGCAGGGCGCCGGCGAACGCCTCGGCGCGGGCCACCTGCCCGGGGGTGAACACCTCGGTCGGTTCCACCTGGGTGCGGCCGCCGGCCGGGGTGGGCAGCAGGTCGAACGGGGTGACGACGGCGACCACCACGGCGAGCGCGAGCCCCAGGACGGCGGCCACCGCCAGGGCGAGCCGGCGGGACCCCGGCGTCCCGGCCCCGGTCGTGCCGGCTCCGGCCGTGCCCGCGTCCAACCCGCTCACGCCGCGAGCTTAGGCAGCGGGGTCGCGGCGTCCGGGTTCAGCCGATCAGGCGGCGGGCGCCGACGTACCCCTTCATGTCGACGCTGGTGACCAGGACCGGGCTGCCGAAGGTCGAGGCGTGCACCATCTGCCCGTTGCCGATGTACATGCCCACGTGGCTCACCGGGGAGTAGAAGAAGACCAGGTCACCGGGCTGCAGCTGACCCCGGGGCACCGCGGTGCCCATGGTGGACTGCACCTTGCTGGAGTGCGGCAGGGTGATCCCCGCGGCGGCGTAGGCGTACTGCGTGAGGCCGGAGCAGTCGAAGGAGTGGGGGCCACCGGCGCCCCACACGTACGGGTCGCCGAGCTGCGCCATCGCGGTGTCGATGACCGGCTGGACCGTGCCGGACGGGGCGACGACCCGGGGCGGGGCCTGGAGGGCCGGGCCGGCGTGCTGGACGACGACGGCCTGCTGCTGCGCCGCGGTCAGCGTCTGGTACTGCCCCTGGTAGTCGGCGACCTGCGCCTGCAGGGACGCCTGGCGGGCGGTGACGTCCTCGAGGGTGCGGTGCGCCTCGGCCGCCGCGTTCTCGGCGACGGTCTTGGCCTGCTGCGCGACCTGGGCCGCCGCGGCCGCCTGGGCGATGACGTCACCGGTGTGGCCGGCGATCGCATCCAGGGTGGAGACCTGCGCCAGGAAGTCGTCGGCGGAGTCGCTGGTCATTAGGGCGTTGAAGTGGGACATGTTCTCGCCGGTGAACGCGCTGCGCGCGACCTGGCGCATCTCGGCCCGCAGGGCGTCGGCCTGGGCCTGGGCGGTGGCCATCGCGGCGTCGGCGGCCGTGACCGCGTCCTGCTGCTGGGTCAGCGTCACCTTCGCGTCGTTCAGCTGCTCGGTGACGACCTCCAGCTCGTGGGTGGCGTCGGCGACCAGCCGGGTCGCCTCCGCGGCGGTGCCGGCCTGGGTCGCGGCCGGGGTCGCGGACGCGCTGCCGGGGAGGACCGCGAGCAGGAGAGCGGCGACGGACCCGACGACCAGCCCCGGACCGACGCGACCACCCCACCGGCTGCGCCGCGGGGCGGCGGAGCCGTCCGTGCTGACGGGGAGCGCCCGGGCGGGTCGGGAGGAGGACTCAGGGCGCGCCACGGGCAGCGGGGCTCCACTTCTTCCGGTCGGACCGCCGTGGGGCCAGCCGCCGGGCCGGGCCTGGGGACCAGGCCGGAGTTCCGTGCGTCCTCGTGGACGCGGGCGCCCTGCTTCCGCAGGGAGCGCAGGAGCTCATCCGGTGGTGCGCTGGTGCCGCCAGCGGCTGGGCAGCCGGCTGGCTCGGCGGTGTCCTGCGGGGCCACCTCGTCGGTGGCGACAGCCCGTGTGGACGCCATCACGCTAAGTCCGTGACCCGACCGAGACAAAGCCCCGTCAAACCCCGAACCATGGACAGCTCCTGCTGAATCACAGCCGTGGAATTCGTCAACCCACGTGGCGCTCCCCACCGGTGGACGCATCCTGATGACGCAACGGCGGAACCAGTCCGAAGTCTGCCAAAGCGCGGACGGCTCTCCGCTCGACGTCGTCCAGGTCCACCACCGACCAGGCGTCCGCGGCGGCGGTGTCAACGTGATGCACCTCACGTCCGGCGTCCGTCCGTCCGGGCGCGTCCGCGACGGTCGGCTCATGGGGCGGACGCTCCGCCCGGCGGGTCAGCGGCACGACGCTGGGGTCGCTCCCCCGCCAGCCCGGCGGTGCGCCCAGGAGCACGGTCACGACGCAGTCGTCACAGCCCTGACCGCGGACGGTGCAGGTGTCGCAGTCGATGAGCACGGCAGCCCTCCTCCTTCTCTCGGACCCAACGCGGAGAACGGTAGGAGCGGCCACCGACAGTTCCGCCCCGGTCGCGCGCAGAGCTCGCCGCCCGCCCGCCGCGGGCGGCCGGCGACCCGCGTGCCTCCCGGGGACTGTCGGACCCCGCACCTAGCGTCCGCACCGTGCCGTTCCGCACCGCGTCGTCCCGATCCGCAACCCCCGTGTCCCCGCCCACCGCCGGCCCGCACCACCCGCCGGCCGCCGGGCCGGCCGCGCCGCCGCCGGGCAGCCGGTACCAGCAGGCGACCATCGACGACCTCGGCACGCCCCTGGCGGGCGTCACGTTCGTCGTCGTCGACCTGGAGACCACCGGCGGCTCACCGAAGGACTGCGCGATCACCGAGGTCGGCGCGGTCAAGGTGCGCGGCGGGGAGGTGCTGGGCGAGTTCCAGACCCTGGTCGACCCCGGCTGCGAGATCCCGCCCTACATCAGCGTCCTCACCGGGATCACCTCGATGATGGTGGCCACCGCCCCGCGCATCGACGCGGTGCTGCCGGCCTTCCTGGAGTTCGCCCGCGGCACCGTGCTGGTGGCCCACAACGCCCCCTTCGACCTCGGGTTCCTGCGGGCGGCCTGCGAGCAGATCGGCGTGCCCTGGCCGGCGTTCGCCTCGGTGGACACCGCCGTCCTCGCCCGGCGGCTGCTCACCCGCGACGAGGTGCCCAACTGCAAGCTGGCCACCCTGGCGCCGTACTTCGCCACCTCCACGGAGCCCTGCCACCGGGCCCTCGCCGACGCCCGGGCCACGGTCGACGTCCTGCACGGCCTGCTCGAGCGGGTGGGCCCGCTGGGCATCACGTCGCTGGAGGAGCTCACCGGCCTCACCCGGCAGGTCGACCCGGAGCGGCGGCGCAAGCGCCACCTGGCCGAGCACGTCCCCTCCGGCCCCGGCGTCTACCTCTTCCGTGGCCCGCGCGACGAACCCCTGTACGTGGGCACCTCCACCGACCTGCGCAGCCGGGTGCGCTCCTACTTCTCCGCCGGCGAGCAGCGCAGCCGGATGACGGAGATGATCCGGCTGGCCGAGCGGGTGGAGGCGCTGCCCTGCGCCCACGGCCTGGAGGCAGCCGTCCGGGAGCTGCGCCTCATCGCCGAGCACAAACCGCGGTACAACCGCCGGTCCCGCTTCCCCGAGCGGGCCCTGTGGGTGCGGCTGACCGAGGAGCCGTTCCCGCGGCTGTCGGTGGTCCGCCGGGTCCGGCCCGGCACCGGGGTGTTCCTGGGCCCCTTCGCCGACCGGCGCGCGGCCGACGCCGCCGTCGCGGCGGTGCACGAGTCGCTGCCGCTGCGGCAGTGCACCGCCCGGCTGTCGCTCGCCGGGCGGGGCAGCGCCTGCGCGCTGGCCGGCATGGGCCGGTGCGGCGCTCCGTGCACCGGGGCCCAGTCCCGGGAGGAGTACGCCGCGATCGCCGCGGTCTTCGCCGCCGCGGTCGACGCCGACCCCCGGGCGCTGGTGGCCCCGCTGCTCGTCCGGGTCGAGCAGCTCGCCGCGGAGGGCCGGTACGAGGACGCCGCGGTCCTGCGCGACCGCGTCGCCGTCCTGGTCCGCGCGGTCCGCCGCCGCCAGCGGCTGGAGTCCCTCGCCCGGGTGCCCGAGCTGGTGCTCGCCCGCCCCGACGGCGCGGGTGGCTGGCAGCTGTCCGTGGTGCGGCGGGGGCGGCTGGTGGCCGCCGGGGTCGCGGAGCGGGGGCGGTCGGTCCGCGGCACGCTCGCCGACCTGCTCTCGACCGCGGAGACCCCGGTCGGGCCCGGCGACGAGCTGGCCGCCTCCGTCGACGAGACCGAGCTCGTGCTCCGCTGGATGGAGAAGCCGGGCACCCGGCTGGTGGAGCTCACCGGCACGCTGGCCTGCCGCGCTCCGGGCACCGGGGACTACAGCGGGTTCCTGTCCCTCGTGGACGCCGGCCGTGCCGAGCGCGACCCGTTCGGCGACAACCGCTCCCTGCGGACGCACAGCCAGCCCGATCGCGTGGCCGCCCCCGCACCGGGAGCCGCACCCGCCCGGCCGGCCCGCCCCTCGGGGCGGCGCGCCCGGGGCGGCACCCCGCTAGCATCCCCGGCGTGATCACCGCCATCGTGATGATCGATGCCGCCACCGACGCCATCCCCGAGGTCGCGGCGGCCGTCGCCGACCTCGAGGGGGTCAGCGAGGTCTACTCGACCGCCGGGGAGGTCGACCTGATCGCGGTCGTGCGGGTCCGCCAGTTCGACCAGGTGGCCGACGTCATCGCCGGGCAGATCAACAAGGTCCCCGGCGTCCTGGAGACCGAGACGCACATCGCCTTCCGGGCCTACTCCCGGCACGACCTGGAGTCGGCCTTCTCCCTGGGGCTCGAGTCCGCCGAGTGAGAGCGGCCCCTCCGCAGGGCCCCGCCGCGAGCTCGCAAGCGGTGGGGGGCAGAGGGGCCGTCTTCAGGCCTGGACGGCCTCGCGTGCCTGACGGCTGACCCGCACCCACTTCTCCAGCTTGGCGGCGGCCCGGCCGTCGTCGATCGCCGCGGCCGCGCGCTCCAGGCCGGCGGCCAGGGCGTCGTGCAGCCGGGCGCCTCGCTCGTCGAACGCCGCCAGGGCGCCGGCGGCGTTGAGCAGCACCGCGTCCCGCACCGGCCCCCGGTCACCGGCCACCAGCCGGCGCACCACCTCGGCGTTGACCGCGGGCTCGCCGCCCCGCAGGGAGTCCGGCGCGGACCGGGGCACCCCGAGCAGCGTCGGGTCCAGGCGCTCGGCCACCACCTCGCCGTCGCGCACCACCCAGACCGCGGAGGTGGTCGTGGTGGTGATCTCGTCGAGGCCGTCGTCCCCGCGGAAGACCAGCGCCCGCGAGCCGCGGTCGGCCAGCACCTGGGCGAGCACCGGTGCCATCCGCGCGTCGGCGCAGCCGATCGCCCCGGCCACCGGCCGGGCGGGGTTGGTCAGCGGACCGAGGAAGTTGAAGACCGTGCCGATGCCGAGCTCCCGGCGCGGCACCGCCGCGTGCCGCATGCCGGGGTGGAACACCGGCGCGAAGAAGAAGCCGATGCCGGCCTCCCGCACGCAGTGGGCCACCGCCGGTGCCGGCAGGTCGATCACCACGCCGAGGGCCTCGAGGACGTCGGCGGTGCCCGACCGGGAGGAGGCCGCCCGGTTGCCGTGCTTGGCCACCGGCACCCCGGCGGCGGCGGTCACGATCGCGGCCATGGTAGAGATGTTCACCGTCTGCGCGCCGTCGCCCCCGGTCCCGACGACGTCCACGCAGTCGACCGGCAGCGACACCGGGGTGGCCACCTCGAGCATCGTCGCGGCGAGACCGGCCACCTCCTGCGGCGACTCCCCCTTCGCCTTCAGCGCGACGACGAAGCCGGCCACCTGGACCGGGGTCGCCTCGCCGGTCATGACCTGGCGCATGGCCCAGCGGGTGTCCTCCGCGGCGAGGTCCTCGCCGCGGGTCAGCCGGTTGAGCAGACCCGACCAGGTCGGGCTCGTGTCCGCCACGGGTCAGCGGCGGGCGGCGGGGCGCCGCGCGGCGCGGTCGCGCAGCAGCCCGGCGACGACGTCGGTGGCGGTCAGCGGGTCGACCGGGTACGCCAGCGTGGCGTCGGCCAGCGACCAGTGCGCCAGCCAGCGGTCGGCCTGCCGGGCGATCAGCACGACCAGCGCCGGGCAGTCGGCGATCTCGGCGTGGAGCTGCCGGCTCAGGCCCATGCCGCCCGTGGGCTGCGCCTCACCGTCCAGCACGCACAGGTCGATGCCCCCCGCGTCGACGGCGGCGACGACCTCCTCGCCGGTGGCGCACTCCACGTACCCGAGCGGTCCCACGTCGGCGGCCGGCGAGCTCCCCAGGGCGGTGCGGACGGCGGCGCGGACCTCGGCCCGCGGGCTGAAGACCAGCACGGTGGACGGCACGGAGACGTCACTCACAGCCCGGAGCCTAGTGTCTGCCCGGATCGCCCACGCCGGTGCGGCGCACGCCTCGTGGTCGGCGCGCCACGCCCGTCCACCCCACGTCGTGGGCACGCTGTTCCGATGCCATGATGAGCCCGTGACAACGGCCCCCGTGGCGAGCAGCACCTTCGACACCTCGCGGGTGCACTCCCTGACCCGACCGAACATGGTCAGCGTCGGCACGATCGTCTGGCTCGCCAGTGAGCTGATGTTCTTCGCCGGGCTGTTCGCCATGTACTTCACCGCGCGAGCCCGGGCGACCGAGGGCTGGCCCCCGGAGCCCACCGAGCTGAACCTGCCGTACGCGACGGTGTTCACCATCATCCTGGTCGCCTCGTCGGTGACCTGCCAGCTCGGTGTCTTCGCGGCGGAGATCGGGAACGTCTACGGCCTGCGCCGCTGGTTCACGATCACCTTCCTGATGGGGACGGTGTTCGTCCTCGCCCAGGCGAACGAGTACCGCGTGCTGGTCGTGGACCACGGCACGACGATCGCCTCGTCGACGTACGGCTCGGTCTTCTACCTGACGACCGGCTTCCACGCGCTGCACGTGATCGGCGGCCTGATCGCCTTCATCTTCGTGCTCATCCGGTCCACCATGGGCCGTTTCACGCCAGCCCAGGCGACCTCGGCCATCGTGGTCTCCTACTACTGGCACTTCGTCGACGTCGTGTGGGTCGGGCTCTTCGCCACGATCTACCTGATCCGCTAGGGAACCGGTGTCCACCACGAACCCCTCCTCCGAGGCCCCCGTCGACAGCCACCGCGGCCTGCGCGCCCGGTTCGGACGCCGGCCGGTGGCCGGCAGCCCTGCCGCCGCGGCGCGCGACCGCCGCCGCTCCAAGCAGCGCCGTCGCCTGGCCAACGTCGCCGGCCTGATGGCCGCCCTGGTCCTCACCGGGGTGGGCTACTCCGTGCTGGCCCCCGGCGCCAGCGCCGCCGACGACTCCACGGGCACCGCGTCCAACGCCGTCGAGGCCGGGCAGGAGCTGTACACCCGCAGCTGCATCACCTGCCACGGCGCGAACCTGGAGGGCGTGCAGGACCGCGGTCCGTCCCTCATCGGCGTCGGCGAGGCCGCCGTCTACTTCCAGGTGCACACCGGCCGCATGCCCCTGGTGCGCCAGGAGGCCCAGGCGCCCGAGCGCGCGCCGATCTTCACCGAGGAGCAGATCGAGCAGCTGATGGCCTACATCCAGGCCAACGGCGGCGGTCCGACCATGCCCTCGGGTGATCTGCGCGACGGCGACCTGGCCGCGGGTGGCGAGCTCTTCCGGCTCAACTGCGC
The DNA here is from genome assembly GCF_041028325.1 of Modestobacter sp. I12A-02662. NCBI lineage: Bacteria > Bacillati > Actinomycetota > Actinomycetes > Geodermatophilales > Geodermatophilaceae > Modestobacter > Modestobacter sp. I12A-02662. The sequence continues at coordinate 101,864 of NZ_JABGDE010000005.1, read as the reverse complement.
CCAGTGCCACAACTTCACCGGAGAGGGCGGCGCGCTCTCCTCCGGCAAGCGTGCGCCCTCCCTCCAGGAGGCCAGCGACCTCGTCATCTACACCGCGATGCTCTCCGGTCCGGAGAACATGCCGGTCTTCGGTGACAACCAGCTGACGCCCGAGGACAAGCGGGCGATCATCAACTACGTGCAGACCATCAAGGAGCAGGCCGACCCCGGCGGCGCCGGCATCGGACGGGTCGGCCCGGTCGCCGAGGGCCTGGTCATCTGGACCGTCGGCATGGGCAGCCTGCTGTTCGGGATCTTCTGGATGGGGACGAAGGCGTGAGCACGACCGACCACCGCCCCGGCTCCACCGGCGGCGCGGACGTCCCCGGCCCGCTGCACGGCGGGCCGGACGACGACTACACCCCCCAGCAGCTCGCCGCGATGGACCGCACCGAGCTGGACCGGCTCGGTGCCCGGTACGACGCGGTCGAGGTCCTGCACGTGGACCCGGTGCCGGAGCCCGGCTCGCCGCTGGAGCGGAAGGCCGCCCGCCAGGTCACCCTGTGGTTCGCCATCGCCGCCCTGTCCGCCGTGGCCTTCCTCGTCGTCTACGCCGGCTCGAACTGGTTCCTCCCCGACTGGTCCTGGGAGCCGGGGGACAGCGGCTGGAGCGCGCTCTTCACGCCGCTGCTCGGCGCCACGATGGGCCTGTCGCTGCTCGCCATCGGCGTGGGCCTCGTGCTGTACGTCAAGAAGCTGCTGCCGCACGAGACGGCGGTGCAGGACAAGCACGACGGCTCGCACTTCGACCGGGTCACCACCGGCGCGACGCTGGTCGGCGCGTGGCACAACTCGGGGCTCCCCCGCCGCAAGCTCCTCGGGGGGACACTGGCCTTCATGGGCGCTGCGATGGGGGTCATGCTGATCGCCCCGCTGGGTGGTCTGATCAAGAACCCGAACAAGGGCAACCCGCTCGGCACCACCCCGTGGGCGGACGGGCTCCGGCTGCTGCGTGACGACGGCACCCCGGTGCGCCCGGGTGACCAGGTGCCCGGATCGCTGGAGACGGTTTTCCCGGCCATCCCGGGCGGCAACTCGGTCCACCACTCCGACGCCGCCGTCATGCTGATCCGGCTGCGGCCCGACCAGATGGAGACCCTGGTCACCCCGGCCGGCCAGGAGGACTTCGGCTACGGCGACTACCTCGCCTACTCCAAGATCTGCACGCACGCCGGTTGCCCGGTGTCGCTCTACGAGCAGGAGACCAGCCGGATCCTCTGCCCGTGCCACCAGTCGCAGTTCGACGTGACGCAGGGCGCCAGGCCGGTCTTCGGCCCGGCCACCCGCTCGCTGCCGCAGCTGCCCATCAGGGTCGACGAGGAGGGCTACTTCGTCGCTCGCAGCGACTTCCGTGAGCCCGTCGGCCCGTCGTTCTGGAACATGGGAAGGCTCAACTGATGGCCACGAACACCGTTCCCGCGCCGGAGCAGCCCAGGACGCTCGTCGGGAAGGCGGCCCTCGAGGTCGACGACCGCCTTCCCATCGCCGGGTGGCTCCGGCGCACAATGAACAAGGTCTTCCCCGACCACTGGTCGTTCCTGCTCGGGGAGATCGCGCTCTACGCCTTCGTCGTCCTGCTGCTGTCCGGCACGTACCTGACCTTCTTCTTCGACGCGTCGATGAGGGAGGTCGTGTACGAGGGCAGCTACGCGCCGCTGCGCGGCGTGGACGTGTCCGCGGCGTACGACTCGACCCTCGCCCTCTCCTTCGACGTCCGCGGCGGTCTGTTCATCCGGCAGATGCACCACTGGGCCGCGCTGCTGTTCGTGGCGGCCATCTGCGTCCACCTGCTGCGCATCTTCTTCACCGGCGCCTTCCGCCGGCCGCGCGAGACCAACTGGTTCATCGGCGTCGCGCTGCTGGTCCTGGCCATGCTCGAGGGCTTCGCCGGCTACACCCTCCCCGACGACCTGCTGTCCGGGACCGGGCTGCGGATCTTCTCCGCGGTGTTCCTGTCGATCCCGGTGATCGGCACGTGGGTGTACTTCACCGTCTTCGGTGGGGACTTCCCGGGTGAGCTGATCATCGGCCGGCTGTACATCCTGCACGTGCTGATCATCCCCGCGATCATCCTGGCCCTGATCGCGCTGCACCTGACGGTGCTGATCAAGCAGAAGCACACCCAGTTCCCCGGCGCGGGGCGGACCGAGCACAACGTGGTCGGCAACCGGCTCTTCCCGACGTTCGCGGGCAAGGCCACGGCGCTGTTCTTCATCGTCTTCGCGGTCTGTGCCGCCCTGGGCGGTCTGGTGCAGATCAACCCGATCTGGCTCATCGGCCCGTACAACCCGGCCCAGGTCTCCGCCGGGTCGCAGCCGGACTGGTACATCGGTTTCGTCGACGGCGGCTCCCGCATCTTCCCGCCGTGGGAGATCGAGCTCTGGGGCTACCACATCCCGCCGGTGCTCTGGGGTGCCCTCGGCCTCCCGGGCGTGATGTTCACCGTGATGGCGCTGTACCCGATCATCGAGCGCAAGCTGACCGGTGACACCGCCAGCCACCACCTGCTGCAGCGTCCGCGCGACGTCCCCGTGCGCACCGGGCTCGGCGCGATGGCGCTGACCGCGTACATCGTGCTGTGGATCTCCGGGGGCAACGACGTCATCGCGGAGAAGTTCGACATCAGCCTCAACGCGATGACCTGGTTCGGCCGCATCGGCTTCATCCTCCTGCCGCCGATCGCCTACTGGATCACCTACCGGATCTGCCTGGGCCTCCAGCGGCACGACCGCGAGGTGCTCGAGCACGGGATCGAGACCGGTGTCATCCGGCGGCTGCCCAACGGTGAGTTCATCGAGGTGCACCAGCCGCTCGGCCCGGTCGACGACCACGGCCACGGGGTGCTGTCCTACGGCGGCGCCTCGGTGCCCAAGAAGATGAACCAGGTCGGCGGCGCCCGCCGCGCGATCAAGGGCTTCTTCCGCCCGATCGAGGAGCCGGCCGAGGTCCAGCGCCAGGCCGAGCGGGAGGCGCGCGGGCTGGAGGCCGAGGAGGCCAGCCGCGAGCTCACCAGGTCCGGCCGGCCCGCCGAGGGCGGTCGCCCGTCCGCGGGTGGTCGCCCGCGGGAGCCGCGCGACTGACCTGGCGCACAGCACGCAGGAAGGGCCCCGGTGGGATCTCCCACCGGGGCCCTTCTCGTTGCGGTCGGACGGGCGCGGACACCCCTCGTGCCCCGGCGCCACGGCACTCTCGCGTCGAGATCCGGGATGCCGGGCCCGTGCGCCCGGCTGCTGCCACCGGGATCCCCGATCTCGGCGGCAACCGTCGCGGTAGGGCTGCCACCCCACCGCGCGTCCCCCAGTGGGGCCGGGACGTCGCGGACATCGCGCTGCCCGTCGCGGCGTCTGCCTCCCCGATCGGGCCGGTCTCCCGCTCGACGTCGCACGGCGTGCAGGCCCACGTGCGACGGCCACAGCTCCTGGTGGCCGAGCCCCGAGGAGCGCAGGGAGGAAGATGCTCCGGTCCCCCGGCCGCGGCACACGCCGGCTCGGAGACGACGACGGGCCCCCTCCCGGCGGGGAGGGGGCCCGTGCTCGGGCGAGACCGGTCAGCTGTGCGCGTTCTGCCCGACGTAGTACTCGAACAGCAGGCCGCCGATGGTCAGCAGGAGGGCGACCGCGGCGATCAGCACCAGCCACGGGTACCAGAACGCCAGCGCCAGGCCCATCAGCGCCGCCGAGAGGGCCAGCCCGAAGGGCCAGTAGCTCGCCGGGCTGAAGAAGCCCAGCTCACCCGCGCCGTCGGCGATCTCGGCGTCCTTGCGGTCCTCCGGCCGCGCGTCGATGCGCCGGCTGACGAACCAGAAGAACCCGCCGATGAGCGCGCACAGGCCACCGGACAGGACCAGCGCCGTGGTGCCGATGGGCTCGCGGGACCACACGCCGTACACGATGGCCGCGACGAGGCAGAACACCGTGATCAAGTTGAAGATTGCTGCTTCGACCTTCACGGTCGCTCCTCCTGGTGCCGCGTGGGTCGGGTCAGTCCTGCGCCGAGGCGGCCTGCTGGCCACCCAGGGGCAGGGGCACGGTGGTGGTGGCCTGGCCGGGCTGGCCGATGCTCTCCAGCGCCTCGTAGGTCGACAGGCCCGACTCGCGGGCGGTGATGTAGTCGTCGTACTCGTCGGAGGTCACCGACCGCACCTCGAAGTTCATGTACGCGTGGTAGGTGCCGCACAGCTCGGCGCAGCGGCCGACGTACGAGCCCTCCTCGCGGACGGTCACCTCGAAGACGTTGTCGCGGCCGTTCTCGTTGCCCGGGATGACGTCGAGCTTGAAGAGGAAGTCCGGCACCCAGAAGGAGTGGATGACGTCGGCGGACACCAGCTCGAAGCGGACCGTCTCGTTGGTCGGCAGCACCAGGATCGGGACCTCGTCGGAGGTGCCGACGGTGGAGATCGGCTCGCCACCGGCGTCAGTGGTGTCCGGGTAGACGAACTGCCAGTTCCACTTGAACGCGTTGACCGAGACGGTGACGTCCGGGTCCTCGCTGCGCTCCATCACCCGGTTCTGGGTGTTCACGGTGAAGAAGAAGAGCACCGCGATGATGATGAACGGGATGATCGTGTAGACGACCTCGAGCGGCAGGTTGTACGCCGTCTGCCGAGGCAGCTCGTCACCCCGCTTCCGGTACCGGATCGCGGCGTAGGCCATGAGCGCCCACACGGCGATGCCGATGACCAGGGCCGCGATCGTCGAGCCGATCCACAGCTCGTGCATCGCGTGGGCCTCGTCGGTGATGCCCTCGGGCCAGCCCCAGCTGAGCCAACTGCCCGCGACGTCGTTCAGAGAGCACCCGCTGAGCGTCAGCGCCCCCAGGAGACCGAGCCCGGCGACCTTCGCCTGCTTGCTGCGTCGAGCCACTGCCCGCTGCCTCCTCTTCCTCCGCCCGGCGGCGCCAGGCGGTCTCACCGGCGGGTCCCACGGCTCCTCGGCAGGCGCCGTCGATCCCCACCACAGTCTCCCGGAGAGTATCCGACCCCGCCTCCCGGTCCGGGGGTGGGCGCGACGGCCCGGCGGGTCGGCCCGCGCGACCGCCCGACGACGGCTCCCATCTGCGGGTTCGGCAGCGGCGATCCGTTGCCGCAGGGTCCGGGCCCGGCCGCGTCGGGTCACCGGCATCACCTCCGGCGGCGCCTTCCCGGGTCCGGCGGCGGTTAGAGTCGCAGGCGTGTACCAACGCCTGCTGACCTGGCGGTGGGTGCTGATGCACCTGCTGGTCCTGGCGCTGTTCGTGATGACGTTCTTCCTCGGCCACTGGCAGCTCACCAAGGCCGAGGCCGGCGGCGGCCCGGTGAACTGGAGCTACGCCCTGCAGTGGCCGCTGTACGGCCTCATGGGCGCGGGCTTCTACCTGCGCATGTGCCGCGACGAGCTGCGCCGGGACCCCGCCGACGACGAGCCGGGGACGTCGGTCGTGCTCTACCAGCGGCCGCGGATCGACACCACCGGCGACCCCGAGCTGGCCGCGTACAACGCCTACCTGGCCGAGCTGAACGCCAAGGCGCTGGGACAGCGGGTGAACGGTGGTCGCTGAGCCGTCCGCGGCCACCGTGCCGCCCCGGGTCGCCGGCACCCTGACCCGCTACCGGGTGATGTCCTACGTCGTCGGCGTCATGCTTCTGATCCTGGTCCTGGTGGCCGTGCCGCTGCGCTACGCCGCCGGGATCCCCGAGGTCTCCAAGGTGGTCTCACCGGTCCACGGGTTCCTCTACATCGTCTACCTGGTGGCCGCCTTCGACCTGGCGCTGAAGGCGCGCTGGACGGCGAAGGGCACGGTCCTGGTGCTGCTGGCCGGCGTCGTCCCCTTCCTGTCCTTCTGGGCGGAGCGCCGGGTGACCTCCCGCGTCCGCGCCGGTCGGCCCCTGTAGACCGCCCCCTTCCCCCGTTCCCCGGCTCCTGGAGACCACCCCGCATGTGCGGCCTGCTCGCCTACCTGTCCACCGACGCCGACCGGGTCGGTGAGCAGACCATCGCGGGCGTGCAGCACGCGCTGCGCTGCCTGCGTCACCGCGGCCCGGACGACCGGGAGATCTGGGCGGACCGCCGCGCGGTCCTCGGCTTCAACCGGCTGGCCTTCATCGACATCGAGGGCAGCCCGCAGCCGATGCCGTACGCCGACGGCCGCTACCGGATCGTCTTCAACGGCGAGATCTACAACTACCTGGAGCTCCGCGAGGAGCTGCGTGCCGCCGGGGCCGAGTTCGCGACCGAGGGTGACACCGAGGCGATCGTCGCCGGGTACGACCTCTGGGGCGAGGCGATCGTCCCCCGGTTGCGCGGCATGTTCGCCTTCGTCATCTGGGACACCGAGACCGGGACGGCGTTCGGCGCCCGGGACGGCTTCGGCATCAAGCCGCTGTTCACCGCGCGCCTCGCGGACGGCGGGCTGGTGTTCAGCTCGGAGAAGAAGGCGCTGCTCGAGCTGCTCGGCGGCAGCGCGGCGGCTGGGGGGGTGGACCCGGCCTCCCTGCAGCACTACCTGACCCTGCAGTACGTCCCGGAGCCGGCGACCCTGCACCGCGGGATCCGGCGGATCGAGAGCGGCACCAGCTTCACCGTCGCGGACGGGGAGCTGCACACGAAGCGGTGGTTCCACCCGTCGTTCCGCCCGGTCCCGGTGGCCCCGGGGACGGAGCAGGCGCTGTACGACCGGATCGCCGCCGTCCTCGACGACTCCGTGGCCAAGCACATGCGCGCGGACGTGACGGTCGGCTCGTTCCTGTCCAGCGGCATCGACTCCACGGCGATCGCGGCCCTCGCGCACAAGTACAACCGCGATCTGGTGACCTTCACCGTGGGCTTCCAGCGGGAGGCCACCTCGGAGGTGGAGATCGCCGCGGAGTCGGCCGCGATCCTCGGCGTCCGGCACGTCCCGGTCGAGATCACGGCCGAGGAGTTCGCCGAGGTGATCCCGACGGTCGTCTGGTACCTCGACGACCCGGTCGCCGACCCGGCGCTGGTGCCGCTGTACTTCGTGGCCCGTGAGGCGCGCAAGCACGTCAAGGTCGTGCTCTCCGGCGAGGGCGCCGACGAGCTGTTCGGCGGCTACACGATCTACCGGGAGCCGCTCAGCCTGGCCTGGGCGTCGAAGCTGCCCCCGGCCGGTCGCCGGGCGCTCGGCGCGCTGTCCCGGCTCGTCCCCGAGGGCGTGCGCGGCCAGGACCTGCTGCGCCGCGCCTCCATCCCGCTGGAGCAGCGCTACTACGGCAACGCGCGGAACATGCGGGACGACGAGCTGGCGCAGCTGCTGCCCGGCCACGACCCGGACCTGTCCCACGTGCAGGTCACCGAGGACCTCTACCGGCGCACCCGGGAGGCCGGCTACGACGACGTGACCGCGATGCAGTACGTCGACCTGTTCACCTGGCTGCGCGGCGACATCCTGGTCAAGGCCGACAAGATCACCATGGCGAACTCCCTCGAGCTCCGGGTGCCGTTCCTGGACCCGGAGGTGTTCGCGCTGGCCAGCACGCTGCCGCTGGAGATGCGGGTGCCCGCGCGCGGGGACGCGACGAAGTACGCGCTGCGGCAGGCGATGCGGCAGATCGTCCCGCCGCGGATCATGGACCGCCGCAAGCTGGGCTTCCCGGTGCCGACGGCGGACTTCCTGGCCGGGCCGCTGCACGGCTGGGCCCGGGACATCGTCACCGCCAGCCAGGCCGACGAGTGGTTGGACCGGGAGCACGTGCTGGGCCTGCTCGAGCGGCTGCGCCAGGAGGACACCCCGAGCAAGCGGGTCGCCCGGCAGGTCTGGGAGGTGCTGGTCTTCATGGTGTGGCACGGCATCTTCGTCGAGCAGCGGATCACCCCGGAGATCCCCGAGCCCGTCTACCCGGTCCGGTTGTGACCGGCCGGCGGGCGGCGGGTGCGCTGACGGCCGGGCTGCTGGCCGTCGCCGTCCTCGGTGGGTGTTCCGGCGGGGACGGCGACCAGCCTGGACCCGCCACCCCGTCGGAGGTCTCCACTCCCCCGCCGATCACGCCGTCCGGCACGGTCACGCCACCGACCTCCGGGTTGCCCGAGACGCTGACGCCCGGACCCGGCGGGAGCGGCATCCCGATCCCGACGGAACCGCAGAACTGAACGAGGCCCGGCTCCCCAAGGGGAACCGGGCCTCGTGGTACGGCCCTCCTGCGTGGTCCCGCCGCGAGCTTGCGAGTGGCGGGGGGCAGGAGGGTCCTTACTCAGTGGAAGGAGTCGCCGCAGGCGCAGGAGCCGCCTGCGTTGGGGTTGTCGATGGTGAAGCCCTGCTTCTCGATCGTGTCGACGAAGTCGATCACGGCGCCACCGAGGTACGGGCCGCTCATGCGGTCGACGATGACCTCGACGCCGCCGTACTCGTAGGTCTGGTCACCGTCGAGGAAGCGCTCGTCGAAGAACAGCTGGTAACGCAGACCCGAGCAGCCGCCCGGCTGCACCGCGATCCGCAGACGCAGGTCGTCCCGGCCCTCCTGGTCGAGCAGCGCCTTCACCTTGGCGGCAGCCTGCTCGCTGAGCACGACGTTGGTGGCGCCGGGGGCCTGCGTGTCCTGCACGGTCATGTCTGTGGTCCTCCCACACTCGAGGTGTCCAGCTCGGGCGCCGCGGGGCCGCGTCGGTCCGGCGGTCTGTCGCGACGTCCAACACCGCCGGAGCGGAGCTGCTTCCCACTGTACGGCGCAGGTGCAGCCGCGGGGACCGCTTGCCACCACCGGGGCACGACGCCGCCGTCCGCGGCACCGGGGGGCCGGCGGTGGACACGTAGACTCCCCAGCCGTGAAGTTCCGCCTCCCCGGCCGCCGTCCCGCCGCCGAGACCACGCCGGCCGCGGCCGACGACACCGCGGCGCAGCAGGCGGTCGCGGCCGGCAAGGGCCGCCCCACCCCCAAGCGCAACGAGGCCCAGGGACGGCGCAGCGGGCCGGTCCCGCCGCCGCCGACCACCCGCAAGGAGGCCTACCGGCGGATGCGGGAGCAGCAGGCGAGCACCCGGGGCAGCCAGCGGGCCGCCCTGGGCCGCGGCGACGACAGCGCGCTGCCGGCCCGGGACCGGGGGCCGGTGCGGCGGCTGGTGCGCGACATCGTCGACACCCGGCGCAACGTCGGCAGCGTCTTCCTGTTCGTGGCGGGGCTGATCATGATCAGCCTGGTCGTCCCCAGCCCGGCGTTCAAGAACTACGCCACGATGGTCTGGCTGGTGTTCTTCCTCGCGATCGTCACCGACTCGTTCCTGCTGGGCCGCCGGATCAAGAAGGTCGTCACCGCGCGCTTCCCGGACTCCGACCAGAAGATGCGGTCGCTGGTCTGGTACGGCATCAGCCGGTCGACGATGATCCGCCGCTGGCGCTTCCCGAAGCCCGCCGTCGCGCCGAACGCCGAGGTCTAGCCGGAAGAACTGCCCGCCTCCCGTCTCGACGAGCGGTTTGCGCGCAGGTCGGTACGGTCGGCGTCCGTGGAATTCAGACGCCTCGGCCGCTCCGGCCTGACCATCTCCGAGATCGCCTACGGCAACTGGCTAACCCACGGCAGCCAGGTCGAGGAGGACGCCGCGCACGCCTGCGTGCACGCGGCCCTCGACGCCGGGATCACCACGTTCGACACCGCCGACGTCTACGCCCAGACGAAGGCCGAGTCCGTGCTCGGCCGGGCGCTGGCCGGCCAGCGCCGCGAGGGCCTGGAGGTCTTCACCAAGGTCTACTGGCCGACCGGCCCCGGCGCCAACGACCGCGGCCTGTCCCGCAAGCACATCATCGAGAGCTGCCACGCCTCGTTGAAGCGGCTGCAGACCGACTACGTCGACCTCTACCAGGCGCACCGTTACGACTCCTCGGTGCCGCTGGAGGAGACGATGACCGCCTTCGCGGACCTCGTCCGCCAGGGCAAGGTGCTCTACCTCGGGGTCTCCGAGTGGCGGGCCGAGGAGATCGCGGCCGCGGCCGAGCTGGCCCGCGAGCTGAAGGTCCAGCTCATCAGCAACCAGCCGCAGTACTCGATGCTGTGGCGGGTCATCGAGGCCGAGGTCGTGCCCACCAGCGAGAAGGAGGGCCTGTCCCAGATCGTCTGGTCGCCGCTGGCCCAGGGCGTGCTGACCGGCAAGTACCAGCCGGGCCAGCAGCCGCCGGAGGGCAGCCGCGGGGCGCACGCCGGCGTGGGCGGGTCGATGCAGTCCTTCCTGACCGACGACATCCTCACGCGCGTGCAGCAGCTGCGCCCGATCGCCGACGAGGTCGGGCTGTCGATGGCCCAGCTCGCCGTCGCCTGGGTGCTGCAGAACCAGAACGTCGCCGCAGCGATCATCGGCGCCAGCCGGCCCGAGCAGGTGCACGACAACGTGGAGGCCGCCGGCGTCCAGCTGCCGGCCGAGGTGCTGACCCGCATCGACGAGGCGCTCGGCGACGTGGTCGAGCGCGACCCCGCCAAGACCTCCCGCGGCTGAGAAAGGACCCCGTCCTCCTCTGGACGGGGCCACCGGGGCGGACGACTCGTCGTCCGCCCCGGTCCTATGTCGCGGCCAGCCCCATCGGGCCGTACACCTTCGTCCCGCCCTCGAACAGGGTCACGGTGGCGATCCCGCGCTCCAGCAGGTCCCGCCAGTTCTCCCCCAGCCAGGACTCGGCGTCCCCCTGGCTGTCCCAGTCGGAGACCTCCAGGTCGAGGCTCGCAGGGTCCACGGGCGCACCCGTCGGGTCTTCCAGCTGCCAGGTCCAGCGCATGGCGGCGAGGCTAGTCAGGTCCCCGCCGTCGCGGTTGGTGATCTTGGTTTACGGAGTAAGGCGATCGGGGCATGGAGGGTGGCGTCCAGCTCCCCCGACCGCGGAGGACCCATGGCCCTGCCCAGCCCGGGCACCGGTTCGACCCGAGCGGAGACCCCGCAGCCCCACCCCGCGAACGCGTCCACCGCCCAGTTGCTCGGCGTCGGCGCGGGGCTCTTCGGCGGGGCCGGCCCGGTCGCCGTCCTCGGCCTGCTCGGCGAGGAGGACGTCCAGCAGGCCGCTCCCCGGCTGCCGGGCGAGACGATCGGGAGCCTCGGGACCGACGTGACGACGCTGAAGGAGCGGGTGCAGCGATGACCGCACCCGACGGCCACCGCCCCACCGGCACCCCGGACGTCGGCGGGCCGACCGACCCCGACGCCATCCGCGCCGACATCGACCGCACCCGCGAGCAGCTCAGCCGCACCCTCGACGAGCTCAGCAACCGGCTGGACGTGCCCAGCCGGGCCCGGGAGGGCGTCTACCGCGCCCGGGACACGGCCGTGGAGACCTACCGCGAGAGCCCGCCGGTCGTGCTCGGGGCCGTCGCGGTCCTCGTCGCGCTCGTCGTGGGCGTGGTGACCTGGAGGAGGAAGCGATGAGCAGCACGGGCGCAAAGCTCGCCTACCGGCCGATCGGCCTGCTCGGTGGCGTGCTCGCCGGCATGGTGTCCGGCGCGGTGTTCAAGCAGGTCTGGAAGCGCGTGGCGAACGAGGACGACGCCCCCAGCGCGCTGCAGAGCGAGTACCGGATGCGCGAGGTGGTGCTCGCCGCGGCGATCCAGGGCGCGATCTTCGCCGCGACGAAGGCCGCGATCGACCGGGCCGGCGCCCGCGGCTTCACCAAGCTGACCGGCAGCTGGCCCGGCGACTGACCGCCCGACCCCCGACGAGGAGCAGCCCGATGGTCAACACCGGTCGTCCCGAAGGCTCAGTCGACCGCATCCGCCAGCGGGTGCAGGAGAAGGCCGAGCGGCGTGCCGCGGCGCGGGTCGCCGCCGAGCGGTCCGCTGACCGCCCGGCGACCGGGTCCTCGTCGGCGGACGTGGTCGCCACCGAGCGCCGGGAGGCCGCCCGGCCGGCCCCGCACGTGCCCGGCGAGGCCGAGCTGCCCGGCGTGCACGCCGAGAAGCCGACCGAGATCCCGGCGCGGGGCTGGGTGCAGATCGTCAAGCGCGCCTGGGCCGAGAACAGCGCCGACAACATGCCGATCATCGGTGCCGGCGTCGCGTTCTTCGCCTTCCTCGCGGTCTTCCCGGCGCTCATCGCGACCATCTCGATCTACGGGCTGGTCGCCTCCCCGGAGACCGTGAGCCGGCAGATCGAGTCGCTGTCCGGCCAGCTGCCCGAGGAGGCGCAGAGCCTGCTCGCCGCCCAGCTCACCTCGATCGTGGACAACAGCGGCGGCGCGCTCACCTTCAGCCTGATCGTCTCGATCCTGGCCGCGCTGTGGAGCGCCTCGGGCGGGACCGGGAACCTGATCACCGCGGTGAACATCGCCTACGACGAGGTGGAGACCCGCGGCTTCGTCAAGCGCAAGGCCCTCGCGCTCGGGTTGACGCTGGGCGCCATCGTCTTCGTGCTGATCACCTTCGCGCTGGTCGCCGTCGTGCCCGCGGTTCTCGAGGCGCTGCCGCTCGGGGTCTTCGGCACCGTCCTCGCGCAGGTCATCCGCTGGGTGCTGCTGCTGGGGGTCGTCGCGGGCTCGCTGGCGGTGCTGTACCGGGTGGCCCCCGACCGCAACTCCCCCCGCTTCTCCTGGGTGAGCCTCGGTTCGGTCGTCGTCACCGTGATCTGGGCGCTCGTGAGCCTGCTGTTCAGCATCTACGTCGACAACTTCGGGTCCTACGACAAGACCTACGGGGCGATCGCCGGCGTGATCGTGCTGATGCTGTGGCTCTACCTCACCTGCTACCTGGTGCTCCTCGGCGCGGAGATCAACTCCGAGGCCGAGCACCAGACGGCGCACGACACGACCGAGGGCGAGCCCCAGCCCATGGGCCAGCGCGACGCCACGATGGCCGACGAGCTGCCGGACCCGCCGACGCCCACCAAGGAGTCCAAGCAGGCCGGGAAGGGCGCCTGAGGCCTCAGCGCACGTGCGACTCGACGAACGGCGGACGGCGGACGACGACCGGCTGCGGCCGGCCGCGGACGTCGACGGCCACCTCGTCGCCCTCGGCCACCCCCGCCGCGGCGTCGACCAGCGCGAGGGCGATCCCGGTGCGCAGCGTCGGGGAGAACGTGCCGCTGGTGACCTCGCCGATCCGCTGCCCGTCCGCGCCGAGGACGTCCATGCCAGGCCGCGGGATGCCGCGGCCGGGGGCCTGCAACCCCCAGAGCTGCCGGGCCGGGCCGGCCTGCTTCTCGGCGAGCAACGCCTCCCGGCCCCAGAACGCCGCCTTCTTCCACCCGACGGCCCAGCCCGAGCGCGCCTGGTTCGGGGTGATGTCCAGCGACAGCTCGTGCCCGTGCAGCGGGTAGCCCATCTCGGTGCGCAGCGTGTCCCGGGCGCCGAGCCCGCAGGGCCGGATGCCGTGCGGCTCCCCGGCCGCGAGCACCGCGTCCCACAGCTCACCGGCCCGGGCTGCGCCGACGAGCAGCTCGTAGCCGTGCTCGCCGGTGTAGCCGGTGCGGCAGACGGTGACCTCGTCGCCGTCCCCACCGGCGAACGACATGTAGGCCAGGTCCCCGCCGGGCAGCCCGGCCGCGGTGAGCACCTCCGGAGAGCGCGGACCCTGCAACGCGAGCACGGCGACCTCGGTGTGCCGATCGGTGACGGTGACCCCGTCCGGTGCGGCCGCGGACAGCCGGGCCAGCACGTCGGCGGCGTTGGCGGCGTTGGGCACCAGCAGGACGTCGTCGGGGCCGTGCAGGTAGACGATCAGGTCGTCGACGACGCCCCCGGCCCGCGGCTCCCCGTCGGGCACGCAGCACAGCGTGTACTGCGCCTGCCCGGGCTCGATGCGGGACAGGTCGTTGCTGAGGCAGGAGTCGACGAAGGCGGCCGCCCCGGGGCCGCGGACCGTGGCGGTGCCCAGGTGGGAGACGTCGAACAGCCCCACGGCCTCCCGCACCGCGGCGTGCTCGGCGAGGACGCCGCCGTGGGCGTACTCGATCGGCATGGACCAGCCACCGAAGTCCGCGAACTTGGCGCCGGCGGCAGCGTGGCGCTCGCGCAGGGGCGAGGTCTGGGGACTCACGGAAGTGACGCTAGCGCGGCCCCGCTGCGGGTCCCGCGGCGAGCTCGCGGGGCGCGGGGGGCAGCGGAGCCCGCTCACTAGGATCGACGCCGTGCCGCCGACGATCTCCGCCACCGACCGCCCGATCGAGAAGCTCTCCGCCGACGCCGTCGTGGTCGGTGTCGGCAAGGGGCCCTCGGGACTCCTCTCCACCCCCGGCGCCGATGCGGTCGACCGGCTCCTCGGCGGGCGGCTGCTCGCCGCACTCGCCGATCTGGGCGCCAAGGGCGCCGAGGAGGAGATCACCAAGCTGCCCACGTTCGGCCAGGGCCCGTTCCCGGTGGTCGTCGCCGTCGGGCTCGGCGCGCCGCAGTCGGACGGCTGCTACTCCCCCGACGTGGTGCGGCGGGCAGCCGGCGCCGCCAGCCGCGCGCTCGCCGGCCGGGGCACGGTCGTCACGCTGCTAGCGGCCGTCGGCGGGCCGCCGGACGCCGAGCGGCTGCACGCCGTCGGCGAGGGCTCCCTGCTCGGCGCCTACGAGTTCACCGGCTACAAGTCCGAGCTGCCGGCCGACCGGCTCGCCCCGCCGTCGTCGTTCGAGCTGGTCGTCCCGGCCGTCGCGGAGGTGAAGGGGCAGCTGGAACGGGTGCGCGCCGTCGCGCACGCGGTCGCCCTGGTCCGGGACCTGGTGAACACCCCGCCCAACGACCTGTACCCGGCCGAGCTCGCCGCGCGGGGTGCCGCGGCGGGCAGGAAGGCGGGGCTGTCGGTCGAGGTCCTCGACGAGAAGGCGCTGGCGGAGGGCCGCTACGGCGGCATCCTGGCCGTCGGTGGCGGCTCGGCGCGGGGACCCCGCCTGCTGCGGATGACCTACCGCGGCAAGAAGGCCAAGGCGAAGATCGCGCTGGTCGGCAAGGGCATCACCTTCGACAGCGGCGGCCTGTCGATCAAGCCCGCGCCGAAGATGGAGGACATGACCAGCGACATGGCCGGTGCCGCGGCCGTGATCGGCACGGTCTGCCTCGTGGCCGAGCTGGGCCTGCCGGTCGAGGTCACCGCGACCGTCCCGATCGCCGAGAACCTGCCCGGTGGCAGCGCCTACCGCCCGGCGGACGTGGTGACCTTCCGCAACGGCAAGAAGGTCCTGATCACCAACACCGACGCGGAGGGCCGGATCGTGCTCGCCGACGCGATCTGCCGCGCGGCCGAGGACTCCCCCGACTACCTGCTGGAGACCTCCACCCTGACCGGCGCCCAGCTGGTCGCCCTGGGCACGCGCACGGCCGGGGTCATGGGCAGCGACGACCTGCGCGACGCCGTCGTCGCGGCCGCTCGTCGGTGCGGGGAGCCGATGTGGGCGATGCCGCTGCCGCCGGAGCTGCGGCGCGGGCTGGACTCGCCCCTCGCCGACATGGTCAACGCCAACGCCGACCGGATGGGCGGCATGCTCGTCGCCGGGCACTTCCTCGCCGAGTTCGTCCCGTCCGGCCTGCCGTGGGCGCACCTCGACGTCGCCGGTCCGGCGTACAACACCGGCTCGCCGTGGGGCCACACCCCGAAGGGCGGCACCGGTGTGCCGGTGCGGACGCTGCTGGCGACCATCGAGGACCTCATCGCCGCGCGGTGAGCAGGAGGGCCTACCGGGGCTGCTGCTGGCGGGCGTTCCAGTCGCGCATGCGCTGGGGATAGCCGGTCACCTGGGCGTCGTAGACGGGGATCGCCAGTTCCCGGGACAGCCGCCGGGCGACGTCGGGGCCGTCGATCCGCCGCCGGGTCCACTCCCCGTCCGCGGCGACCAGCAGGATCGTCGTCTCGGTGACGGCGGTGCGCGGCTCGACGTAGCCCTCCACACCGCGCCGGGTCGCCACGAACTGCTCCAGGTGCGCCAGGTCCCCGCGGCCGGAGGCGCGGTCCAGCGTGCCCCGTCGGTCGGCCGGCGGACGGCCTCCGCGCAGGCGGTCGAACAGCCCCATGCCCCGCTCCAGGTCCCGGCGCCGCGGGCCCGTCCGCCACGCTCTGACCGACTGCAACGGAGCACCAGGACGCGCCGTTCCCCGGAGTGGCAGGATGAGCAGGCGCACGACCGCCGAGTCCGGTGGAAAGCCGGGCCACACAGCACTGAGGAGCACACGTGAGCGCACCGTCCACCCCCGCTGACCTGGTCATCCTCGGTGGCGGCTCCGGTGGCTACGCCGCCGCGCTGCGCGCCGCCGAGCTCGGCATGCAGGTGGTCCTGATCGAGAAGGACAAGGTCGGCGGCACCTGCCTGCACCGCGGCTGCATCCCCACCAAGGCCCTCCTGCACAGCGGCGAGGTGGCCGACAGCGCCCGCGAGGGCGAGCAGTTCGGCGTGAAGACCTCCCTGGCCGGCATCGACATGGACGGCGTCAACGCGTACAAGGACGGCGTCGTCGGCCGGCTCTACAAGGGACTGCAGGGGCTGATCAAGAGCCGCAAGATCACCTATGTCGAGGGCGAGGGGCGGCTGGTCTCCCCCACCGCCGTCCAGGTGGGTGAGCAGACCTACGAGGGCCGCCACGTCCTGCTGGCCACCGGCTCCTACTCGCGCTCGCTGCCGGGCCTGGAGATCGACGGCACGAAGATCATCACCAGCGAGCACGCGCTCAACCTGGACCGCGTCCCGACCTCGGCGATCGTCCTCGGCGGCGGAGTCATCGGCTGCGAGTTCGCCAGCGCGTGGAAGTCCTTCGGCGTCGACGTCACCATCGTCGAGGCCCTGCCCCACCTGGTGCCGCTGGAGGACGAGTCGTCCTCCAAGCTGCTGGAGCGCGCATTCCGCCGCCGGAAGATCGACTTCTCCGTGGGCACCCGGTTCGCGAAGGCGGAGCCCATCGCCGACGGCGTCAAGGTGACGCTGGAGAACGGCAAGGAGTACGAGGCCGAGCTGCTGCTCGTCGCGGTCGGCCGGGGCCCGGTCAGCCAGGGCCTGGGCTACGAGGAGGCCGGCGTCGCCATGGAACGCGGCTTCGTCCTCGTCGACGAGTACTGCCAGACCAGCGTGCCGACCATCTCCGCCGTCGGCGACCTGGTGCCGACCCTGCAGCTGGCCCACGTCGGGTTCGGTGAGGGCATCCTCGTCGCCGAGCGCCTGGCCGGGCTCCCGGTCGTGCCGATCGACTACGCCGGCGTCCCGCGGATCACCTACTCCGACCCGGAGGTCGCCTCCGTCGGCCTCACCGAGGCGCAGGCCAAGGAGCGCTACGGGGACGTCGAGGTGCTGAACTACGACCTCGGCGGTAACGGCCGCAGCCAGATCCTCAAGACGCAGGGCGCGGTCAAGCTCATCCGCCAGAAGGACGGCCCGGTCGTCGGCGTCCACATGGTCGGCAGCCGCGTCGGCGAGCTCATCGCCGAGGCCCAGCTCATCTACAACTGGGAGGCCATGCCCGACGAGGTCGCCCAGCTGATCCACCCGCACCCCACCCAGAGCGAGGCCTTGGGCGAGGCGCACCTGGCGCTGGCCGGGAAGCCGCTGCACGCGCACAGCTGACCGCCGTACCACCGCTCCACCCGCACGACCCGACCCTCCGCACCGCCCACCACGACCTGAGGAGACCTGCCTTCGATGCCGACGTCCGTCACCATGCCCGCCCTGGGCGAGAGCGTCACCGAGGGCACGGTCACCCGCTGGCTCAAGCAGGAGGGGGACCAGGTCGAGGTCGACGAGCCGCTCCTGGAGGTGTCCACCGACAAGGTGGACACCGAGATCCCGTCCCCCGCCGCCGGTGTGCTCAGCAAGATCCTCGTGGGTGAGGACGAGACCGTCGAGGTCGGCGCGGAGCTCGCGGTGATCGGTGGGGACGCCTCCGGCGACGGCGCCGCTCCGGCCGCCGAGCAGCCGGCCGCCGAGCAGCCGGCCGCCGAGCAGCCGGCCGCCGAGCAGCCGGCCGCCGAGCAGCCGGCCGCCGAGCAGCCGGCCGCCGAGCAGCCGGCCGCCGAGCAGCCGGCCGCCGAGGAGCCGGCCCCGGCGCAGTCCGGCGGGGACGGCGGCTCCGCCGGTGGCGGCGAGGGCACCCCGGTGACCATGCCCGCCCTGGGTGAGAGCGTCACCGAGGGCACGGTCACCCGCTGGCTCAAGCAGGAGGGGGACCAGGTCGAGGTCGACGAGCCGCTCCTGGAGGTGTCCACCGACAAGGTGGACACCGAGATCCCGTCCCCCGCCGCCGGTGTGCTCAGCAAGATCCTCGTGGGTGAGGACGAGACCGTCGAGGTCGGCGCGCAGCTCGCGGTGATCGGCGGCGGGGCGGGCGCTCCGGCGGCCGAGCAGCCGGCCCAGGCCGAGCCCACCCCCGAGGCGGAGCCCGCTCCCGAGGCGGAGCCCGCCCCGAAGGCGGAGTCGGCGCCCTCGCCGCAGCCGACCCCGACCCGCGCCGAGACCTCCTCGGCGGCCCCGGGTGCCGACTACGGGTCCAGCGGCGCGATGCCCACCCAGTCGCCGACGTCACGGCCCGCGCCCGCGCAGGCCGTGGCGCCGCCCTCGCAGCCGGCTGCCCCGGCGCCGGAGGGCCAGGGCGCCTACGTCACCCCGCTGGTGCGGCGGCTCGCCGCCGAGCACGGTGTCGACCTCGGCTCCGTGCAGGGCACCGGTGTCGGCGGCCGGATCCGCAAGCAGGACGTCCTGGCCGCGGCCGAGCAGGCCGCCCAGCAGGCCCCTGCGGCCGCCGCACCGACCGCGGCACCGGCCGCCGGGCGCACCCCCTCGCCGGCGGCGACCCCGGACACCAAGCTCCGTGGGCGCACCGAGAAGCTGTCCCGGCTGCGGACGGTCATCGCGAAGCGGATGGTCGAGTCGCTGGCGGTCAGTGCGCAGCTGACCACCGTGGTCGAGGCCGACATCACCCGGATCGCCAAGCTGCGCGACCAGGTGAAGAACGACTTCGCCGCCCGCGAGGGCGTCAAGCTGTCGTTCCTGCCGTTCTTCGCGAAGGCCGCCGTCGAGGCGCTCAAGGCCCACCCGGCCGTGAACTCCTCGATCGACCTGCAGGCGGGCACCGTCACCTACCACGACAGCGAGAACCTCGGCGTCGCCGTGGACACCGAGCGCGGCCTGCTCGTCCCGGTTATCCAGGGTGCCGGTGACCTCAGCATCGCCGGGATCGCCCGGAAGATCGCCGACCTCGCGGAGCGGACCCGCTCGAACAAGGTCACCCCCGACGAACTGGGCGGTGGCACGTTCACCCTCACCAACACCGGGAGCCGGGGCGCGCTGTTCGACACCCCGATCATCAACCAGCCCCAGGTCGCCATCCTGGGCGTGGGCTCGGTGGTCAAGCGTCCGGTCGTGGTCAACGACCCGGACCTCGGCGAGGTCATCGCGGTCCGGTCGATGGTCTACCTGGCGCTGACCTACGACCACCGCATCGTCGACGGCGCCGACGCGGCGCGCTTCCTCGGCACGGTCAAGGAGCGGCTGGAAGCCGGTCAGTTCCACGGCGAGCTCGGCCTGTCCTGAACGAGGACCCCGTTCCCCTCGTCCCTCGCACGCTCCGGACGAGGCTCTGAACCGGGTCTCCCCGAGGGGCCCCGGCTTCGGCCGGGGCCCCTCGTCGTCTCCGCACCGTCCCCGACCCCCGGCCAGGAGCATTCGATGAAGGTCGCCCTCACCGGTTCGTCCGGGCTGATCGGGTCGGCGCTCGCGCCGGCCCTGCGCGCGGACGGGCACGAGGTGCTGCGCCTCGTCCGGCGCACTCCGCGCACCGCCGACGAGCACCGGTGGGACCCGGTCCACCACCGCGTCGACCCGGCGCTGCTGCTGGACGTCGACGCGGTCATCAACCTCGCCGGAGAACCGATCCGGCCGCGGCCGTGGACCCGGGCGTACAAGGAGCGGCTGCGCTCGAGCCGGCTGAACAGCACCACCACGATCGCCGAGGCGTTGGCCGCTGCGGCCACGAGCGACCCCTCGCCCCGGCGCGTGCTGCTGTCCGCCTCGGGCATCGACTTCTACGGCGACACCGGCTCCCGGACGGTCACCGAGCGGGACCCGGCCGGGAGCGGTTTCCTGGCCACGCTCTGCACGGAATGGGAGGCGGCCACCGCCCCGGCCGAGGAGGCCGGCGTCCGGGTCGCCCACCTGCGCACCGGGCTGGTGGTGGGGCCCGGCGCCACCCTGATGAGGATCATGGGCCTGGTCTTCCGGGTGGGCCTCGGCGGGCGGCTGGGGAACGGCCGGCAGTACTGGCCGTGGATCAGCCTGCAGGACGAGGTGGACGCGATCCGGTTCCTGCTGACCGCGGAGGTGGCCGGCCCGGTCAACCTGACCGCCCCGACCCCGGTGACGAACGCGGAGTTCACCCGCGCCCTGGCCCAGGTGCTCCACCGGCCGGCCGTGCTGCCGGTGCCAGGGATCGCCCTGCGTCTGGCACTCGGCTCGTTCGCGCGGGAGGCGGTCCTCGGCGGGAAGCGGGCAGTGCCGGCCGCGCTGACGGAGGCCGGCTTCCAACACACGCACCGTGACCTCGAGCAGGCGCTGCGGGCGGCGCTCACCGCCTGAGGCCTCGCCCACCGCCCCGCCCCGTGCGTCAACCGACGAGCCAGGCGTCGCTGATCCGCCAGCCGGCGGCGGTGCGGGTGAGCACCATGCCCACGCGCGCCTCGCCGCGTCCGGGCACCTGGGCCACCGGCGCCGTCGCGGGGCCGGCCGCGGACACCACCCGGTAGCCCGGCAGCTCGTCGTCCAGCCGGAGTTCCACCCGGTCCGGCGACTGCCGGGCCACCGACTCCGTGCGCACCACCGCCGGGGTGAAGTCGGCGAGCCGCTCCCCGTCGGCCGCCAGCGCCTCGACCTGCTCGCGATCCCGTGCCAGCAGGGCACTGCCCGCGGCGTAGACCTCGGTCAGCGGTGCCGGGTCGGCCTCCTGGAAGGCGGCGGCGCGACGGGCGTAGAGCACCGAGACCACCGCCGACCACCCATCCGGGTCGACCGGGTCGGCCTGGTCGGCCTGGTCGGCCGGCACGGCCGGCGGCTCCACCGGCCCGGGGGCGGCGTCCTGGTCGTCCCGCGCACCCGGCGACGTGCTCGCCGGCGCAGTGCCCGGCGGGTCGGGAGCCGGCGGAGGAGCCGCCGGCGAGGGGGTCGGCTGCGCGCCCGGTCCCCGCGCGCTCTCCGCGGCCGGAGCCGGCTCCCCCGCCCGGCCGCCCCACGCTGTCCCGGCCCAGACGGCGGCGGCGAGCCCGGCGACCACCACCACGAGCGCCACCGCGACGGCCCCCGCCCGGCGCAGCACCGCGCCCAGCCAGGGTCCTGTCCCCTCCTCCGCGCCCACGCGGCTGCGCAGGGCGGTCCGCAGCCGATCGAGCCGACCGGCGTCGGCGGGAGCGGCATGGACGGCCCGCGCGCGCCGGCCGGCCACCTGGTGGGTGAGCTCGGTCTGCGGGCCCTGCCCGGTGCCGGCCAGCTCCGCGTCCGGCACCCCCGGGGCGGGCAGCCGGACGGGCTCCGGCCGGCAGGCGTGCCGCACGTCGAGCGCGAACGCGGCCGCGGACCCGCGCAGGTGGGGCTCCGGGGAGAGCCCCCGCAGGACCACCCGGACCAGCTCCGCCGGCGCCTCGGGCGCGAGGAGCGCCAGGTCGGGCAGTGCTCCGTCGGCGGCGACCGAGAGGGTGCCGGTGGGGTCGGCGGCGTTCCAGGGAGCGGTGCCGGTGAGCGCGTGGAAGGCGGCGGCCGCCACACCGAAGACGTCCGACGCCGGGCCGGGCGCACCACCCCGGGCCACCACCGGGTCGACGTAGGGCGGCGTCACCTCCGCCCGTGCGTCGTCTCCCACCAGCCGGGCGGTGCCGAGGTCGGTGAGTACCGGCCGGCCCTCCGCGGTGAAGACGATGTTGCCCGGCGAGAGGTCGCCGTGGACGACGCCGCGCTCGTGCGCCTGGGCCAGCGCTGCCGCCACGGGAGCGACCGTGGTGACCACCTCGCCCGGCCGCAGCCGGCCGCGCCGGGCCAGCAGCGCGGCGAGGCTGCCGCCGTCCAGGAGGTCGAGCACGAGCGCCACCTCGGCCGGCCCGGTACGAACCTCCCGCCGGACGACGTGGTGCAGCCGGACCAGGTGCGGGTGGTCGAGCTCGGCGAGCAGCCGGGCCTCCCGCTCCTGCCGCTCCGGGTCCCCGCGCAGGAGCACCTTCACCGCGACCGGCGGACCCCCGCCCCGCGGTCGCGCCCGCCAGACCTGCCCGGACCCACCGCGACCCAGCAGCTCCTCCAGCACGTACCCGGGCACGACGGGGGCGGGTGTCGGCAGCGGCGGTGCGGGCATGGCGGGCACGGTAGGGCCGGCGGTGCCGATCGTGCCGCGGCTGTCCACAGGCCCGGCCCCGGTCCACGACCGCCCCGCCGGGGAGGCCGTGGGCCACCGGCCCCGCCTAGGTTCGGCTCCACCACCGCCGAGGGGAGGGGTCCGATGCCCGCCGCCGCGCCGACCGTGCTCGCCACCAGCATCGGCTTCGACTCCCGCGGCCGGGGGCCGTACGACTGGGCGCCCGGCCCGGTGCTCGACCTCGCCGTCCAGCTCGCCGGGTCGCCTCCACGGCCACGCATCTGCTGGCTCGGCACCGCGAGCGGTGACGACCCGGCCCGGGTCGCCGGGTTCTACGGGGCCTTCGCGGGCCGCGACGTACGCCCCAGCCACCTCAGCCTGTTCCCGATGCCGACGGTGGCCGACGTGCGCGCGCACCTGCTCGCCCAGGACGTGGTGTGGGTGGGAGGCGGCAGCGTCGCCAACCTGCTCGCGGTGTGGCGGGTCCACGGCCTGGACGAGGTGTTCCGCGAGGCCTGGGGCGCGGGCGTCGTGCTGGCCGGGGTGTCCGCGGGGTCGCTGTGCTGGCACGTCGGCGGCATCACCGACTCCTTCGGGCCCGACCTGCGGCCGGTGACCGACGGACTGGCGCTCCTGCCGTACAGCAACGGGGTGCACTTCGACTCGGAGGAGCAGCGCCGTCCGCTGTACCACCGGCTGGTCGCGGAGGGCACGCTGCCCGCCGGTCACGCCACCGACGACGGCGTCGGACTGGTCTACCGCGGCACCGACCTGGTGGAGGCCGTCGCCGACCGTCCCGGCAGGGCTGCGTACCGCGTGGCGCCCGGCGGGGACGGCACGGCGGTGGAGACGCGGATCGAGCCGAGACGGCTGCGGTGACGGCACATAGGCTCGGGTCGTGAGCGAACTGCAGGTCATCCGGGCGGGTCTGGTCCCCTACGAGGACGCGTGGGCGAGGCAGCGCGAGCTGCACGAGCAGCGGGTGGCCGGCACCGGCCCCGACACGCTGCTGCTCCTCGAGCACCCTCCGGTGTACACCGCCGGCAAGCGCACCGAGCCGCACGAGCGGCCCTTCGACGGCACGCCGGTCATCGACGTCGACCGGGGCGGCAAGATCACCTGGCACGGCCCCGGGCAGCTGGTGGGGTACCCGATCGTCCGGCTCCCCGACCCGGTCGACGTGGTGGCGCACGTCCGCCGCCTGGAGCAGGCCCTGATGGTCGTCTGCTCGGGGCTGGGCCTGGCGGCCGAGCGGGTCGAGGGGCGCAGCGGCGTGTGGGTGCGGGCCGACGCGAAGGGCCCCGACCGCAAGGTGGCCGCGATCGGCGTCCGGGTCGCCCGGGGCGTGACCATGCACGGGTTCGCGCTGAACTGCGACCCCGACATGCGCGCCTTCGCCAACATGATCCCGTGCGGCATCGTCGACGCCGGCGCCACGTCGCTGTCGGCCGAACTGGGCCGGGACGTGCGGGTGGACGAGGTCATCGACGCGGTCGAGCGGGAGATGCGCGCGGTGCTCGCGCCGGTCCCGACCGCCACGGTCTGACCACCGTGCCGCTGCCGACCAGCGAGTACGTCAGCCTCACGACGTTCCGGCGCACCGGGGAGCCTGTGGCGACCCCGGTGTGGGCTGCACCGGACGGCGCGGACCGCCTGGTCTGGACCCGGGCCGACTCGGGCAAGGTGAAGCGGCTGCGGCACACGTCCCGGGTCACGGTGGCGCCGTGCGACGTGCGGGGCCGGCTGCTCGGCCCGGCGGTGGAGGCGGTCGCCCGCTTCGTGCCGGAGGAGGAGTGGCCGCGGGCGCTGGCCACGCTCCGCCGTCGCTACGGCCTGCGCTTCCAGGTGGGCCTGGTGGCGTCCCGGGCGTGGAGCCGGATCACCCGCCCCGGCGCCCAGCGGCACGTCATCCTGCGCATCTCGCCGGTCTGAAGGGGCGGGCCGGTGGGCCCGCCCCCCTCAGCGGTCACTGGGTGACGACGAAGTTGACCAGCCGGCCCGGGACCGCGACCACCCGGCGCACGGTGGCGCCGTCCAGGTGGCCGGCGATCCGCTCGTCGGCTCGGGCGGCCGCCTCCAGGCCGGCGGCGTCCGCGTCGGCCGGCACCGCGACCTGGGCCCGCACCTTGCCGTTGACCTGGACCGCGACGGTCACGGTCGCGTCGACCAGCCAGCGCTCATCGGCGACCGGGAACGCCGCCCAGGCCACCGAGGTGTCGTGCCCCAGCCGGGCCCACAGCTCCTCGCCCAGGTGCGGCGCCAGCGGGGCCACCAGCAGCACCAGCCCCTCGGCGACCGCGCGGGGCACCGCCGTCCCCGGCGGGCAGGCCGAGGTGAGGTGGTTGGTCAGCTCGGTGACCCGGGCGATGGCGATGTTGAACCGGAGCGTGGTCATGCCGTCCCGGACGGCCTCGATCGCCCGGTGCAGCGCGCGTGAGGTGACGTCGTCCGGATCGACGTCGGCGACCCGCACCGCGCCGGTCTCCTCGTCCACGACGACCCGCCAGATCCGCTGCAGCAGGCGCTGGGCGCCGACCACGGCCTTGGTCTCCCACGGCCGGGACTGGTCCAGCGGACCGGTCGACATCTCGTAGACCCGGAAGGTGTCCGCACCGAACGCCGCGACCATCTCGTCCGGCGTCACCACGTTCTTCAGGCTCTTGCCCATCTTCCCGTACTCGCGGGTGACCGGCTCCCCGTCGTGGAAGAACCGCCCGTCCCGCTCCTCCACCTCGGCTGCGGGCACGTAGAAGCCGCGGGCGTCGGTGTAGGCGTGCGCGGAGATGTAGCCCTGGTTCACCAGCCGGCGGAACGGCTCCTCGCTGCTGACGTGGCCCAGGTCGTACAGCACCTTGTGCCAGAACCGGGCGTACAGCAGGTGCAGCACCGCGTGCTCCACGCCACCGACGTACAGGTCGACGCCGCCGACGTCGCCCGGCTCCCGCGGGCCCAGCCAGTAGCGGTCCAGCTCGGGGTCGACCAGCCGCTCGGCGTTGGTCGGGTCGGCGTAGCGCAGGTAGTACCAGCACGACCCGGCCCAGTTGGGCATGGTGTTGGTCTCCCGGCGGTACTCCTTGGGCCCGTCGCCCAGGTCGAGGGTGACCGTCGTCCACTCCGTGGCGCGCGACAGGGGCGGCTCGGGCCGGGAGTCGGCGTCGTCGTCGGCGAACGTCTTCGGCGAGTAGTCGTCGACGTCGGGCAGCAGCACCGGCAGCATCGAGTCCGGGACGGCGACCGGCAGGTCGTTCTCGTCGTAGACCACCGGGAACGGCTCGCCCCAGTACCGCTGACGGCTGAACAGCCAGTCGCGCAGCTTGAAGGTGGTCGTCGCCTCCCCGTTCCCGGTCGCGACCAGCCACTCGGTGACGGCATCGATCGCGGCGGTCTTGTCCAACCCGTCCAGCGACAGCTTCTCGTTGGACGAGTTGATCATCGGACCGCTGCCGGTCCAGGCGCCGGAGGTCTCGTCGAAGTCGGCCGGCGGCTGCACGGTGCGCACGATGGGCAGGCCGAACGCCTGGGCGAACTCCCAGTCCCGCTGGTCCTCCCCCGGTACGCCCATCACCGCGCCGGTGCCGTAGCCGAACAGCACGTAGTCGGCGATGAAGACCGGCATGTCCTGGCCGGTCAGCGGGTTGGGGGCGGTGACACCCAGCCAGACACCGGTCTTGTCCCGGCCCTCGGTCTGCCGCTCCAGCTCCGACCGGCGGGAGGCCTGCAGCTCGTAGGCCTCCACCGCCTCGGCGGGGGTCGCCGCGCCGCCGGTCCAGCGCGGGTCGACGGCGTCCGGCCAGGCCGCGGCGGTCAACGCCTCGACCAGCGGGTGCTCGGGGGCCAGCACCAGGTAGGTGGCCCCGAACAGCGTGTCCGGGCGGGTGGTGAAGACCTCGATCGTCTCCCCGGCGACCTCGAAGGCGACCCGGGCGCCCGTGGACCGGCCGATCCAGTTGCGCTGCATGTGCTTCAGCGAGTCCGACCAGTCCAGCCGGTCCAGGTCCTCGAGCAGGCGCTCGGCGTAGGCGGTGATCCGCATCATCCACTGGGTCAGCGGTCGGCGGAACACCGGGAAGTTGCCCCGCTCGGAGCGCCCGTCGGCGGTGACCTCCTCGTTGGACAGCACGGTGCCCAGCCCGGGGCACCAGTTGACCGGCGCCTCGTGGCGGTAGGCCAGCCGGTGCCGGTCGACGACCCGGCGGCGGCCGACCTCGTCCAGCTCCGCCCAGCTGCGCCCGTCGGGCAGGGTGCCCGGCGCGGGCCGGCGGGTGCCGGCGTCCAGCTCGCTGACCAGCTCCGCGATCGGCCTCGCCCGGCCACGGCCGCCGTCGGCGGTCTCGTCGAACCAGGACTCGAAGATCTCCTTGAAGATCCACTGGGTCCACCGGTAGTAGTCCGGGTCGATCGTGGCGAAGGTGCGCCGGGTGTCGTGGTCGACGCCCAGCCGGCGCAGCTGCGCCCGGATCGCCTCGATGTTCGCCTCGGTGGTGATCCGCGGGTGCTGCCCGGTCTGGACGGCGTACTGCTCGGCGGGCAGCCCGAAGGCGTCGTAGCCCATCGGGTGCAGCACGTTGTGCCCGTCCATCCGCAGGAAGCGGCTGGTCACGTCCGTGCCCAGGTAGCCCAGCGGGTGCCCGACGTGCAGGCCGGCGCCCGAGGGGTACGGGAACATGTCCATCACGAAGGCCTTGGGCCGGTCGGCGACCCGGTCGAAGCCCTCGCTGAGCGGGCCCGCCGGGTTGGGCGTGTGGAAGGTGCCCTCGGCGTCCCACCGGTCCTGCCAGGCGAGCTCGATCTGCTGCGCCAGCGCCGGGGTGTACCGGTGCGGGGGCACCTCACTGCTCGGCTCGGTGCCCGTCTGGCTGGCCGTCTGGCTCATCGCTGTGCTCCTGGGTCCTGGTTCCGGTGGGCGGGCAGAAAAAAACCCCTCACGCAGGAGGGGTCGCCGTGCTGTCGATGCGGTTCAGATCAGCACGGCCGGGAAAGGAGGAACCCGCCGGACACGCTGCCAGCCTACCGCGCTGCCCCCGGACCCCGCGCCGCAGTTCGGGAACGGTCAGCCCGCGGCGCCGTACAGCGCCCGCAGCTGCTCGGCCAGCGCGGCGAGCTGCGGCCGCGCCTCCGGGGTGAGGACCTCGAGCCGGCTGCCGAGGCCGGCGAGGTGGGCGACGACCAGCGGCAGCGTGGGACCGGCGACCGTGACCTCCACCCGGCCGTCGGGCGCCGTCCCGCCGACCGTCACGCCCTCGCGGCCCAGCCAGGCCAGCAGCACCGGGACGACGTCCGGCTCGGCCAGGGCCTGCACCCGGACGCCGGTGCGCCGCTGCTCCACCTCCCCCACGCTCTGCTCCCAGGCCGCCCGCAGGTCGAACCCGGGCGGTCGCTGCACCGGCTGCCCGGTGGCGGCGACGTCGGTCACCCGCCCCACCCGGAATGTCCGCACGCCCGACTCGGTGCCGGCGACCAGGTACCAGACCCCGCCCTTGGTCACCAGGCCCAGCGGGGAGACGACCCGGGTGGACTCCCGGGCGTCCCGGCCGCGGTACCCCAGCACCACCTGCTCCGCCTCCAGGACCGCCCGCTGCAGCGCCGGCAGGTACGGGGGCTCGGGCGGCGCCGTCCGCCCCCAGCTGGCCGCGTCGACGACCACCGCCTCCCCGGCCGCCCGGGCGTCGTCCCGGAACGGCGCGGGCAGGGCGCCGAGCAGCTTGCGCAGCGCACCGGCAGCGGCCGGCGCCACGGCCGTCGAGGACCCGGCGGTGAGGAACAGCGCGCGGGCCTCCTCGGCGGTGAGCCCGGTCAGGTCGGTGCGCGCCCCACCGACCAGCGCCCAGCCCCCGCCGGCTCCCGGCGAGCTGTACACCGGGACGCCGGCCAGGCTGAGCGCCTCCAGGTCCCGGCGGGCCGTCCGCTGGGACACCTCCAGCTCGCGGGCCACCTCGGCGGCGGTGACCCGGCCGCGGTTCTGGAGCAGCAGCAGGACGGCGATCAGCCGGTCGGCGCGCATGCCCGCAGCTTGGCCGACGAAGTGGCCAGGAGGTGACCACTTCGGCTGCGACGGTCGGTCCATGACAGAGACCACGACCACCGTGTCGACCAGCACCGACCCCCGCCCGGCGTTCGGCTCCGCGGTGGCGACGGCCGTCGCCGTCGCCACCGTCGTCCGGCCCGAGCAGCTGTCCTGCCCCACGCCCTGCCCCGAGTTCGACGTCCGCGCCCTGCTCGGCCACCAGGTGTTCGTCCTGCGCCGGGTGGCCGCCATCGGGCGCGGCGAGGACCCGTTCTCGGTGCCGGAGCTGCCCGCCGGTGTGCCCGACGACGGCTGGGGCGCCGCCGCCCGGGCGGCCGCGGCCGAGGTGCTCACCGTCTGGGCCGACGACGAACTGCTCGACCGGGAGCTGACCCTGCCGTTCGGCTCCCACCGCGGCTCGGTCGCGCTGGCGGCCTACACCTCGGAGCTGACCACGCACAGCTGGGACCTGGCGCGGGCCACCGGTCAGTCGCCGGACTGGGACGAGCGGGTGCTGGCCGTCGCGCTCCCGGCCGCGCAGCGGATCCTCCCGGCCGACGTCCGCGGCGGGCCAGTGCCCTTCGGGCCGGTGGTCCCCGTGCCCGACGACGCGCCGCTGGTCGACCGGCTGGTCGCCTGGCAGGGCCGCGACCCGCGCTGGACGCCGTGAGCGTGAGGTGGCGCCTCAGGACAGCTGGGGCGCCACCTCGGCGGCGATGAGGTCCAGGTGGTCGAGGTCGGCGAGGTCGAGCACCTGCAGGTAGGCGCGTGACGCGCCTTCGTCGGCGTAGCGGCCCAGGACGTCGACCACCTGTGCGGGGCTCCCGGCCACGTCGGAGGGGCGCCAGCCCCCCGGCGTCCGGCCGATCGCGGCGGCCCGCCGGGCGACCTCGGCGTCGTCCACACCGACACAGACGGTGACCGCCGCGCTGTACACCAGCGACGCGGGGTCGCGGCCGGCCTCGGCGCAGGCCTCCCGCACTCCGGCGATCCGCTGCCGTACGTCGTCCACCGAGCCGAACGGCACATTGAACTCGGCCGCGTACCGGGCGGCGAGCCGCGGCGTGCGGCGGGCGCCGTGCCCGCCGACCAGGACCGGGATCCCGCCCTCCTGCACGGGCTTGGGCAGCCCCGGTGACCCGGACACCCGGTAGTGCCGGCCGGCGAAGTCGAAGGTCTCCCCGGCCGGCGTGCCCCACAGGCCGCTGACCACGGCGAGCTGCTCCTCCAGCCGGTCGAACCGCTCCCCGACCTCGGGGAACGGGATGCCGTAGGCGGTGTGCTCCGCCTCGAACCAGCCCGCTCCCAGGCCGAACTCGACCCGGCCGCCGCTCATCTGGTCCACCTGCGCCACCGCGATCGCCAGCGGGCCGGGCAGCCGGAAGGTCGCCGAGCTCATCAGCGTGCCCAGCCGGATGCGGCTGGTCTCCCGGGCCAGCGCGCCCAGGGTGACCCAGGCGTCGGTCGGCCCCGGCAGCCCGTCGCCGCCCATGGCCAGGTAGTGGTCGGAGCGGAAGAACGCGTCGAAGCCGGTCTCCTCGGTGCGGCGGGCGACGGCGAGCAGGTCGTCGTAGGTGGCACCCATCTGGGGCTCGGTGAAGATCCGCAGCTGCACACCGCGCACGCTAGCCAGCGCGCCGAGGGGCGCGCTCCCCGGCGGGGCTCGGGGTGTGCTCGCCGGGTTTCCCGGGCAGGATGATCGCGACGCGATCAACTCGGAGGTGCAGGAGTGTCCCGCAAGCAGAGCTCGACCGAGGTCATCGGCGCAGAGTTGCAGGAGGGGTTCGCGCATCTCGGCGCCGCGGTCTCCGAGGCGCGGAAGGCCACCGCCGAGCAGCTCAGGCCGCAGGTCGAGGCGGCCACGAAGGCGGCCCAGGCCGCCTACGCTGCGGACCTGGCGCCCCGGGTCGAGGCGGCCGTCGCCGCGCTCACCCCCCGGGTCGAGGCAGCCGTCGCCGCACTCGAACCGCAGCTCGCGGCCGCGCACAAGGCGTACGAGAAGGACGTCGCCCCGCGGGTGGAGGCGGCCGTCGCCGCGCTCGGCCCGCAGCTGGTGGCCGCGCAGAAGGCCTACGAAACCGACGTCGTCCCCCGGCTGGAGGCGGCGACGAAGACGGCGATGGCCAACCTCGAGGCGGCCATGGCCGCTGCCGTCCCCCGGGTGGAGGCGGCCCGGGTGTCCGCCCTCCCGGTGCTGGAGGGCGTCCGGGAGAGCCTTGCCGAGGGTGTGGAGAACGCGCGCACCCAGCTGACCGGCCGCAGCAGCGAGCTCGCGGCCACGGTCGGTGCCGCGGCCGCCGCCCAGGCCGAGAAGGTGCGCCACGACGCCGAGGCCGCCCGCGACCAGGCCGCGGCCCGGGTGGCCGCCGCGCTCACCGCCGCGGAGGTCAGCCGCCGGGCGGCCGGCAGGAAGGCCGAGGAACTCGGCAGGCGGGCGGAGAAGCTGTCGAAGAAGGCGGCCAAGCGCCGGGCCGAGATGGAGAAGGCCGCGGCTCGGGCCCGCAAGGAGGCCGCCAAGCGCACCGCCGCGACCGTCGTCTCGGTCAAGCGCGGGGTGGGCATCGAGAAGAAGAAGCCGCGCCGGTGGCCGTGGGTGGTCGCCGTCCTGGCCGCGGTGGCCGCCGGGGTCGCCGTCCTCATCCGCCGCAATGCCCCCGACGACCAGTGGACGCCCGCGCCCGCCGGCGACGGGCCCGTGCCCAGCTACCGAGAGGACCCCGTGCCCAGTTCACCCAGCAGCCCGGCCGGCGGCTCTGAGACCCCTCAGGCCCAGGGCAAGACCGTCTCCACCGCCGAGACGGCCCCGTCGGACTCCTCCCCGACCGACACCGACATCGGCGCCCTGGAGGCCCAGCCGGCGTCGGGCCCCGACGAGCCGAGCAACCAGTCGACCCCGGAGCCGGCCACCAGCACCTACAACGACCCCGACACCCCGATCGCGACCGCCGGCCCGGACGGCGCGGACGGCGCGGACCAGGGCGGTCCGGCCGGCGAGCCGGGCAACACCCGGGGCTGACACCTCGCAGCCCGACACCGGTGGGGCCCGGCGCCACGGCGCCGGGCCCCACTCGTCTGCCGGGGGCCGCTCGACCTGCGGGAGTACGGTGCTGACCATGAGTTCGGCGATGGAGGAGACCTCGGCAGCACCCATCGGGACCACGTCCCCGATCGAGCCGGCCGGCCGGAAGCTGCTCCGCCTGGAGGTCCGCAACAGCCAGACGCCGATCGAGCGCAAGCCCGAGTGGATCAAGACGCGGCTGAAGACCGGGCCGGAGTACACCGAGCTCAAGTCGCTGGTGCGCCGCGAGGGCCTGCACACGGTGTGCGAGGAGGCCGGGTGCCCCAACATCTACGAGTGCTGGGAGGACCGCGAGGCGACGTTCCTCATCGGCGGTGACCAGTGCACCCGGCGGTGCGACTTCTGCCAGATCGACACCGGCAAGCCGGCCGACTTCGACGCCGACGAGCCGCGCCGGGTCGCCGAGAGCGTCGCCACCATGGGGCTGCGGTACGCCACGGTCACCGGCGTGGCCCGCGACGACCTGCCCGACGGCGGGGCGTGGCTGTACGCCGAGACGGTGCGGCAGATCCACGCCGCCGTCCCCGGCTGCGGCGTCGAGCTGCTCATCCCCGACTTCAACGCCGAGCCCGAACAGCTGGCGGAGGTCTTCTCCTCCCGGCCGGAGGTGCTGGCGCACAACGTCGAGACCGTCCCACGGATCTTCAAGCGCATCCGCCCCGGCTTCCGGTTCGAGCGCTCGCTGGCCGTGATCACCGCCGCCCGGGAGGCCGGGCTGGTCACCAAGTCCAACCTGATCCTCGGCATGGGCGAGGAGCCCGCCGAGGTCGTCGAGGCGATGCAGGCCCTGCACGAGGCCGGTTGCGACCTGCTGACCATCACCCAGTACCTGCGCCCGAGCGTCCGGCACCACCCGGTCGTCCGCTGGGTCAAGCCCGACGAGTTCGTCGGCTTCGCCGCGCAGGCCGAGGAGATCGGTTTCGCCGGGGTGCTGGCCGGGCCGCTGGTGCGCAGCTCCTACCGCGCCGGCCGGCTGTACGTGCAGGCCGCCGAGGCCCGAGGGCTCGCCGTCACCCGTTGAAGCCACCCGTCCGGGTCCGGCCTGCGCGCGCGGCGCGCAGGCCGGACGCGGCGGGGTCTTATCCTCAGGACATGGCTCGCAGCAGGTCCACCGACTCCTCCGCCCCCTCCGGCAAGGGCTCCACGGCCGCCACGCCGGGCAAGGCCCGGCGGTTCGGCCGGAAGACGTCGAAGGTCGGCAAGGACGGTCAGCCCAAGGTCTCCCGGCTGAGCAAGCTCAAGGGCCAGGCCCGGATGATCAAGCAGGCCTACACCCTCACCCGCCGCAACGACCCGAAGCTGCCGTGGATCATGCTGATCGGGTTCGTCACGGCCGCCGCGGTGGTCGAGCTCGTCGGCATCCTGCTCGGCTCGCCGTTCCTCTTCCTGCCCATCGCCATCCTGCTCGGCGTGCTGGTCGCCATGATTATCTTCGGCCGCCGGGCGCAGGGCTCCGCCTACCGCCAGGTCGAGGGCCAGCCCGGCGCGGCCGCCTGGGTGCTCGAGGGCATGCGCGGTGACTGGCGGGTGTCCTCCGGGGTCGCCGGCACGCGCGAGCTGGACGCCGTCCACCGGGTGCTCGGCCGGCCGGGCATCGTGCTGGTCGGAGAGGGCTCCCCCCACCGGGTGCGCGGGCTGATCGCGCAGGAGAAGAAGCGGATCGCCAAGGTCGTCGGCGACACCCCCATCTACGACATCGTGGTCGGCGACGACGAGGGCCAGGTGCCGCTGAAGAAGCTGGGCACGCACGTGACGAAGCTGCCCCGCAACCTCACCGCCGCCGAGGTGAACGCGCTGAGCCGGCGGATGAGCGCCCTGGGCGGGGCGCGCATGCCGGTGCCCGGTGGCCCGCTCCCCGGCGGCCGGCAGATGTCGGTCAGCCAGCGGCAGGTCCGCCGCCGCTGAGCGACAGCCCGGAGACGACGAACGCCCCCGGCCGGACGGTCGGGGGCGTTCGTCGTCTCCGGGCTAATCGCGGACGACGGCGGTGTCGGTGAGCCGGTCGTGCAGCCCCCGGCCGTCGGAGTCGACGACCAGCGCCGGGACGAGGAGGATCAGCAGCGCGGTCCGGACGACGGCGCGCCAGGGGGCCAGGCGGTGCCCCTCGGCCGGGTGGGCGAGCCGCAGCCCGAGCAGCCGCATCCCCGGGGTCTGGCCGGTGGCAAGCAGGAAGAACACGGTCATCAACCCGAAGGTCAGCAGGCTCCAGTTGCCCGGCGGCTCGGGGGCGGTGAACAGCGCCGTGACCAGGGCTGAGCTGATCGCGTCGATGGCGAACTGGCCGCTGCGCCGTCCGAAGGTCGCCAGTGCGCCCGGTCCGTCGGCGGGCAGCCCCAGTGCCGCGCCCCGGGCGCGCTCCTGAGAGGCTGGGGCGCCGTCCTCGGTCGTGTCGCCAGACATGACCCCAGCGTAGGACCGACCCCGCGTCGTCCCGGGGGCCGTGCCTCGGGGCGGGCGCCGCGACACGCCCGCGGGCGTTGTCACCGGCCGGAAACACAAGTGTCATGCCAGCGGAACTCCTCGCTCGTAGCGTTCGGCCTGGCTGTCCGCCCACTCCCGGAGGATCGATGTTCAACAGTCCCGACGAGGTCACCGCGTACATCCGCGACAACGACGTGAGGTTCGTCGACGTCCGGTTCTGCGACCTGCCCGGCGTCATGCAGCACTTCACCATCCCGGCGGAGACCTTCGGTCCGGACACCTTCTCCGAGGGCCTCGGCTTCGACGGGTCGTCCATCCGCGGTTTCCAGGCGATCAACGAGTCGGACATGCTGCTGCTGCCCGACGCGAGCAGCGCCTACCTCGACCCGTTCCGCATCCACAAGACGCTGAACATCAACTTCTTCATCCACGACCCGATCACGCGCGAGGCCTACAGCCGTGACCCGCGCAACGTGGCGAAGAAGGCCGAGGCCTACCTCGCGAGCTCCGGCATAGCCGACACCGCGTACTTCGGACCGGAGGCCGAGTTCTACGTCTTCGACTCGGTGCGGCACAGCACCGGGATCAACGAGGGCTACTACCACATCGACGCGGTCGAGGGCTCCTGGAACTCCGGGTCGCTGACCGGCGAGAACGGTGGCCCGAACCTCGGCTACAAGACCCGGCCCAAGGGCGGGTACTTCCCGGTCGAGCCCTACGACCACCAGAGCGACCTGCGCTCGACGATGATGGTGAACCTGGCCAACGCCGGGCTGGAGCTCGAGCGTGGCCACCACGAGGTGGGCACCGGCGGCCAGGCGGAGATCAACTACAAGTTCGACACCCTGCTGCGCTCGGCCGACAGCCTGATGCTGTTCAAGTACGTCATCAAGAACACCGCCTGGGCCCACGGCAAGACGGCGACCTTCATGCCCAAGCCGCTCTACGGTGACAACGGCTCGGGCATGCACTGCCACCAGAGCCTCTGGAAGGACGGCGAGCCGCTCTTCCACGCCGAGACCGGATACGCGGGGCTGTCCGACACCGCCCGCCACTACATCGGCGGCCTGCTGACGCACGCCCCCTCGCTGCTGGCCTTCACCAACCCGACGGTGAACAGCTACCACCGCCTGGTGCCCGGCTACGAGGCGCCGATCAACCTGGTCTACTCGGCCCGCAACCGCTCGGCCTGCTGCCGCATCCCGATCTCCGGCGACAGCCCGAAGGCCAAGCGCATCGAGTTCCGCGTGCCCGACCCGTCGGCCAACCCCTACCTCGCCTTCTCGGCGATGATGATGGCCGGCCTCGACGGCATCAAGAACAAGATCGAGCCGCCGGCCCCGGTCGACAAGGACCTCTACGAGCTGCCGCCCGAGGAGGCCCTGGGCATCGAGAAGGTGCCCGCGTCGCTGGACGCCGTCCTCGACCGGCTCGAGGTCGACCACGACTACCTGCTCGACGGTGGCGTGTTCACCGCCGACCTGATCGAGACGTGGATCGAGTACAAGCGGGAGAACGAGATCGACCCGATCCGTCTCCGCCCGCACCCGCACGAGTTCGCGATGTACTACGACATCTGATCCACTCCGCAGTGCAGCGCAGCCCCCGCCAGGAAGTCCGCTGGCGGGGGCTGCGCTGCACGGTGGGCCGGGCAGCGTCGTCCGAGAGGGAGCAGGAGCACCCATGACCAGCACGGAACCGGCCGACGGGCTCGTCCCCCGGGTCGGCGTCCTCGGCGGCGGGCGCATGGGCGCCGGCATCGCGCACGCGTTCCTCGTCCGCGGGGCGACCGTCGTGGTCGTCGAACGCGACCAGGAGGCCGCCGACGCCGCCCGCGCGCGCGTCGCGACCTCGGTCGAGGCCTCCGTCGAGCGCGGGGCGGTCACCCGGAGCGCGCAGGACCTCCTCGCCGGCCTCACCACCGCGGTCGACCACGGCGCCTTCGCCGGCTGCGACCTCGTGGTCGAGGCCGTGCCCGAGGACGCCGCGCTCAAGGCGACGGCGCTGGCCCGGGTGGAGGCGCAGCTGAGCCCGGGCGCCTACCTCGCGACCAACACCTCCGCCCTGTCGGTCAGCGAGCTGGCCACCTCGCTCGCCCGGCCGGAGCGGTTCCTGGGCCTGCACTTCTTCAACCCGGTGCCGGCCTCCAAGCTCATCGAGGTCGTCCTCGGCGACAGGACCTCCGACGGGACCGTCGCGGCCGCCCGCCGGTGGGTGCAGGCGCTGGGGAAGACCGCCGTCGTCGTGCGGGACTCCCCCGGCTTCGCCTCCTCCCGGCTCGGGGTCGCCATCGCGCTGGAGGCCATGCGCATGGTCGAGGAGGGCGTCGCCGCCCCCGAGGACATCGACAACGCCATGGTGCTGGGCTACCAGCACCCGGTCGGGCCGCTGCGGACGACCGACCTGGTGGGTCTGGACGTGCGCCTGGGCATCGCCGAGCACCTGCACGCGACGCTCGGCGAGCGCTTCGCCCCGCCACAGGTCCTGCGCGACAAGGTGGCGGCCGGCGAGCTCGGCCGGAAGGCGGGCCGGGGCTTCTACGACTGGCCGTGACGGCCGGCCACCCCGGTCCCGGCTCAGCAGCAGCGGCTGACCGGGCGGCTCTCCAGCGCGTCGGCCCGGCGCCGCTCGAAGTCCCGCCGGCTGACCGGCGGGTGCCCGTGCGCGGCGCACTCGCGCAGGTACTCGTCCCAGCGCGTCTCACCGCTCCAAGCCCGGAGGTACCAGCGCACCCCGCGGCCGGCGCGCAGGACCGCCGCGCGGACGTCCCCGCCGGTCACCCCCGGCCGCCCTCGGTGGTCCCGGCGCCCACGAGCCGCTCGTGCTCGGCGATCGCCCGCTTCTCCTCCGCCGTGGCGAACAGGCCCGCGGGCTCGACGAGCTTCGAGGGCACGGCCGGCTCCTCGGTGGTCGGCAGCGAGCCGCCGGCCCGGATGGCCTTCGCGATGACGACCACGGCGTTGACCACCACGACGACGACCAGCAGGGCGAAGAAGGACTGCAGGATGCCGTTCAGCGTGGAGTTGAAGATGACCTGGTCCATCTGCCCCGGGTCCTGCGCCGGCGCCAGCACCTCCCCGGCGTCCCGTGCGTCGCGGTACCGCTGGGCCTGCGCGAAGTAGCCGATCGCGGGGATGTCGGAGAACACCTTCTGCCAGCTCGCCGTCATGGTGACGACGAGGTCCCAGACCAGCGGGACGGCGGCCACCCAGGCCCAGCGCAGCTTCCCGTGCTTGATCAGCAGCACGGTGACCAGGGTGAGCGCGATGGCGGCGAGCAGCTGGTTGGCGATGCCGAACAGCGGGAACAGCTGGTTGACGCCACCGAGCGGGTCGGTCACCCCGATGTAGAGGACCGAGCCCCACAGGAGGACGACGACGGCGCTGGCGATGATGTTGCCCGGCCGCCACGACAGGTCGCCGAACTTCTTCCAGACGTTGCCGATCGTGTCCTGCAGCATGAACCGGCCCACCCGGGTGCCGGCGTCGACGGCGGTGAGGATGAACAGCGCCTCGAACATGATCGCGAAGTGGTACCAGAACGCCTGGAGACCGCCACCGAACGCGTCGCTGAAGATCTCGGAGATGCCGACCGCCAGCGTGGGGGCGCCACCGGTGCGGGAGACCAGGCTCGGCTCCTGGACCGCCGCGGACGCGGCGGCGAGGTCCTGCGCGGTGGTGTCGAAGCCGAAGCCCTGGACGAAGGTGGCGGCCGACTCGACCGTGCCGCCGGTGGCCCCGGCGGGGCTGTTCATCGCGAAGTAGAGGCCCTGGTCGATGACGCAGGCCGCGATCAGCGCGCTGATGGCGACGAAGGACTCCATGAGCATGCCGCCGTAGCCGATGAGCCGGACCTGGCTCTCCTTGGCCACCATCTTCGGCGTCGTGCCCGAGGAGATCAGCGCGTGGAAGCCGGACAGCGCACCGCAGGCGATGGTGATGAACACGAACGGGAACAGCGAGCCGGCGAAGACCGGGCCGGTGCCCTCGCGGGCGAAGTCGGTGATCGCCTCGGCCTGCAGCACCGGCCGGGCGATGAGCAGGCTCAGCGCCAGCAGCACGATGACGCCGATCTTCATGAACGTCGACAGGTAGTCCCGCGGCGTGAGGAGCAGCCAGACCGGCAGCACCGAGGCGACGAACCCGTAGACGACCAGCGCCAGGACCAGCCACTCCTTGGACAGGGTGAGCGCGTCGCCGAGCCCGGTGTCCTGGATCCAGCCGCCGCCGACGATGGCCAGCAGCAGCAGGACGACGCCGATGCCGGTGGCCTCGAGCACCCTGCCCGGTCGGAGCCGGCGCAGGTAGATGCCCATGAAGAGCGCGATCGGGATGGTCAGCGCGATGGAGAAGACGCCCCAGGGGGACTCCGCCAGCGCGTTGACCACGATGAGGGCGAGCACCGCCAGGATGATGATCATGATGGCGAAGACGGCGATGAGCGCCGCGATGCCGCCGACGATGCCGATCTCCTCGCGGACCATCTGGCCGAGGCTCTTCCCGTTGCGGCGCATCGAGAAGAACATGACCGTCAGGTCCTGGACGGCCCCGGCGAAGATGACGCCGACGACGATCCAGATGGTGCCCGGCAGGTAGCCCATCTGCGCCGCGAGCACCGGCCCGACCAGCGGCCCGGCGCCGGCGATGGCGGCGAAGTGGTGCCCGAAGAGCACCCGCCGGTCGGTGACGTCGAAGTCGATGCCGTTGTGCAGCCGCTCCGCCGGGGTGGCGCGCCGGTCGTCGGCCCGGAGCACCGTGTAGGTGATGTAGCGGGCGTAGAACCGGTACCCGATCGCGTAGGAGCACAGCGCCGCGAAGAGGATCCACAGCGCCGACACCGTCTCGCCGCGCGACAGGGCGAGCACCGTCCACGAGACCGCACCGGCCGCGGCGACCGCCACCCAGACGATCACCGAGCGCACCGACATCCCGCGCAGCGAGCCAGGGGGGCGGGCGGGCCCGCCGGTGTCGTCCTGGGTCACGGTCGTGGACATGATCGCCTCCGAGCACCGCGGCGCCCTCGTCGACGCCGTCGGAGGGAGCATAGGGAGCAGAACGAGCCTTGGCCGATCAGCCCGTGTCAGCGAGATGGAGTAGAAACCGCCGCATGCTCCGCGTCGCCGTCCTCGACGACTTCCAGTCGGTCGCCGCCCGCTTCGCCGACTGGTCGCTGGTGCCGGCGCCCCTCGACGTCACCACGTTCTCCGACCACCTCGACGACGAGGACGCCCTGGCGGAGCGGCTCGCGCCGTTCGAGGTCGTCGTGGCCATGCGGGAGCGGACGCCGTTCCCGCGCAGCCTCCTCGAGCGGCTCCCGCAGCTCCGGCTGCTGGTCACGACGGGCCCGCGCAACGCCGCCATCGACGTCGCCGCCGCGGCCGGCCGGGGCGTCACCGTCTGCGGGACGGCGTCGCACCCGACCGGTCCGGTCGAGCTCACCTGGGCACTGATCCTGGCCGTCGCCCGCCACCTGCCGCAGGAGGACGCCTCGGTCCGCGCCGGCGGATGGCAGGAGACCGTGGGCACGGACCTGGCCGGGAGCACCCTCGGCGTCGTCGGCCTCGGCCGGCTGGGCGAGCGGGTGGCGATGATCGGCGGGGCGTTCGGCATGGACGTCGTCGCCTGGAGCCAGAACCTCACCGCGGAGCGGGCCGCCGAGGTCGGCGTCCGCCGGGTCGGGCGGGACGAGCTGTTCGCCACGGCCGACGTGGTGACCGTCCACCTGGTGCTCTCCGATCGCACCCGGGGGCTCGTCGGCCGCGACGCGCTGGCCCGGATGAAGCCCTCGGCGATCCTGGTCAACACCTCGCGCGGCCCGATCGTCGACGAGATCGCCCTGCTCGAGGCGCTGGCCGCCGGCACGATCGCCGGTGCCGGGCTCGACGTCTTCGACCGGGAGCCGCTGCCCCGGGACCACCCGCTCCGCAGCGCCCCGCGGACCGTGCTCACCCCGCACCTGGGCTACGTCACCGAGCGCACCTACGAGGTCTTCTTCCGCGAGGCCGTCGAGGACGTCGCCGCCCACCTCGCCGGCACGCCGATCCGGGTCCTGACCTGACCGGGCGGCCTCAGACCTCGGCCGGCGCGGCGGGCAGGACGACGATGCCGTCACCGTCGGCGCACAGCCAGGCGCCCTCGCGGAACTCGACGCCCGCGAAGACGACCGGCCGGCCCGCCTGCCCCGAGTGCAACCCGCGCTCGCTCCGGCGGGGGAACGAGCCGAGCGCGCGGATCCCGACCGGCTGCTCGGCCAGCTCGTCGACGTCCCGGACGTAGCCGTAGACCACCAGCCCGGCCCAGCCGTTGGTCGCCGCGGCGACCGCGAGGTTCCCGCCGACCAGCCCGCAGCGCGGCGATCCGCCGCCGTCGACCACGAGCACCCGGCCGTCGCCGGGGCCCTCGACCGCCTGCTTGACCAGGGTGTTGTCCTCGAACACCTTCAGCGTGGTGATCGGGCCGCTGAAGGCGGGGGTGCCCCCGAACACCCGGAACACCGGGTCGCAGACCTGGATCTCGGGGTGGGCGTCGCAGAGGTCGGTGGTGGCAGGAGTCGGCACGGGGAGCTCGCTCTCAGGAGGAGGATCGGGTCGTCGGCGACGACGATGCCCGGGACGGCCCGCCTGATCCAGCCGAGCCGATGCGTTCGACGACCTCGTCGGTGAACTCGTCGGTGGAGGCCGTGCCACCGAGGTCGCGGGTGCTCACCCCGCCCTGCACGGCCGCCCGGACGCCGTCCTCGACCCGTACGGCGGCGTCTGCCACCCGCTCGTCCCCGAACCGGGTGCCCAGCCAGTCCAGCAGCATCCCCGAGGACAGGACCATCGCGATCGGGTTGGCCAGGCCCCGGCCGGCGATGTCCGGGGCCGAGCCGTGGGCGGCCTGCGCCATGCACCGGTCGTCCGAGGCGTTGATCGACGGCGCGATCCCCAGCGAGCCGGCCAGCTCACCGGCCATGTCCGACAGGATGTCCCCGAACATGTTCTCGGCGACGACGACGTCGAACGCCGTGGCCCGGCGCAGCAGGTGCACCGTCATCGCGTCGATGTGGAAGTCGTCCACGGCGATGTCCGGGTAGCTGTCCGCGACCTCGAGGCAGACCCGCTTGAACAGCCCGGAGCTCAGCTGCAGGACGTTCGCCTTGTGGACGATGGTGAGCTTCTTCCGCCGGCGTCCGGCCAGCTCGAACGCCGCGCGGGCGATCCGCTCGATCGCCGGCCGGGTGAAGACGCCCAGGGCGATCGCCACGTCGGCGGACGGCATGAACTCCCCCGTCCCGGCGAAGGTGTTGCGATCGGCGTAGAAGCCCTCGGTGTTCTCCCGGACGACGACCAGGTCGGTGTCCGGCGCGATCGCCTCCCCGCCCCCGAGGCCGCGGGCCGGCCGGATGTTGGCGTACAGGTCGAAGTGCTTGCGGATGGCACCGCTGGGGTTGAGCCGGGACCGGTACGGCTCGGGGTACGCGGCGCTGTCGTGCGGGCCGAGCAGCCAGCCGTCCAGGTCGGCGAGTGCCTGCATCGTGGTGGCCGGGATGGCGCTGCCGTGCTCCTCGATGGCCGAGGCCCCCAGCGGGAGCTCCTGCCACTCGACCGGAGCGGCCGCAGCCGCCGCGAGGGCGGCGTCGACCACCCGCACCGATGCGGGGACGATCTCGGGTCCGATGCCGTCGCCCAGCAGGACGCCGAGGCGGTACGAGCGGGTCATGATGTCTTTCCTCCGGGGGTCGGGACTACTCGGAAGCCGGCGCCGTGACGGCGGGTGAGTCCAGGACCCACCAGGTCCGGACGTTGACGAACTCGCGGATGCCGGCCGCGGCCAGCTCCCGCCCGTAGCCGCTGGCCCGGGTGCCGCCGAAGGGCATCCGGACGTCGGAGGCGACGACGGCGTTGACGAAGACCGCACCTGACCGGATCCGCCGGGCCACCGCGATCCCCCGCTCCGGGTCCGCGCTCCACACGCTGGCGCCCAGGCCGAAGCGGGTGTCGTTGGCGACCCGGACGGCCTCGTCGTCGCCGTCGACGACGATCACCGTGGCGACGGGACCGAAGATCTCCTCGTCGTGGGCGGGCTGCCCGGGCGCGACGTCGGTGAGGACCGTCGGCGCGTAGAAGTTCCCCGGCCCCTCCAGGCGCCGGCCACCGGCCAGCAGCCGGGCGCCGGCGGCGACGGATGCCTCCACCTGCCGGTGCACGCCCTCGAGCAGGTCCGCCCGGGCCATCGGGCCGACGTCGGTGGCTGCGGACTCGGGGTCCCCCACGGTCAGCGCCCCGGCCTCGGCGACCAGCAGCCGGGTGAACTCCTCGGCGACCGAGGCGTCGACCACGAACCGCTTGGGCGAGATGCAGCTCTGCCCCGCGTTGAGGAACCGGCCCCGGGCGGCCATGGCCGCCACCCGCGGCAGGTCGGCGTCGGCGAGGACGACGAACGGGTCGGAGCCGCCCAGTTCGAGCACCGACTTCTTGATGGCGTCGCCCGCGGCGGAGCCGACGGCCCGGCCGGCCCGCTCGCTCCCGGTGATGGTCACCGCGCCGACGCGCGGGTCCCCGATGAGCCGTCGGGTGACCGCCGGGACGTCCGGTTCGGCCACGACCAGGGCGGTGAAGAGTCCCTCCGGAGCACCGGCGTCGAGCAGCACCCGCTGCACCGCCAGGGCGCACCCGGTGGTGTTCGGCGAGTGCTTGAGCAGGGCCGCGTTCCCGGCCATCAGCGCCGGGGCGGCGAGCCGGAGCACCTGCCAGAGCGGGAAGTTCCACGGCATGACGGCGAGCACCACCCCGACCGGCTCGTAGCCGATCCAGCTGCGGTCCGCCGACGTGGCCACCGGCTCGTCGGCCAGGAACCGGGCGGCGTGCTCGGCGTAGTAGTCGCACGCGGTGGCGCACTTCGCCACCTCGGCGCGGGACTCGGCCAGCGGCTTGCCCATCTCCCGGGTGACCAGCAGGGCCAGCTGCTCCGCGCCGGCCCGCAGCACCTCGGCCGCACGCCGCAGGACGGCGGACCGCTCGTCGAACGGCAGCGCCGCCCAGCCGGTCTGCGCGACGGCCGCGCGGTCGAGCGCCGCGTCGACGTCGGCGCCGGAGAGGGTCCGGTACTCGGCCAGCCGCTGACCCGTGGCGGGGTTCACGGTGACGACGGCGCTCATGCCGGCGTCGCCCCGCGGTCGCTGTCGGACAGGTGCTCGAACGTCTCGCCGGTGGCGGTGATGGTGCGGGTGACGTCGCGGCCGCCGTAGACCCAGTAGATGGTCATCGAACCCTCGCCGCGGTTGCGGAAGCAGTGCGGGACGCCGGCCGGCACCCAGGTCGCCTGCCCGGCGACCAGGTCGAACTCGTCGTCGCCGACGACGGCGGTGGCCTCGCCCTCGTACACCAGGACCGACTCCTCCACGTTGTGCGAGTGCAGCGGGATGCCGGTGCCGGGCGAGAACACGGTCATCCCGGTGGTGACCCGGTTGTCCTCGCAGTTCCACTTCCCGACGAACGGGATGGTGACGACGCCGTTCCCGCGGTCGAAGCGCTCGATCGCCTCCGGACGGAGGACCAACGAGGGAGCGGCGGGCTGGGCGGGGCGCTGGGTGCTCATGCGGACTCCTCGGACGTGTGGGTGTGGAGCAGCTCGCCGGGGGTGTTCACCTGGCCGCCGGGGACCAGCACCTGCTCGGCGATCTGCCGCCACCGGGCGAAGTGCGGGGACGTCTTGTGCGCGGTGAACGCGTCCGCGTCGGTGTAGAGCTCGTACAGGACGAAGCGGTTCTCATCGCCCGCCACCGAGCACACGTCGAACCGGAGGCAGCCGGGTTCGTCCCGGACCGACGCCTCGGCGTTCGCGGCCATGCCGGTGAGGAACTGCTCGCGGAGCCCCGGCCGCACCTCCATCTGGACCACCAGGCTGAACATCGCCGTCTCCTCCATTGGCTGGGGTGTATGTATGCGCTAATGTATACATCAATGCATACCGGATGACGAGAGGTCGACATGACACAGCAGCGGATCCCGGCACCGGCGCTCCGGGCGTTCGGCACCCGGGTGCTCCTGGCCCTCGGCGTCCCCGAGACCGACGCCGCCCTGGTGGCCGACAGCCTCGTGCAGGCCGACCTCTGGGGCCACCAGTCGCAC
Source organism: Modestobacter sp. I12A-02662 (assembly GCF_041028325.1). Classification (NCBI taxonomy): domain Bacteria; kingdom Bacillati; phylum Actinomycetota; class Actinomycetes; order Geodermatophilales; family Geodermatophilaceae; genus Modestobacter; species Modestobacter sp. I12A-02662. Next base: position 58,025 of record NZ_JABGDE010000005.1, on the reverse strand, counting down.
GGCCTCCTGCGGCTGCCCTGGTACGCCGCGCGGCTGCGCTCCGGCGCCATGCGCGCGGTCACCGACGCCGCCGTCCTCTCCGACACCGGGCCGCTGGTGCTGCTCGACGGCCGGGACGGGATCGGGCAGGTGCTCACCGACCAGGCGCGCCGGCTGGCCGGCGAGCGGGCGCGCTCCCACGGCGTGGGCGTCGTCGGGGTGCGCAACTCCAACCACTTCGGCACGGCCATGTACTTCACCCGCCGGGCGGCGCGCGACGGGCTGGTCTCCGTCCTCACGACCAACGCGAGTCCCGCGATGGCGCCGTGGGGCGGCCGCGAGAAGGTGCTGGGCACCAACCCGTGGTCGATCGGGGCGCCCGGGCCGGACGGCCGGGTCGTCGCCGTGGACATCGCGAACACCGCTGTGGCCCGTGGCAAGATCTACCTCGCCGAGAACCGCGGCGAACGCATCCCGGGGACCTGGGCACTGACCGCAGACGGCGCGCCTACCACCGACGCGGCGGAGGGGGTGCTCGGGGTGATCCTGCCGATGGCCGGGCACAAGGGCTACGCGATCACCTTCCTGATGGACGTGCTGTCCGGCGCGCTGACCGGCAGCGCCGTGGGCACCGGCGTGCACGGGCCCTACCAGGCCGACCGGCCCAGCGGGTGCGGCCACCTGTTCCTCGCGTTGGACCCCGACGCCTTCGGCGACCGCGCCGGGTACGAGGCCCGCGTGCGGCAGCTGATCGACGAGGTGAAGGCCGTCCCTCTCGCCCAGGGCTTCGACGAGGTCTTCTACCCCGGCGAGGTGGAGGACCGCGCCGAGGCGGCGAACCTGGCGGCCGGCGGGGTGGTCCTCGCCGAGCAGTCGCTGGCGGACCTGCGCGCCCTGGGCGACGGGGCCGGCGTGCCGTTCCCTGCGGACGGGGCGCGATGACCACCGGCCCCGAGAGCTCCGGGCTCGCCACCGACCTCAGCAAGGCCGACCTCGTCCACCGGCGGCTCAAGGAGGAGATCGAGCTCGGCGAGCTGGCACCCGGCACACCGTTGTCGGAGCTCTGGCTCGTCGAGCGCACCGGCGCCTCCCGGACGCCGGTCCGCGAGGCGCTGCGCCGGCTGGCGGCCGAGGGCCTGGTCGACCTGGTGCCCCGGCAGGGAGCGCGGGTGTCCCGGGTGTCCCTGCAGAGCGTGCGGGACCTGTTCGACTTCCGCTCGCTGCTGGAGCCGGCGGCCATGCGCCAGGCGACCGAGGCCGCCGCGGCCGATCCGGAGCTGCGCCGCGCGTTCACCGCGATGCGCGCGGAGTTCGCGCGGATCCAGCGCCGCGCGCCGTCGCAGACCCGCTCCCGCGCGTTCTACGACGTGGCCGACCGGTTCGACTGGGCGATCATCGGCGCCACGCGCAACGAGCACCTGCGCCGCACCATCGCCGAGCTGCGGCCGCACACCGCCCGGCTGCGCAACCTCTCGCACGTGGACCCGCAGCGCGTGGAGGTCTCCGTCGCCGAGCACCTGGACATGTGCGACGCGCTGCTCGCCGGGGACGCCGACGCGGCGGCGGCCTCGATCGCCGAGCACCTGGCCCAGAGCCTGCGGACGATCTTCCGCAACCTCGCACGGGGCCCGGGCGAGGGCCTCGACCTCCTCGGCTGAACTACGCGCCTCGAGCGTCGATCGCCCACACGTCGACGAGGACGTCCCCGCTGACGACGTGGGCGACGTCGAAGAGGTTGATCGAGGGGTCGCAGTGCGGGACGCCGCACTCGATCCGCGCACCGGTGGGGGGCCGGTGGCCGGAGGTGAAGTCGAGCCGGCCGTGCAGGTACTCCACGTCCATCAGCGCACAGCTCCCGCACTGCACCTCGCTCAGGACGGGGTCCCGCAGCTCCAGCACGAGCGAGCCGGTGCTGCCGCCGGTGATGATCGGCGCTGCCGGGAGCAGGTCCGCCAGCGCTTCCCGGTGGCGCGTCACCAGGCCCCGGAAGTCCGCGTGCTCCCGTGCCCGCGCGGCCGGATCCCGCAGGTGGGAGAGGTGCCCGGCGTACAGCTGCAGTCCGCCGAGGGTCAGCCCGGGCAACTGCTCGACCTGCTGGGCGGGCTGACGCGCCTCGTCGACGGAGCCGCAACCGGACCGGCCTCTGCCCGTGTCGATGTCGATGAGGACCTCGGCAGCGGAGCCCCTGGCGGTGAGCGCACTGCTCATCCGCTGCGCGGTGACCGCGTCGTCCACCACGAGCGTCAGCTCGCAGCCCGTCGCGCGCAGCTCGGCGACCCGGCCCAGGTTGGTGTCCGAGAAGACGATGGACGTCAGCAGGACGGACGTGTCCAGCGCAGCGAGGACCTCGGCCTCGCCGACGGTCGCCGCACAGAACCCGTTCGCTCCGAACTCGATCTGCAACCGGCTGATCTCCAGGCACTTGTGGGCCTTGAAGTGGGGACGGTGGGAGACGCCCGTGCCGTGGAGGAGGCGGCGCACGGCGGTCATGTTCGATCGGAGGGCGTCCCGGTCGATGACGAGCGCCGGGGTCGGGAGGCGGTCGCGAGACCCCCGCGCACCGATGACGGGTCGTGTGCTCGGTGAGGTGATGACGTCTCCCGTGCCTGCTGCGACCGCACTCGACCGCAGAAGCAGACGAGGTGTCCTCAGTACGAGGCCTTGACCGCCAGGACCGGGCAGTGCGCGTCGAGCAGGATGCGCTGGGCCTGGCTGCCCGTGATCAGCTTGCCGGTCGGCGTGCGCCGGCGCAGGCCGATGACGAGCAGGCTGGCCTTGACCCGGTCGGCGATCTCGACGAGCTCGTCGGACGCGTCGTGGCGGCCCAGCTGCTGGGCGATCTCGTACACGACGCCGGACTCGTCCAGCCTCGACCGGACCGCCGCGAGCGCGTCCTCCGAGGCGAAGCGGCTGTCGACGAGCGAGTCGCCGCGCGAGGTGTTGACGACGTGCAGCGGCTCCTGGCGCAGGCGGGCCTCGCTGATGCCGGCGTCCAGGGCGGCCTCGCCCTCGGGGGTGGGGACGTAGCCCACGACGATGGTCATGCGGGCAGCCTCACGTACCCCGCCCGACCCGTCAGCCTTGCGGCCCTATCGGACGTTTCGGTCGTTGCGTGCACGTCCGCGGGGGGTGAAGCGGCGCTCCGGCCGGCCGGCCGTCCCGTACTTCTGCCGGACGTCGGCCTCCTGCTGCGCGACCAGCTGCTCCAGGTACCGCCGGGCGCTCACCCGGGCCAGCCCGGTCCGCTCGCTGCACTCGGTCGCGGACAGGCCGTCGGGCCCGGCGGCGGCGAGCGTCTCGCGCACCAGGTGCAGCGTCTCGGCTGCGATCCCCTTGGGTGGCGGCGCCGGCCGCTCGGCCCTGCTGCGCGCGAGGCCGAAAACCCGGTCGACGTCGACCTGGCCCGCCTCCCCGAGCTCGCTGAGGTCGTCCCGCAGCGCCGCGTAGTCGCGCAGCCGCGCCTCGAAGGTCGCCCGGTCGAACGGCTTGACCAGGTAGTGCAGCACCCCGCCGTGGAAGGCGCTGCGGATGCTCTCGACGTCCCGTGCGGCGCTGATGACGATGACGTCGACCGGCGACCCGGCGGTACGCAGCCGGCGCAGCATCTCCAGCCCGGTCATGTCGGGCAGGTAGACGTCGAGCAGCACGAGGTCCGGCTGCAGCCGGCCGACCTCGGCGAGCGCCTGGGCACCGGTCGACGCCGTTCCGACCACCTCGAAGCCGTCGAGGGCGGTCACGAACCCGGAGTGCACCTTGGCGACCATGAAGTCGTCGTCGACGATGAGGACGCCGATCATGCGTCCACCAGCGCGCCGTCGAGGGTCTCGTCGTCGGCCGGGAGGCGGGCGGTGAAGACCGAGCCGCCGACCGAGGTGGCCGTCACGTCCCCGCCCCGGCGGGTGCAGACCAGGTGCACGAGTGACAGGCCGATCCCCCGCTCCCCCGACGCCGTCCCGCCCTTGGTCGAGACGCCCCGGCGGAAGATCTCCCTTTCCATCCCGGCGGGCACGCCCGGGCCGGAGTCCCGCACGACCACGTCGACCTCACCGTCGACGACGCCGAGTCCGACCTCGACCCAGCGCTGCGGCGCGCTGGAGGCCGCGTCCATCGCGTTGTCGATCAGGTTCCCGACGACGGTCGCCACGTCGGTGCTCAGCCCGTCGCCGAGCGCCGGCAGGGCGGAGTCGGGGGCGATCCGCAGGTCGACGCCCAGTTCCGCGGCCTGGCTGGCCTTCGCGATGAGCAGCGCGGCGATCGAGGGGTCCCGGACCGCTTCCGCGACGACCTGGCTGAACTCCGAACGGCTGGAGCTGACCCGGTGGACGAAGCGCACGGCCTCGTCGGCCTCCCCCAGCTCGATCAGCCCGGCGATGGTGTGCAGCCGGTTGTCGAACTCGTGCGCCTGGGCGCGCAGGGTGTCGGTGACGTGCCGGGTGAGATCGAGCTCGCGCCGCAGCTCCAGCAGCTCGGTGCGGTCGCGCAGCGTGGTGACCGAGCCGATCGGCTCGCCGCGGCTGGCGATGGGCAGCCGGTTCAGCACCAGCACCCGCCCTCCGCTGGCGACCGCGCGGTCGCGCGCCACGTCCGAGGACAGCAGCGCGTCGCGCAGCTCCTCCCCCACCCCGAGGTCGGTCAGGGTGCGGCCGAGGGCGTTCCCCGGCGTGCCCAGCAACCGGATGGCCTCGTCGTTGATCAACGTGACCCGACCCTGCAGGTCCAGCCCCACCACCCCCTCGCGGATGCCGTGCAGCATGGCGTCCCGGTGCTCCACCAGACCGGCGATCTCCGGCGGCTCCAGGCCCAGCGTCTGCCGCTTCACCCGCCGGGCGACCAGCAGCGACCCGCCGATCCCGATGACGCTGGCCACCCCGAGGTAGGTCAGCAGGTTCGGGGCCGCGGACGCCAGCCCGTCCATGATCGACGGGTACGGCCGCTGCACCGACACGAACCCCAGGATCCGCCCGTCGTCCGCGTAGACCGGCGCCATCGCCCCGGCCGCCGGGTCCCCGTCCAGCGGGCGCTCCCCCGTCCACGACCGGCCGGTCAGCACGGTGCTGTCCCCGACGTCGAAGCGGGCGCCGAGCTCCTCCGGGTCCGCGGTCGCCAGCACGGTCCGGTCGGCGCCGGCCACCACGACCGACGCCGAGTCGGAGTTGCTGCGGGCGACCTCGGCGGCCACCCGCAGGTAGCGGACCGCGCCGGCCGCCATCGCCTCGCGGGTGGCCTGCGCGTTGGCGAGGGTCTCCGCCACGACCAGCGCACGGCGTCCCTCGACCTCCTGGGCCCGTCGGGTCGACTGCGCCACGGTGACCGCGGTGACGCCGACGAGGACCACGCAGATGATGACCACCTGCAGTGCCAGCAGTTGGCCGGCCAGCGAGAGCCGCCGGGTCACGTGCATCTCCTGACATCGGGACGGGGTGCAGAGTCCAGCACGGTGGCCGCCGCGACGGAAGCGTGGACACAACGACCACAAAGCCCATTGCGCACGCAAGGGTGACACGGGCCACAGCCGCCGCCATCTTTCCTTCAACCAGCGGGAACCCGCCGGACTCACAGGAGGAACCCAGATGCGCACTGCTTCCATGCGGAGGCTGACCGTCGGCGCCGTCGCCGCCGGCCTCGTGCTCACCGGCTGCGGCACCACGGCGGAGGGCGGCTCGGCCGCCGGCGGCGGGACCGCGGACGGTCCGATCAGCGGTCTCCGGGTCATGGTCCCCAACTCCCCGGGCAGCGGCTACGACACCACCGCGCGGGCGTGGGCCCAGGTGCTCGAGGACGAGGGGCTCGCCGACTCGATGGAGGTGTTCAACCTCGAGGGCGCCGGCGGCACCGTCGGTCTGCAGCGCCTGGTCAACGAGAAGGGCAATGCCGAGCTGCTCATGCAGATGGGCCTCGGCGTCGTCGGCGCGCAGTACAGCAACCAGTCCGAGGCGACGCTGGACCAGACCACCCCGATCGCCAAGCTGATCGAGGAGGCGGAGGCGATCGTCGTGCCGGCGTCCTCCCCGTTCCAGACCGTCGACGACCTGGTCACCGCGTGGAAGGCCGACCCCGGCAACACACCCGTGGGTGGCGCGTCCAACCCCGGCGGTCCCGACCACCTGACGCCGATGCTCCTGGCCGAGGAGGTCGGCGTCACGCCGTCCGACGTCAACTACGTCGCCTACGACGGCGGCGGCGAGCTGCTCGCCGGCATCCTCGGCGGGGACATCGCCTTCGCCGCCACCGGGATCGGCGAGGTGACCGAGTCGGCCGCATCCGGTGACGTGCGGATCCTCGCGGTCTCCACCGAGGAGCCCGTCGAGGGAATCGACGCACCGACCCTCACCGAGGAGGGCATCGACCTCGTCTTCACCAACTGGCGGGGCATCGTGGCCGCCCCGGACATCACCGAGGAGGAGACGCAGCGACTCGTCGACGCGATCACCGAGATGCACGGCAGCGAGGCGTGGCAGCAGATCCTCACCGACCAGGGCTGGGCGGACTCCTTCCAGACCGGCGAGGAGTTCAGCAGCTTCCTGAACGAGGAGAGCGCGCGGGTCGAGTCCGTGCTGAGCGGGCTGGGGCTGGCGTGAGCACTGCCCCCACGGGCAGCAGCACCGAGGAGCAGGGCCGCTCCGAGTACGGGGTGGCCCTGTTCCTCGGGGCGATCGGTCTGCTCGTCATCGTCTCCGCGCTGCTGCTCCCCGAGAGCCGGATCGCCCGCGGGCCGGTCGGCCCCGGCGCGGTGCCCGTCGTCGTCGGCGCCCTGCTGGTCATCGTGAGCGTCTTCCTGGCCCTGGACGTGCGGCGCGGCGGCCGCGGTGAGCCCGAGGGCGGCGAGGACATCGAGCTCGGCGGCGGCACCGACTGGCGCACCGTCGCCCTCCTCGCAGTCGCCTTCCTCTCGAACGCGCTGCTGATCGAGCCCCTGGGCTGGCCGCTCTCGGGCGCCATCCTCTTCTGGGGATGCGCGTTCGCGCTGGGCAGCCGGCACTACGTGCGTGACGCCGCCATCGCCCTCGTCCTCGGCGTGGGTTCCTGGTACCTGTTCGTCCTCGGACTCAACATCAGCCTGCCGGTGGGCGTGCTGGAGGGGATCCTCTGATGGACGCCTTCTCCAGCCTGGCCGACGGCTTCGCCACGGCCCTGACGCCGAACAACCTCATGTTCGCGCTGCTCGGCGTCCTGCTGGGCACCGCCATCGGCGTCCTGCCCGGCATCGGCCCGGCGATGACCGTGGCGCTGCTGCTCCCCCTCACCCGCGGGCTCGACGTCACCACCGCCTTGATCATGTTCGCCGGCATCTACTACGGGGGCATGTACGGCGGCTCGACGACGTCGATCCTGCTGAACACCCCCGGGGAGAGCGCCTCGGTCGTGACCGCGATCGAGGGCAACAAGATGGCCCGGGCCGGTCGGGCCGCCCAGGCACTCGCCACGGCGGCGATCGGCTCCTTCGTGGCCGGCACCCTCGCCACCCTCGCCCTGGCGCTCGTGGCCCCGACGGTCGCCGACCTCGCCGTCGAGATCTCCCCGGCCGACCGGTTCGCCGTGATGGTGCTCGCGTTCATCGCGGTGACCTCGGTGCTCGGCAGCTCGCGGGTCCGCGGCCTGGCCTCCTTGGGGCTCGGCCTGGCGATCGGGCTCATCGGCATCGACGCCACGTCGGGCCAGCAGCGGCTGACGTTCGGCGTCGCGGAGCTCGCCGACGGCATCGACGTCGTCGTCGTGGCGGTCGGCCTCTTCGCCGTCGGTGAGGCGCTGTGGACGGCGGCGCACCTGCGCCGGCGGCCGATCGAGGTCATCCCGGTCGGCAACCCGCGGATGAGCCGCTCGGACTGGCGACGGTCCTGGAAGCCGTGGCTGCGCGGCACCGCGATCGGTTTCCCGTTCGGCGCGGTCCCGGCCGGTGGGGCGGAGATCCCGACCTTCCTCTCCTACGTCACGGAGAAGAAGCTGTCCAAGCACCCGGAGGAGTTCGGCAAGGGCGCCATCGAGGGCGTCGCCGGCCCGGAGGCGACGAACAACGCCTCGGCCGCCGGTGGCCTGGTACCGCTGCTGACCCTCGGCATCCCGACCACGGCGACCGCGGCGGTCATGCTGGCCGCGATCTCCAGCTACGGCATCCAGCCCGGCCCCCGGCTGTTCGACACCGAGCCGGAGCTGGTCTGGGGCCTGATCGCCAGCCTGTTCATCGGCAACACCGCGCTGCTGGTGCTGAACCTGCCGCTCGCGCCGTTGTGGGCGCGGCTGCTGCGGATCCCGCGCACGTACCTGTACGCGGGCATCCTGTTCTTCGCCAGCCTCGGGGCGTACGCGGCCAACGCGAACACCTTCGACCTGTTCCTGCTGCTGGTCATCGGTGCGCTGGGCTTCATGATGCGGCGCTTCGGGCTCCCGCTCCTGCCGGCGATCATCGGCGTGATCCTCGGCCCGTTCGCCGAGGAGGAGATGCGCCAGGCACTGCAGCTCAGCAACGGCCGGGTCAGTGGGCTGTTCGAGCCGATCGCGGTCGTCGTCTACGTCATCGTCGCGCTGATCCTGCTCTTCCCGCTGGTCAAGCGCCTGCTGCCGAAGAAGGCGGCGCCGGCGGTGCTCACCGAGGTCGTGCACGACATCGAGGAGGCGCACCACCACCACGGGCTGACCAGCGCGATCTCGGTCGAGCGGCACGTGGCGACCGGAGGCGCGCCCGAGCAGGGGGCGGACCTCCCCGCTCCGCGGGGAGCCGACGACGGCCGGTCCGTGGACCCGGAGCGGCCCGACCGCTGAGCCGAGCCGCCGCACCACCACGCAGCCCCCGCCGGGGACCCCTGGCGGGGGCTGCGTGCAGTGCGGGCACGGGCGGGCACGCGGCGACCCACCCTTGACGACATTTCTTGTCAGGAGCAGGCTCACCCCGTGCGAGCCGTCGACGTCATCAGCGATCCGGGTGCCGCGGCCGTGGCGCTGGACCCGGTACGCGCCCGGCTCCTCGCCGAGCTCCGCACGCCGGCGTCCGCCGCGGCACTGGCCGACCGCGTCGGCCTGAGCCGGCAGAAGGTCAACTACCACCTGCGCCGGCTGGAGGACCACGGGCTCGTCGAGGTGGCCGACACCCGGCGCTGGGGTGGACTGACCGAACGGCTGCTGGTCGCCTCCGCCGCCGGGTACCTGGTGTCACCCGGTGCGCTCGGCGACGCGGCCGCCGACCACACGCGCACCCGGGACCGGCTGTCGGCGGCCTACCTCGTCGCCCTGGCCGGACGCGTCGTCCGCGAGGTCGGCGGGATGGCCGCGCGTGCGCGTCGCGCCGACACGGCCGTGCCGGTGTTCGCGCTGGACGCCGACGTCCGCTTCGCCTCCCCGGCCGACCGCGCCGCGTTCGCCGAGGAGCTCGCGGCGACGGTCACCCGGCTCGCCGCCCGGTACCACGACCAGGACGCGCCGGACGGCCGGTGGCAGCGCGTCCTGCTCAGCGTGCACCCCGTCCCCGCCGACGTCCCCGTCGGCCACCCTCCCGAGGAGCTCTGGTGACCCGCTACGACCCCGACGAGCCGACCGCCCGCGTCTCCGCGCACGAGATCGAGGTGCCCGGCGACCCGATGGACGTGTGGCGGGCCATCGCCACGGGACCGGGCATCGCCACCTGGTTCGTGCCCGCCGAGGTGGACGAGCGCGAGGGCGGCCGGATCGTGACCCACCACGGGCCGTACGGCAGCTCGGAGGGGGTCGTCACCGCCTGGGAGCCGCCGCACCGCTTCGCCTACGAGGAACGGGACTGGGACCCGGAGGCTCCCGACGCGCCGCCGTGGGCGACCGAGCTGCTCGTCGAGGCGCGGGACGGCGGCACGTGCGTCATCCGGCTGGTCAGCGGCTTCTTCACCGACGGCGAGGGCTGGGAGGACCAGCTCGAGGGCACCGACGAGGGATGGCGCGGCGCGCTGCGCAACCTGCGCCTCGCCCTCACCCACTTCCCCGGACGACCGGCGGCGTCGCTGCTCGTCCTCGGCTCCGTCCCCGACCGCTCCCCCGACGACGTCGGCCGGGAGCTGCTCGCCGCGCTCGGCCTGGCCACCGCCCGGATCGGTGACCAGGTCGAGCTGGACGCCGGAGCGCCCGCCACCCGGGGCACGGTCGTGGACGTCGAGTCCCGGGCGGTCACCCTGCTCGTCGACCGGCCCTCCCCGGGCTTCCTCGAGCTCGCCACCTTCGACTACGGCGGCGCGACGGCTGCCGTGCGCGGGTACCTCTTCGGTGAGGGCGGCGCCGAGACGGCGGCCCGGGAGGCACCGCGCTGGACGGCCTGGCTGACCGGCCACGTGCCCGGGTTCACCCCGATGACGTGAGGGGGTCCGTCCTCGCCTCCCCGAGGGCCCGCCGCATCAGGGCCCGGGTCAGGACCACGCCGTCCAGGTCCACCGTCTCCTCGGCGACCTGCCGGAAGCCGGCCCGCTCGAACACCGGGACGGCGCGCCAGGAGGCGTGGGTGACCAGCTCCCGCAGCCCGGCGGCGACCGCCGCCCGCGCGACGGCGTCGAGCAGGAGGCGGGCGACGCCGCGCCCACCGTGCCGGGGATCGACGAACAGCTGGTCGACCTCGCCCTCCTGCAGGACGCCGACCCGGTGCAGCGCGACGCTGGCGAAGCCGGCGACGTCCTCGCCGTCGACCGCCACGAAGGTCGTGGTCGCCGTGACCAGCCACCGGTGGCCCTCCCGGGTCCGCCGGGCGGCCCACGCCGCCCGCTGGCGGTCGTCGTAGTGGCCGACCGCCGAGCTCGCGATCGCGTCGAGGCTCAACCGGTGGAGGGCGTCGGCGTCCCCGACCCGGGCCCGGCGGACCACCACGGGAGGCATCCCGCCATGGTGCACCCAGGTTCCGCTCAGGGTCGGCCACCCGGGACGGATCAGGGCCGGTTCCGGGTGTTCCCTCATGGTCCGGCAGGCCCGCGGTCGGCACGCTCGTGGCATGACATCGACACCGCACCCCGGCCCCTCCTCCGTGCCCGCCGGGCAGCAGCCCCCGCTCCCGTACCGGCAGCTGCGCCGCAGCCGCAGCGAGAAGATGCTCGGCGGCGTCTGCGGCGGGCTCGGTGAGTACAGCGGCATCGACCCGGCCCTCTGGCGGGTCGGCATGGTCGCGCTGACCGTCGCCGGCGGCGCCGGCGTGGTCGTGTACCTGCTGCTGTGGGTGCTGATGCCGCCCGCGCCCGCCGACCCGGCCCGCCCCGACACCCGTCTGGACCAGGCCGTCGACAGCCTCCACGAGAAGCTCACGGGCCCCCGCTCCGCTCCCCCCGCCGTCTGACCGGGAGGATGCGGGGACCCCGGGACCCGGCCCCCGACCTCCCCCGGGTCGGGGGCCGCGGTACGTCCGGGCGGGACGGATGACGCCCTGGCACCCCCGCCATGACGCGGCGCGTCCGCACCCGCCGGGCCGCCGACCGGCGGGCGCCCGCCCGGGGCCGCCACACCCCCGCGTCATCCCGGCGCCTCCAGGCCCTCTTCAGAGCGTGGTCCCAGCAGGCCGAGCCGAGGCCTGATCGACGAGGGACCGTCACCGCTCCCCGGGACCGCGGCGTGGTGACGAGGCGGCCCCTGACCCCGGCCGGCCCACCGCCACGTGTCCCCGCATCCCCCGCGGGGGCACGTGGCCCCCTCCCTGGCGGGCGGTCAGCCGTCGCCGCGCAGCCCGCGTTGCACCATCTCGTAGCTGGACAGGACCTCCAGGAGGAAGTCCGACGCCGCTCCCGCCACCGCCGGCCCCTCCTCGGCGGCCGTGTCCGCCAGCACCTCGATCAGCACGTCGTGGTGCACCCGGACGAGGTCGAGGAGCCCGAGCCCGGCCTGGAGGGCGGCCCGGCCGATCTCGTACCCGGCGTTGAGGGCGGACTCCTCGCGCCGGGCCAGGTACCGCAGGAACGCGGCCCGGTAGTCGCGGAGCACCCCGTCGCGGCTCACGGGCCACGGACCGCAGGGCCGGCCAGCCGCCAGTCCAGCAGCGCCAGCCCCTCCTCGAGGTCGAGCGCGGTCGACACCGCGCCCGTGTGCAACCCGAGCCGGACCATCGCGAACGCCACCTCGGGCTGGATGCCGACGATGACGGTGGCCGCGCCCCGCAACCGCGCCATCTCCCCGATGTCCCGCAGCGTCCGGGTGGCGAAGGAGTCGAGCACGTCGAGGGCGGCGACGTCGATGACCACCCCGCGGGCACGCTCCCGGCCGATCCGCTCGACCAGGTCACGCTGGAATACGACCAGCTGGGAGTCGTCCAGGGCCGTGTGGATCGAGGCGATCAGGCACGAGCCCTGCCGCAGGATGGAGAACAGCCGCGGGGACGACGTCACGGCCCGCCCGCCCCGCCGCGCCGGGTCACGGTGAACCCGAGCAGCCGCTCGGCCTCCTCCAGACCGCCCTGCAGGTCACCGATGGTGTCCATCTTGCTGAGGTCGACACCGATGGTGACGAGGGTCTGGGCGATCTCCGGCGACAGCCCGGTGATGATGACGCTGGCCCCCATGAGCCGCGACGCGTCCACCGTCTGCACCAGGTGGTTGGCCACCGCCTCGTCCACGTCGGGCACACCGGTGATGTCGACGACGACGACCTTCGCGCGGTGCGTCCGGATGCCGGTCAGCAGCTGCTCGGTCAGCTGCCGGGCCCGCTCCCGGTCGAGCACGCCGATGATCGGCAGGATCAGCAGTCGTTCCCGGACCGGCAGCACCGGGGTGGACAGCTCCCGGATGGAGTCCTGCTGCTGGCGGATCACCCGCTCCCGCTCGTCGACGAAGCTGACGGCCACGGTGTTGGCGATGCGGTTGGCCGCGGGCTCGTAGGCGTCGAGCACCCGGTTGAGCACGAGCATGTCGCCCTGGTACTTCTCGAACAGCGACCGGGCCAGGACGTCGCGGAGCAGCAGGACGATGCCGACGACCTCGTGGGTCTCGACCCCGCGCGGGATGATCCGCTCGGAGAGGTCCCGCGCGTAGTGCTGCAGCTCCTCGACGCTGCCGGTCTCGAGCACCTCGACGTAGTTGTCGTAGACCGACGTCGTCTCGGCCACCATCTCCGAGGCCGTCATCGCCTGGAGCAGGTGGGCGCCGTGGATGCGGCCGACCCACTCCTCGCGCAGCCGGGTGCGGTGCTCCCGCAGGTGGGCGACGAGCTGCGGGAGGAGTCCGTCGTCCTCCTCCGTCGTCCGCGCGGCCGCGCTCTCGGTGGTCGCCGAGCCGGTCACGGCGCCGTCCTCCCTGGTGGTCATCCGACCTCCCGCCACTTGGTCATGATCACGGTGGTGCCGCGGCCGCGCTCGGACGCGATCGCGAACTCGTCCATCAGCCGCCGAGCACCGGGCAGGCCGAGGCCCAGCCCGGAGTAGGTGCTGTAGCCGTCGCGCAGCGCCTCGGCCACGTCCGCGATGCCGGGTCCCGAGTCCCGCGCGGTGATCCGGATGCCCTGCCGCGGCTGGTCCAGCAGCTCCACCAGGACCTCCCCGGCGTCGGCGAAGCGCACGATGTTGCGGACCACCTCGGAGACCGCGGTGGCGATCTCGGTCAGCTCGGTCGGCGAGAACCCGATCCCGGCAGCCGCCTCGCGCGCGGCCTGGCGGGCCGCGACCACGTCGGAGTCGGTCCGGACGGCGACCCGGACCTCGTCGTCACGATCGCGTCCCCGGCCCATCAGCGGCCCGCTGAGCCGGGCGCACAACTCGCACTCCAGCAGGTGGTGCGCCGCGTCGACCTCCCGCTGCCGGCGCCGGTCCCCGCTGGAGACGGCCAGCAGCACGGGGCGGCAGCGCCCCGTCGGCGGCTCGACCCGCTCGACGGCGAGCAGGTACTCCACGCGCAGCCGGGCGCGGGTGCGGTTGAGCTGGGCGGCCACCGCCCCCGCGGTGGACCCCAGCTCGGCGGCGAGGGAGCGGGTGTCCTGCCCGGACACCTCGTGGGCGAGGAGCGTCCGGCGTTCCCGCTCGGACAGCCGGGTGAGCGCCTCGGCCATCGCCACGCGGTCCTCCCGGGCCAGGACGCCCTCGTCCGGCGACTGCGACGGCCGGAGGTCGACGACCCGGTGCTGGTGCCGCCGCTGCCGGTCCTGGTCCCGCCACATGGACGCGACGACGTTCCGGGCGGTGACGATGGCATAGGGCTCGAGCATCCCGGGTTCGATCCGGCCGGCGGCACCGAGGACCCGGGCCAGCGTCTCCTGGACCAGGTCGTCCGCGGTCGCCTGGTCCGGCGCCCGGGCGGCGACGATCCGCCGGACGATCGGGATGAGCGCCGCGATGTCCAGCGACCCGACACCGTCGGGCGCACCGCCAGCAGGCTCCGGGGCCGGCATGCGGGGAACGGTACCGCCGGCGCCTGCCCGCCGCGGGTCGCGCGCTGCCGAACAGGCCGTCACCCCGCGGCGCGGCCCGCGCGGTCTGCGGCCAGGAGACCGGCGCGGAGCCGCTCCGCCGTGCGGCGGCGCTGCTCGGCCCGCTCCCGGAGCACCTCTGCGAGGGCGGCGTTGCCCGAACGGGCGGCCCTGCGGTCCAGGACGGCCGCCGTCTCCAGGTGCAGGGCGATCCGGCGCAACTGGTCCAGCACGTCGCGGCGACGGGCGAGGGACGGCACCCGCGGCGCCCCGTCGGTGCGCGGGTCCGGTGGCTCGTCGTCCGCACGGGACACGCCGTCGGGGATCACGTTCGCACCTCTCGGTCGCCGGGACGGGCTGGCCTGCACCGATGAGGACGCCCGGCCGGCCGCTCCATGACGCGGCAGCCGCCGGCGGCGACGCGGCGGATGCGACGCCAGAAGATCGCGCGCCATCCGTCGTTCGGCTGCAGCCGGGCCGTCGGGTGCCGAGAACGACTTCGACGTGCCCGCCCGGCCGGGCCGGCACGTGGGACGGAAGCGCCGCAGCGGTTCCGGCGGCGATCCAGGGGCGATGGAGGACGACACATGAGGCGCCGCAACAGCAGCCCGGACCGGGCGGTGCTGCCCCCCGCGGAGATGCCCCGCGACGTCGAGGCGGTGGAGCGGGTCATCGCCGTCCTCGACCGCGGCGTCGCCGGTCCGGTGCACGCGCACCAGACGATCACCGAGACCCTCGTCGACGCCCTGGGGCTGGCCTACGGAGCCTCGTGGCTGCCGGGTCCAGACGGCGCCTTCCACCTGAGCGGCGAGTCCGGGGAGCTGGCGCGCGCCATGTCCTCCGCGACCCCGCGGATCACCCGGATCTCCGGGGCGGACGGCTACGGCGGGCAGGCGATCGGGACCAAGCAGGCCGTGGTCATGGACGCCGACACCGACACCGCCACGTGCCTGCGCTGGGGCGCCGCCCTGGCCGCCGGCGCGGCCCGCGGCTGCGTCCTCCCCACGATCGAGAACGGCCAGGTCACCGCCCTCTACGAGTACTACGGCCGCAGTGAGCTGCCGTTCTTCGGCGGCCGCGAGGAGAAGTGGGACTCGCTGGGCCGCCTGGTCACCCACGCCCGCAAGGCCGCGCTGGCCAAGGCGTCGCTGCAGGAGACGCTGGACGACCGCGAGGCGGTGACCACCGTGGTCACCGAGATCGGCGCCGCCCGGGACCAGCAGCAGGCGCTGCGGATCGCGCTGGACACCGTCCGGGAGGCCTTCGGCTGGGCCTACGGCTCGTACTGGGCGCTGGACCCGGCGGCCAACGTCCTGCGGTTCCAGCAGGAGTCCGGCTCGGCCGGTGAGGAGTTCCGCAAGGTCACCCTGGCCGCTTCCTTCGCCGAGGGGGTCGGCCTGTCCGGGCGCACCTGGCGCTCCCGGGACCTGTACTTCGTCCGCGACATCGGCGAGATGACCGACTGCTGCCGGGCCCCGGCCGCGCAGCGCGCCGGGGTCAAGTCCGGCGTGTGCTTCCCGCTGATGGTCGGCGGACGGGTGGTCGGCACGATGGACTTCTTCGTCGCCCACACCATCGAGCTGTCCGACTCACGGGCCTCCGCGCTGCGGAACGTGCAGCAACTGGTCTCCCAGCGGCTGGACGTGCTGCGCCGCAGCGAGGAGTCCGCCGCGAACGCCCGGGAGCTGCTGGACACCGTCGCCCGGCTGCGCGAGGCCGCCGACGACGCCGGGCGGGTCGCGGAGAGCGCGGTCAGCCAGGCCCAGACGATGACCCAGGAGGTGCTCTCCCTGGACGAGGCGTCCGCCGCGGTCGGGGAGGTCATCCGGATCATCTCCGGCATCGCCGACCAGACGAACCTGCTCGCGCTCAACGCCACCATCGAGGCCGCCCGCGCCGGCGAGCTGGGCAAGGGCTTCGCCGTGGTGGCCAGCGAGGTCAAGGACCTGGCCCGGGAGACCGCCAACGCCACCCAGAAGGTCTCCGCCCAGATCGCCGGCATCCAGGCCAGCAGCCGCGCGGTCGCCGACGGCATCCACACCACCAGTGAGGTCATCGGCCGGCTCGACGTCGTCCAGGCGCGCATCGGTGAGGTGCTGGAGGAGCAGGCCCGGATGGCCTCGGCCCTGACCACGACCGGCTGACCGCCCGGCCGGACGGGTGCACCTCACTCCCGCGAGGGGGTTCCGCGCCCGTCCGGCTGGGCATGATCACGGCCATGCGCCTTCCCAAGCCCCGGGGCCCGCTGAGCGCCGCACTGGTGACCGACCTCGCCGCCGGTTCCGCGCTCGGCGCCCGCACGACCACCGCCGCGGAGGCCGCGCTCGCCTCGGCTCGCGACGTCCTCACCGACGACGACCTGCAGCTGGGCCTGGCGATCTGCTACGAGCTCCACTACCGCGGGTTCGACGGCGTCGACGACGCGTGGGAGTGGGACCCCGACCTGCTGCGGCTGCGCGGCCGCCTCGAGGAGCGGCACCTCGCCGCCCTGCGGGAACTGGCCGGGGACGTCGAGGTCACCGAGGACCCGGTCGACCAGCAGCTCACCGCCCTCATCGCGGCCGACGACGGCCCGTCGCTCTCCCGGTACCTGGCCCGGCACGGCACCCTCGAGCAGTGGCGGGAGTACCTGACCCTGCGGTCGGTGTACCACCTCAAGGAGGGCGACCCGCACACCTGGGCGATCCCCCGCCTGGGCGGGCGGAGCAAGGCCGCGCTCGTGGAGATCCAGGCCGACGAGTACGGCGGGGGCGTGCCCGGGCGCATGCACAGCCAGCTGTTCGCCGGGATGATGGGCGACCTCGGCCTCGACGCCGGGTACGGCGTGCTGTGGGACGACGCTCCCGCCGTGGCGTTCACCGCGGTCAACACGATGTCCCTGTTCGGCCTGCACCGGCGCTGGCGCGGGGCCTGCCTGGGGCACCTGGCCGCGGTCGAGATGACCTCCTCGGAGCCCAGCCGCCGGTACTCCTCCGGGCTGCGCCGGCTGGGCTTCGGGGACCGCACCACCGTCTTCTACGACGAGCACGTCGAGGCGGACGCGGTGCACGAGCAGATCGCCTCGGTCGACATGTGCGGCTCGCTGGTGGCCGAGACCCCGGCGCTGGCCGCCGACGTCCTCTTCGGGGCCCGCTGCTCCCTCGTCCTGGACGGCCTGGCCGCCACCCACCTGCTCGGCGCCTGGGAGCAGGGCCGCTCCGGCCTCCGGGACGAGGCAGCTCAGGCAGCGTGATCAGGTGTCGGCGCTGTCCGCGTCGCGGAAGATGCGGGCGGCCGGGCGGGGGCGGGCCGGGGCGCTGCCGGAGTGGAAGCCGGCCCGCTTGTGCGTGCCGTCGCAGAACGGCTTGATCCCCGACTTGCCGCACCGGCACAGCGCGACGGTCTTGCGGCCGGGGTCGATCTCGTTGCCGTCGGTGTCGACGAGCCGGAAGTCGCCGCGGACGATCAGCGGCCCGTCCCGGTAGGGCGTGATGGTCGCGGTCGGCTCGTCGGGCGGCGGGAGGTCCCGCACCAGCTCGTCGGAGACATCGGCGGACTCCTGGGGGTCCGTGCTCAACCCGGTCAGCTCCCCTCGGGGCGGTCGTAGAACACCCGCTCGGCCACGGCCCGCGCCCGCCGGGTGACGCGCCGGTAGTCGTCGAGGAACTGGCCGGCGTCGACGTCGGGTCCGTAGCCGCAGGCGCGGGCGACGCCGCTGAGCTCCAGCCCCTGCCGCGGCAGCTGGTCCCCGGGGCGGCCGCGGACCAGGAAGACGGCGTTGCGTGCGCGGCTGGCCAGCTCCCAGGCAGCCCGCAGCGCATCGGCCTGATCGGCGTCCAGCAGGCCGGCGGACCGCAGCGCTGCCAGCGCGTCGACGGTCGGGGTCACCCGCAGCGCCGGCACCGCGGCGGCGTGCTGGAGCTGCAGCAGCTGCACGGTCCACTCGACGTCGGCCAGCCCGCCGCGGCCCAGCTTGGTGTGCGTGGCCGGGTCCGCGCCGCGGGGCAGCCGCTCGCTGTCGACCCGCGCCTTGATCCGGCGGATCTCGGCCACCTGCTCGCCGGTCAACCCGCGATCGGGGTAGCGCAGCGGGTCGACGAGCGCGACGAACGCCCGGCCCAGCTCCTCGTCCCCGGCGACCGGCGCGGCCCGCAGCAGCGCCTGCACCTCCCAGATCGACACCCAGCGCTGGTAGTACTCGGCGAACGCCGACAGGCTGCGGGACAGCGCCCCCTGCCGGCCCTCGGGCCGCAGGTTGGCGTCGACCTCGAACGCCGGGTCCGGCGCAGGCTCGGCCAGCAGGCGGCGCAGCGTGTGGGCGATGGAGTTGGCCGCCTGCGCCGCGCGGGACTCCTCGGCGCCGCCGCGCGCCCGGTGCACGAACAGGACGTCGGCGTCCGACCCGTAGCCCATCTCCGCCCCGCCCAGCCGGCCCATGCCGATGACCGCGAGGTCGGCCGGCACGTCCTCGGGCGCCACGCCCGCCTCGGCCGCCCAGTGCCGCACGGCGGCGTCCAGGCCGGCCTGCAGGGTGGCGACGGCGACGTCGTGCAGCGCCCGGCCGACCCGGACGACGTCCAGCCGGCCGAGCAGGTCCGCGCAGGCGATCCGCAGCAGCTCCTGGCGGCGCAGCGAGCGCAGCACCCGCACCCCGGCCGTCGCGTCGCCGGCCCGGGCGACGGCCTGCCGCCAGGCGGAGGCGAGCGTGCCGGCCGAGCGCGGCTCCAGCTGCGCGTCGTCGCTGAGCAGCCGCATCGCCTCGGGGGTGCGGGTGAGCAGGCCCGCGACGTACTGGCTGGAGCCGAGCAGCAGCGCGAGCCGCTCGGCGGTCTGCCCCTCGTCCCGCAGCAGCCGCAGGAACCACTGGTCCCGGCCCAGGGCCTCGCTGACCCGGCGGTAGGCCAGCAGGCCGGCGTCGGGGTCGGCGCAGGCGGCGAACGTCTGGATCAGCACCGGCAGCAGGTACCGCTGCATGGACGCCGAGCGGCTCAGCCCGCCCGTCAGCGCCCCCATGTGCCGCAGCGCGCCCTCCGGGTCGGCGAACCCCAGCGCCTTCAGCCACTCCCCCGCCGCCTTCGGCCCGAGCGCCAGCTGCTCGCCGGGGACCTTGGCCACCGCGTTGAGCATCGGCCGGTAGAACAGCTTCTCGTGCAGCCGGCGCACCACCCGGGTGTGCAGGGCGAGCTCCGCGCGGAGCACCTCCACGGAGTCGCCGCGGGCGTCGGGCTTGTAGCCCAGCGACCGGGCCAGCCAGCGCAGCTGGTCGTCGGCCACCGGGATCAGGTGGGTGCGCCGGAGCCGGAGCAGCTGGATGCGGTGCTCGACGGTGCGCAGGAAGCGGTAGGCGGCGATCAGCGTGGCGACGTCGTCCCGGCCGATGTAGCCGCCGGCGCCGAGCACGGTGAGCGCGGGGATCGTGCCGCCGACCCGCAGCGAGACGTCGGCGCGGCCGTGCACCAGCTGCAGCAGCTGCACGCTGAACTCGACGTCCCGCAAGCCCCCGCGGCCCAGCTTCAGCTCCCGGTCGGCCTGCGCGGCCGGGATGTGCTTCTCCACCCGGCGGCGCATCGCCTGGATCTCCCCGACGAAACCCGGCCGGTCACCGGCCTTCCAGACCATCGGCCACAGGGCGTCCACGTACTCCTGGCCGAGCGCCGGGTCACCGGCGACCGGCCGCATCTTCAGCAGCGCCTGGAACTCCCAGGTGCTGGCCCACTGCTCGTAGTAGGAGCGGTGCCCGGCGAGGGTGCGCACCAGGACGCCGGCCTTGCCCTCCGGCCGCAGCGCGGCGTCGACCTCCCAGGCGGCCTGACCGCAGATCCGCATGAGCGCCCCGGCGACCCGGGTGGCGGTGGCCAGCGCCGCCGGCTCGTTCCCGCCGCCGGGCGCGTCGGCCAGCGCCTCGGCGACGAACACGACGTCGACGTCGCTGACGTAGTTGAGCTCCCGGCCGCCGGTCTTGCCCAGCGCGATGACCGCCAGCCGGCACGGCGCGGCCCCCTCGGGCTGCTCGGCGACGGCCAGCGCCAGCCCAGCGGTGAGCACGGCCCCGGCGATGTCGGCCAGCTCCGCGGCGACCTCGTCGGCGGGCAGCCCGTCACCGAGGTCGCGCCCGGCCACCGACAGGACCGCCCGCAGGTAGGCGTGCCTGAGGTCGCGGACGCGGGCGGGCGCGCTGTCCGGGGCCGCGGCGCCCAGGCCGACTCCCCACGGCGGGTCGTCCGGGTCGGCGCCGACCGCGAACAGCATCTGCTGCTGCAGCTCGTGGGCGCTCGGCCGGGCGGACCAGCGGTCCTCGGTGTCGAGCACGACCCAGTCGCCCGGACGGGCGACCAGGTGGTCGGCGAGCCCGGCGGAGGCGCCCAGCACGGCGAGCAGCCGCGAGCGCAGCTGGCCCGAGCCGCGGAGCCGGGCGAGCAGCGCGGCGGCGGGGCCGCCGTCGGGGTCGTCGGCGTCCAGGGCCTCGACCAGCCGGGACAGCGACCTGAGGGCGAGGTCGGGGTCGCCGGCGCGGGCCAGCGCCGCGACCACCGGGCCGGCCTCCGGGTCGGCGGGCTCGTTGCGGTCGAGGTCCCACAGCCCCAGCGACGGGTCGGACAGCAGCCGCGCGGCGCGGGCGCCGTCCTCGAACCCGAAGCGGACCAGCCGGACGACGGCGCGCCGCGGCACCTCCTCCTCGGGGGTCGGCCGGGGCACGGTGGTCACCGTCAGTTCCCCACCGGCGCCGGTCGGCGGCGGGCGTGCTCCTGCACCAGGGCGGCGAACCGTCCGGCGAACGGCGCCCACACCTCGGCGACGTCGGGGTGGACGGCGGCCGCGCGGGCGCAGATGGTCTCGATGTCCAGCCCGCTGGCCGCGACGCCGACCGTGTCGCTCTCGGCCCACTGCCGGATGATCGCGTCGTCGGTCTCGATGTGGAACTGGATGCCGTACACGTGCTCCCCGACCCGGTAGCCCTGGTTCGGGTACATGACGCCGCTGGCCAGGAGGGTGGCACCGGCCGGCAGCCGGTCGATCTCGTCGTGGTGGAACTGCAGCACGTCCGGTGAGAGCGGCAGCGGTCCGAACAGCGGGTCGGCGTAGGCGGCGTCCCGCTTGGCGACCAGGGTCGCGCCGACCTCGGGGCCCTCGACGCCGACCCGGGTGCTGCCGCCGCCGACCTGGGCCAGCAGCTGGGCGCCGAGGCAGACGGCCAGGGTCGGGAGGTCCTCGGCGACCGCCGTCGCCAGCAGCGCGCGCACCCCGACCAGCTCCGGGGACACCTCGGCCGGGTCGAGGGAGGACTGCGGCCCGCCCAGCACCAGCAGCCCGTCGTGCCCGGTCAGGTCGGCCGGCAGCGGGTCGCCCGCGCTGAGGTGCCGCTCGTCGAGCTCGAGCCCCGCCTCGCGGAGCCACTGCCCGAGGCGGGCCGGCGGGTCGGTGTGGTGCGGGACGACGACGAGCAGACGGGCCACGCGTCGCAGCGTAATGAGGGCACCCAGGGCTGGACTGGAACGGCCTCCTCGCAGGGTCCCGGGCCGAGCCTGCGAGGCCCGGGGGCGAGGAGGTCCTTCCTCAGAGGCCCGGCAGGTAGCGCCGCAGCTCGAACGGGGTGACCTCGCGGCGGTAGGTGCCGAACTCCTCCCGCTTGTTGCGCAGGAAGTGGTCGAACACGTGCTCGCCGAGTGTCTCCGCGACCAGCTCGCTGCGCTCCATCGTGGTCAGCGCCTCGCCCAGCGACACCGGGAGGTCCCGGTAGCCGGCGGCGCGGCGCTCGGTGTCGGTGAGCGACCAGACGTCGTCCTCGGCCTCCGGCGGCAGCTCGTAGCCCTTCTCGATGCCCCGCAGCCCGGCGGCCAGCAGCACCGCGAAGGTCAGGTACGGGTTGCACGCCGAGTCCGGCGACCGCACCTCGACCCGGGCGGACTGCCCCTTGTTCGGCTTGTAGGACGGCAGCCGGACCAGCGCCGACCGGTTGGCCCGGCCCCAGGTGGCCGCGGTCGGCGCCTCCGTGCCGGCGAGCAGCCGGCGGTAGGAGTTGACCGTCTGGTTGGTGACCGCGGTGTACTCGCCGGCGTGGGCGAGCAGCCCGGCGATGAACTGCTTGGCCGTCGCCGACAGCCGCATCGGGTCGGCCGGGTCGTGGAAGGCGTTGCGGTCGCCCTCGAACAGCGACAGGTGGGTGTGCATCGCCGAGCCGGCCAGCTCGGTGAACGGCTTGGGCATGAACGTCGCGTACACGCCCTGGGCCAGCGCCACCTCACGGACGACGTGCCGCAGCGTCATGATGTTGTCCGCCGTCGACAGGGCGTCGGCGTAGCGCAGGTCGATCTCCTGCTGCCCGGGGGCGACCTCGTGGTGGCTGAACTCCACCGAGATGCCCATCGCCTCCAGCGCGAAGACCGCCTCGCGGCGGAAGTCGTGCGCCACGTTGTGCGTGGACAGGTCGAAGTAGCCGCCGGTGTCGGCCGGCTCGGGCGGGCTGCCGTCGCTGGGGAGGTTCTTGAGCAGGAAGAACTCGACCTCGGGGTGCGTGTAGAAGGTGAACCCCATGTCCGCGGCCTTGGCCAGGGTCCGGCGCAGCACGTGCCGCGGGTCGGCCCAGGCCGGCGAGCCGTCGGGCAGGAGGATGTCGCAGAACATCCGCGCGGTGTCGCTGGCCTCCCCGCGCGCGGCCGGCATCACCTGGAAGGTGCCCGGATCCGGCTTGGCGAGCATGTCGGACTCGTAGACGCGGGCGAACCCCTCGATCGCCGAGCCGTCGAAGCCGATCCCCTCGGCGAAGGCCGCCTCGATCTCGGCGGGCGCGACGGCCACCGCCTTCAGGTACCCCGACACGTCGGTGAACCACAGCCGCACGAAGCGGATGTCGCGTTCCTCCAGGGTCCGCAGGACGAACTCCTGCTGGCGGTCCATGCTCGCCATGGTGGCCTCCGGACGTGACGGGGTTGTTACGACGCCACCAGCCTGCCTGGTGGGGTGACCGGGCACAGCAGCACCCCCGCTCGATGCCGCCCGGGGACGCCGTGGACGGCTCCGGACGGCCACCGCCGTCCTACGATGGGGACGTCGTCAGGGCGCTGCGGTCCCGGGCACGAGCGGCGCGACCGGCCCGGCGCGGGCGGCGGAGGCCGAGATGGACGTCGTGCTCGCGGTGCTCGTGCTGGCGGTGCTGGGTCTGCTGACGCTCCTGGGCGGGAGCGTCCGGGTGGTGGACCAGTTCGAACGTGGAGTCGTCCTGCGGTTCGGCCGGCTGCACGGTGAGCCCCGCGGTCCCGGGCTCACCTTCATCGCCCCGGTCGCCGACCGGCTGCACAAGGTCACCATGCAGGTGGTCACCATGCCGGTGCCCGCCCAGGAGGGCATCACCCGGGACAACGTCACCGTGAAGGTCGACGCGGTCGTGTACTACCGGGTGTACGACCCGGTGCGCGTCGTCGTCGACGTGCAGAACTACCAGGCCGCGATCGCCCAGGTGGCCCAGGCCTCGCTGCGGTCGATCATCGGCAAGAGCGACCTGGACGACCTGCTGTCCAACCGCGAGCGGCTCAACCAGGGCCTGGAGCTGATGCTGGACAGCCCCGCGGTCGACTGGGGCGTGCACATCGACCGGGTGGACATCAAGGACGTCGCCCTGCCGGAGTCGATGAAGCGGTCGATGTCGCGGCAGGCGGAGGCCGAGCGCGAACGCCGCTCCCGGGTGATCACCGCCGAGGGCGAGCTGCAGGCCTCCCGCAAGCTCGCCGAGGCCGCCGGGGTCATGGGCGAGCAGCCCGCGGCGCTGCAGCTGCGCCTGCTGCAGACGATGGTGGAGGTGGCGGCGGAGAAGAACTCGACCGTCGTCCTCCCCTTCCCGGTCGAGCTGCTCCGCTTCCTGGAGCGGGCCACCCCTCCCGAGCCCGCGCCGCCGGCCGCGAACGGCCGCGTGCCGGCGCCCCGGCCGGCCTCGCTGACCGACGGCGGGTGACCCCACCCCCGACCTGCGGCGCCCGGTGTACTTGGATCTGGCCGACGGCACCGGTCGCCCGGCCGAGCGCGGTCACCTCAGGAGGAGCAGGCATGACCGAGTCGGTTCTCTACGGCGGCCAGTCGACCGCCCGGGTGCGGGTGCACCACCTGCAGCAGGCCAAGGAGCGCGGTGAGCGGTGGGCGATGCTCACCGCCTACGACACCTACGCCGCGCAGGTGTTCGAGGACGCCGGCATCCCGGTGCTGCTGGTGGGCGACTCCGCGGGCAACGTGGTGCTCGGGCACAGCACGACGGTCCCGGTCACCGTCGAGGACATGCTGCTGCTGACCAAGGCGGTGACCCGGTCCACCCGGCGGGCGCTGGTCGTCGCCGACCTGCCGTTCGGCAGCTACGAGTCCGGGCCGCAGCAGGCCTTCGACACCGCCGTCCGGCTGATGAAGGAGGGCGGTGCGCAGGCGGTGAAGCTGGAGGGCGGCGTCCGGATGGCCCCGCAGATCGAGCTGCTCACCCGCTCGGGCATCCCGGTGATGGCGCACGTGGGCTTCACGCCGCAGAGCGAGCACGTCCTCGGCGGCTACCGCGTGCAGGGCCGCGGAACGGGCGCGGAGCAGCTGCTCGCCGACGCGCACGCGGTGCAGGAGGCCGGGGCGTTCGCCGTCGTGCTGGAGATGGTGCCGGCCGCGATCGCCGGCCAGGTGACCAAGGAGCTGGCCATCCCGACCATCGGGATCGGTGCCGGGCCGGACTGCGACGCGCAGGTGCTCGTCTGGCCGGACATGGCCGGTCTCAACGGCGGGCGGGTGCCGAAGTTCGTGAAGAGGTACGCGAACCTGCGGGGTGAGCTCCTGCGGGCAGCACAGGAGTACGCCACCGAGGTGCGGACCGGCGTCTTCCCGACCGCCGAGCACTCGTTCGACTAGTCGCCCTGCCGGGCCCCACCGCCACCAGGAGCGTGCCCACGCTGCGTGGAGCCGCCTGATGAGGAGCCCGTAGCCGACGGCGTTCAGCCCGACCGCCGCGGCGTAGATGCCGACCTGGGTCCCCGTCGCCGCCACGTCCAGCCCCAGCGGGGTGAAAACGTGGTGGCCGAGGAACCCGCCGTCGTAGCCGGGCTGCCCGGCCTGCGCCCGCAGCGCCAGCTCGAGGTCGGTGAGCGGGCAGTCCGCGCCGGCGAGGTTGACGGCCAGCACCGCCAGCGCGACCGGCGCGTGCACCAGCACGAACCGCGGCCGGCGCAGCGCGACCAGCGCGCCGGTCAGCATCACCAGCACGACGACGCCGTGCAGCACGGCCACGGCCGCCGCGAGCAGCAGCACGGGGCCGAGTCTGGCACTCCGGCCCCGCTGCAGGGGCCCCGCCGCCGGCCCCGGTGAGGCCTCTCTGCAGGGGCCCGCGCCGAGCCTGCGAGGCGTGGGGTGACGGTCCTCCGCAGGGGCCCGCCGCGAGCCTGCGAGTGGCGGGGGGCGGAGGGGTCCTTCGGCCTTCGTCAGACGTCGGTGACGCGGATCCCGGCGTGCGCCTTGTACCGCCGGTTCACCGAGACCAGGTTGATCGTGAGCGCCTCGACCTGGCGGGCGTTGCGCAGCCGGCCGGCGTAGATCCCGCGCATGCCCGGCAGCCGCCCGGCGAGCGCCTGCACCAGGTCGGTCGCCTCCCGGCTGTCGCCCACCACCATCACGTCGCCATCCAGGGTCGGGACGGAGACGTCCTCGAGCAGCACGGCGGAGAGGTGGTGGAAGCCGCCGACGACGGCGCTGTCCGGCAGCAGCGCGGCCGCCTGCTGGCAGACGCTGCCCTCGGGCACGTCAAGCGCGTAGGCGCCGAGCTCGTCCCAGCCCATCGGCACGACGCAGTCGACGACGACCTTGCCGGCGAGGGGCGTGGCCAGCTCGGTCAGGGTCGCGGCGTGCCCGGCGTAGGGGACGGCGACGACGACGAGGTCCGCGGCCCCGGCGACGTCGACGTTCGACCCGCCGCGCACCGACACCTCGACCCCACCGGCCGCGGCGCCGGCCCGGACGGCGACCTCGGCGGCGACCTGCGCGGCGCGCTCGGCGTCCCGGGAGCCGAGCAGGATCCGCTGCCCCGCGGCGGCCAGCCGCACGCCGAGCCCCCGGCCCTGCGGCCCGGTGCCCCCGAGCACCCCGACCACGAGGTCCTCCACCCCACGTCCGTCCGTCACGACCCCTCCTGCCCGCGCTGGGCCGCCCGGCCGGGCGTGCCGCTCGCGACGATCATCCACGGCGCCCCGGCCGGGGACCGGCCGGCCCGGGTCAGCTCCGGCCCTGCTCCCAGGCCTCGTCCGCGGCGTCGGCCTGCTCGTTGCGCTCGGCGACCTTCTGCAGGGCCAGCTCGGCCTCGTGGCGCGTGGCGTACGGGCCCAGGCGGTGCCGCTCCGCGCACCCGTCCTTGGTCTCGACCGCGTGGTGCTTCAGGCAGTAGAACCACCATCCCTGCTCCACCGTCGTCTCCCTCCGTCGGAAGGCGGGTCCGCGCCCGCCTCGTGATCGCATGCCCCGCCCGGACCCCCGTCACGCGTGGACGCTTCCCTGGTCCGGTGTCCGTTCCCCGAGGCGACGCACCGGGAGGGGCTTCTGCCGGAGGCCGCGCTACGGCATCCTCACGCCATGGCGGGGGCTCACGCACCGGGCAACAGGCACCAGTCGCGGGTCCCGGTCGGGGTCGTCCCGGGGCACGACCAGCCCAGCCGGAGCGACAGCCGGCTGGTGGCCTGGTGCCTGGCCGGGCTGCTGGCGGCCGGGGCCGCCGTCGGCCTCACCAACCTGTTCGTCGAGGGCGTGCTGCGCGAGGGGGCCAGCCGCCCGGCCTACGTGGCCGCCCTCGGCGCGGCCGTGCTGACCGCCGGTCTGCTGGTCTGGCGGCAGCGGGTCAGCCCGGCCGCGACCGCGGGCCTGGTCGCCCTCGGCGACGGGCTCTACGTCGTGATCGGCTGGTCGACCACCGACCCGCTCCGCTACGCCGCCCCGATCGGCCTCCTGTTCACCTGCTTCGTCGCCGCGTGGTTCCTGGGGCCGCGGGTCCTGGCCGTGCAGATGGCCGCGGTGGTCGGCGCCTGCTGGCTGGTGCTGGCCGACAACTACGACGCCGTCGGCCAGCTGGTCGTCCAGGTCGCGGTCAACGCCGGCACGCTGAGCGGCGCCATGCTCGGCATCTTCCTGCTGCGCCGGCGGGTGGAGGCGCTGCTCGCCGCGACCCTGACCCTCTCCTCCACCGACCCGCTGACCGGCCTGGCCAACCGCCGCTCCCTCGTCGAGCAGGCGCCGCGCATCTGGAAGCAGGCCCGCCGTGACGGGCAGCGGGTCGCTGCGCTGGTCCTCGACCTCGACCACTTCAAGCAGCTCAACGACGCGCACGGCCACGCGGTGGGCGACGCCGTGCTGCGCGCGGTGGCCGACGCCCTGTCCGCCACGGTCCGCCCCGCCGACGTGCTGGCCCGCACCGGCGGCGAGGAGCTCGTCGTCCTCGGGCTGGTCGCCGACCCGGCCGAGGCCCGGCACCTGGCCGAGCGCCTCCGGCTGGCGGTGTCCGGCAGCAGCGCCGGCCGCGAGCACCGGGTGACCGTCTCCATCGGCGCGGCCCTCACCCGCCCCGCCGACGGCGACCAGCCGGCCGACGAGCTGTGGCGGCTGGTCGACCGGGCCGACGTGGCCATGTACGCGGCCAAGCAGGACGGCCGGGACCGGGTCCGCCTCGCCGCGCCGGGCGTCGTCGTGCCGGCACCGCGGCAGGCCGCCCGCCCCACCCGCAGCGCCGGGCCGGCCGGCGGCGCGGCCTGACCTCCCCGTCCTCCGGGCAGCGGCCGGGCGGGTCTGCTTTCCTGCCCTCATGACCTCGTCCGCACTCCCCCGCCCCGGCCTCCGCGACGACCCGGACCCGTGCCGGACGGTGCCGCTGCCGCTGCGCGAGCAGGCCGACGTCCGGGACCGCTGGCTCTCCCAGCGCCTGCTGGACCTGCTGCCGGGGCTGATGGACCGGGCGGGCATCGACCTCTGGGTGGTCGTGGCGCGGGAGTACAACGAGGACCCGGTCCTCCCGACGCTGCTGCCGGCGACCTGGCTGTCGGCCCGCCGGCGCACGATCCTGCTGTTCCACCGCAGCGACGACGGGGTCACCGCGGCGGCGGTCTCCCGCTACCCCGTCGGTCAGTTCCTGCCGGCGTGGGAGGCCGACGAGCAGCCCGGGCTGAGCCCCGCGCAGTCGCAGTGGGCCGCCGTCCGCCGGTTCGCCGACCA
This sequence comes from Modestobacter sp. I12A-02662, assembly GCF_041028325.1. Classification (NCBI taxonomy): domain Bacteria; kingdom Bacillati; phylum Actinomycetota; class Actinomycetes; order Geodermatophilales; family Geodermatophilaceae; genus Modestobacter; species Modestobacter sp. I12A-02662. The sequence continues at coordinate 29,546 of NZ_JABGDE010000005.1, read as the reverse complement.
GGCGGCCCCCCGGACGATCGGCATCGACGTGTCCGCGGTGTTCGCGCACGCCGACGGGCTCTCGGCCACCGAGCACCGGCTGCTGCTGGCGGCGCTGGGGCCGCACGCGGAGAAGGTGGTGCCGGCCCAGGACCTCGTGGTCGGCTGGCTGGAGACCCGCCTGCCGGAGGAGATCGCCGTCCTGCACGCGATGAACCGGCTCGCGCACCAGGTGATCGACGAGGCGTACTCCCCCGCCGTCCTCACCGTCGGGCGGACCACGGCCCTCGACGTCGCCTGGTGGATCCGGCAGCGCTTCGCCGACCTCGGGGTCGACGGCTGGTTCCAGCCCACCGTGGGCCTGCAGCGGGCCGGGGTGCCGCTGAACGACGAGCGCGGCACCGTGCTGCCCGGCGTGCCCTACGACGCGGTGATCGAGCCCGGCGACCTGGTGCACTGCGACGTCGGGCTGTCCACCCTCGGTCTGACCACCGACACCCAGCGCAACGGGTACGTGCTGCGCCCTGGCGAGACCGGGCCGCCGCCGGGGCTGGCGGCCGCCGTCACGGTCGGGAACCGGATGCAGGACCTCACCACGGCGGCTCTCCGGCCCGGGCGCACCGGCGACGAGGTGCTCGCCGCCGCGCGGGCCGCTGCCGCCGCCGAGGGCATCGACGGCGACGTGTACTCCCACCCGGTGGGAGTGCACGGCCACGGCGCCGGGCCGGCGATCGGGCTGTGGGACCAGCAGGACGGTGTCCCCGGCGCCGGCGCGGCCGAGGTGCACCCGGACACCGTGTGGGCGCTGGAGCTGTGCGTGCGGGTGCCGGTGCCCGAGTGGGGCGGGCAGCTGGTGCGGATGGCGCTGGAGCAGGGCATCGCGCTGACCGCCGCCGGTGTGGAGTACCTCGACGGGCGGCAGACCGAGCTCATCCTCATCCCGCCGGGGTGATCCCGCCGCGGGCGGCGCCGAGCTCCGCTCGCAGCGCGCGGACCTCCGCGGCCAGCACGCGCACCTCGTCCCGCAGCAGCAGCGGCAGCAGCACCGCGAGGCCGTCGATCCAGTTCTCCCGGACGAACCGCCAGCGCTGCTCGGCGAGCACCAGGCGCACGACGTAGTCGACGAGGGGCACCGGCCAGGCCACCAGCGTGACCCCGCGGAGCGCGGCCAGCAGCCAGCCGGGCAGGTCGGGGCGGAGCACGCCTCAGGCGTAGGCGACGACGAAGAGGACGGCCAGGCCGACGAGCGGCCACTGGCTCAGCTCCTCGTACCGCCGGCGCAGGGCTTCCCGGTCCACCCGGTCAGTCTGGCCGGGTCCGTCCTGGCGAGGGCGCACGAGGGGGTCGTCGCCGGGCGCGCCCGGAGGAGAATCGGCTCTCACGACCGCCGCGACTCGACATGGGAGGCATCGTGACCACCCTCGACGACGTGACCCACCTCGTGCGCGACTACGGCCGCCTGTGGGACGCCGACGCTCCCCCGGACCTGGTCGACCGGGTGTTCGCTCCCGAGGTCGTCGACCACGACCCGCAGCCCGGCCAGCGGCAGGGACGGGAGGGCCTCCGGCAGCTGCTCCAGCTCTACCACGCCGTCTTCCCCGACCTGCGCCTGACGGACGACGACGTGCTCGTCTGTGCCGACCGGGGCGTACTGCGCTGGCACGCGACGGGCACACACGAGGGCGACCAGCTCGGCGTCCCGGCCACCCACCGGCAGATCCGGTTCGCCGGCATCGACATCGTCCGGGTCGAAGGTGGCCGCGTGGTCGAGCGATGGGGGTACGGGAACGACCTGCAGGTACAGCAACAGCTCAGCTGACCGGCTCAGGACCGGTCGCCGCGCGCCCTCGCCGTCGCCTTGTCGTTCGCCTTCTGGATGGCGTCGACCAGCTGGTCCTTCGTCATCGACGACCGGCCGCTGACGTCGAGCTCCCGGGCGACGTCCATCAGGTGCTCCTTGGTGGCGTTGGCGTCGACGCCGCCCTTGGTCTCCCGGTTCGTGTCCCGGCCGCCCTCGGCCTGCGGGTCGCTGGGGCCCTTCTTGCCATCCTCCTTCGGCTGCCAGTGGTCGCCCACCTTCTCGTGGGTGTGCTTGACCGCCGACCAGGCGACCTGGTTGGCCCGCTGCTCGTCGCCGTACTGCTCGGCGGCGGAGTCGTGCGCCTTGGCGAAGGTGCGCTGCGCCTTCTCGTCGGACCGCTCCAGGGTGCTGGGGAGCTCGTCCTTCCTCGCGTCCCCGCTCTTGGTCGTCTTCGGAATCGGGACCTCCTCGGTCAGGGCAGGTCCGCGGTCTCCGCGGACTGCCGGTGCGCTCCCTGGGCGTCGTCGGGGTCGGCGTGGATGGTGCGTTCCTCGGACTCGGCGAGGATCAGCTCCGCCTGCTTCTCCGGGTCGGCGCTCTCCCCGACCGAACGCTCCTCGGGCAGCAGCTGCGCCCGCGTCTCGACGTTGCGCTCGGTCACGTTCGCGTGCGCCTCGGGGGACGGCTCCTTCATGCTCGGCATGCCGGATCCCTACCCCTCCTCCCCCGAGGCGACGCGTTCGGTGATCAGAAGCGCTGTTGCTCCGTGCCGAGGCCCAGTGCCTCGGCGACCTCCTGGACGTTGGTGAACTGCCGGTCGGCGGGGAGCCGGCGCAGCGCCGACAGGACGCCGTCCGGCGCGTTCGACTCCTGCGCCTTGCCGACCAGGGTGTCCCGGTCGGCCGGCCAGACCTCCTTGCCCAGCGCCTCGGCGATCGCGGAGCGCCGCTCGACGTCGGCCGGGTCGGTGCCGGGTGAGGTGGCGGGCTGGTGCGGGTCGGTCATCGGGATGTGGTCCTCTCGTCGGGCGATCGCGTCAGCTGGGGGTGGAGTCGTCGGTGTAGCGCAGGACGGCGGCCACCGGGGCCCCGTCCGGCAGCGCCGACCGCGGGACGACGACGACCCCTGCGTTGCTGCCGACGGCGGCACGCAGCAGCGCCCGGTCGGCCGGCACCTGCGCGGCGTCGGTGACCCCGAGCGCGGCCATGTCCTCCTGGCTCAGGCCGATCTCCAGCGGGCCGGTGCCGATGTACAGCTGCTCGTCGCCGGGCTCATCGGCGAGCACCAGCGTCTCCACCTGGGCCTTGCGCAGCGCCTCGACCACCGGCGCCGTCCCGGTGAGCGCCAGGCCGTGGGCGGTGGCGGCCTCGACCTGCTCGAGCACCCGGGCCTGCTCGGCCGCGTCGTTCTCGGCGACGAGCTCCTCCACCCGCTGGTCGATGACCGAGCGGTCGGCGCCCTCGGCGCGGCCGCCCTCGTCCATGTCGACCAGCACGTCCTGGATCTTCGGGGTGGCCCGGTCGGTGAAGATCTGCCGGGCGCGGATGTCGCCGGCGACGAGGACGAAGCGAGCACCGGACTCCTCGACCAGGGTGTCGATCTCGTCGACGACCTGCTGGACGTTGGAGATCCAGACGTTCTCCGCGGTGTGCTGGTACCGGTGGTGGGCCCAGCCGCCGACCTGGACCTTGCGCATCAGGTGGGTCTCGCCCTCGATGGTCTTCTCCAGCGTGGGCAGCCCGGGGGCGGTGGCCACGGTGATGTCCGCGCCGACCCGGTCGGCGACGACCACGATGTGCGGGATCCGGCCGGGCAGCGCGCGCAGCACGGTGACCAGGTCGGGCAGCGGCGACCACTCAGCGGTCTCGGTCCGCGGCGCGGCGGCCAGCGGAGCGTCGAAGAGCACGGTGCCGTCCGGCCCGGCGACGACGGCGCGACCGCGGTAGGTGCCCGCCTCGCCGCCCTCGTTCCCCTCCAGCAGCCGCCCGCGGACCGCCTCGACCACGGCCTCGGGAGCCCCCTGCTCGGTGAGCTGGTCGGCGAGGGCGCGGACCCGCAGGTCCAGCTCGGCGTCGGCGTTCTCGGTGATGTGCGTGACGTCGGCACACACGGTGGCGAACGGGCCTGCGTGGTCGGTCACCGACGCCAGGAAGGTCACGTCCATGGGACGGGCAGCTCCTCTGTGTGTGTGGTCGGCCGGCCCCTGCGTCAGGGCCCGCTCGCTCTGCGCCAGCGCCTACCCACCGCCCCTCGCCTCACACGCGGTGTGTCAGGTCACCGAGGCCGGGTAGCCGGTCTGCCGACACGTTCGCGCGACGCACGAAGGAGCCGGGATGACCGAACGCACCGACCTCCCGTTGCCCGACTACGACCACCTGCCCGTCGGCAGCCTGCTCACCCGCATCCGCACGCTCGACGCCGATCAGCTGCAGCAGGTCCTCGGCTACGAGCAGTCGCACGCCAACCGGGTGCAGGTGGTCCAGGCGATGAACCACCGGCTGGGCGCGCTGCAGTCGGGTGCCCAGCCGTCCGGCGGCGACCCGGCTGCCGCGCAGCCCGAGCACGCCGCGGCCGCGTCCGGCGGTTCCCCGGTCTCGGAGGCGACCTCCGGGCCGCCGGTGAACCCGCCGTCGCACGGCGACCCGACGAACCCGGCCCAGCCGCGCTCCACCGGCTGACGCGCACCCCTGGGGCAGGAGTGGCCACTTCTGCCCCAGGGGTCAGCCGAAGGCCTTCGCCATGTCCAGGGCGGCGGGCCCGAGCAGCACGATGAACAGGGTGGGGAGGATGCACAGGATCAGCGGGAAGATCACCTTCACCGGGATCTGCATCGCCTTCTCCTCCGCCCGCTGACGGCGCTTGAGCCGCATCTCCTGGGCCTGCGTGCGCAGCACGTCGGCGATCGACACCCCGTAGGCGTCGGCCTGGACCACCGCCCGGATGAACCGGGCCAGGTCCGGGACCGCCGTCCGCTCGGCCAACGACAGGTAGGCGTCCCGGCGGGGCTGACCGACCGCGATGTCCTGCAGGGTCCGGGTGAGCTCCTCGGCCAGTGGCCCCCTGCCGTTGGCCGCGGCCCGGGCCATGGCCGACTCGAAGCCGAGGCCGGCCTCGACGGCGATGGTCATTTGGTCCAGCGTGTCGGCGAGCTCGAGGCCGATGGCCTGCCGGCGCTCCTGGCCGCGGCTGTACAGCAGCAGCTCGGGCACGACGTAGGCGACGGCGGTGACCACGGTGCCCAGCAGCCCCATGACCGGTCGGGGGTCGGCCAGGAACACCAGCAGGCTGAGCCCGCCGGCGACCGCGGCCAGCACCAGCTTCGCGGCGACCAGCCGCGGCACCGGCCAGGCGGCCGGTCGGCCGGCCGTACCGGCCAGCCGGTCCAGCCGCGCGACGGTGCCGCGCGGGGTGAGCGACCGGACCAGGCGGGCCGGTGCGCCGGGCCGGGCCCGCGTCCCCCCGGCGCCGGGGAGGTGGATCCCGCGGACGAGGTTGTCCCGGCTCTGCCGGGCGACCGGGTCGGGGCGGGCGAGCACCGCCCAGCCCAGCAGGGGGACCGCGAGGGCGACGGCGCCGGCGGCAGCGAGCACGAGGGGCGGCAGGCTCATCAGAACCGGATCGCCACGGTCTTCTTGAGCCACAGCCCGCCGACGGTCAGCATCACCACGACGGCCACGAGCATCCCCCAGCCGGCCGGGCTCTGGGTGAACTTCCCCAGGTAGGCGGGGTTGGCCACCGAGAGGAAGCCGAGCACCCCGAACGGCAGCGCCATCAGCACGACCGCCGACAGCTTCCCCTCCGCTGACAGGGCCTTGACCTGGCGGCGGATGGCGTTGCGCTCCCGGATCGTGTGGCCGACCGTGTCTAGCACCTCGGCGAGGTTGCCGCCCACCTCGCGGTGGATGGCGATGGCCTGGGCGATCCAGGTGAAGTCGTCGCTGCCCATCCGCGCGGCCACCTCGTCCAGCGCGTCGGCGAGGTCGCGGCCGACCCGGGTCTCGTTGACGATCCGGGTGAACTCCTCGGCCGTGGGGGACGCCGCCTCCTGCGCCACCGAGTCCAGGGCGCGCAGCAGGCTGTGGCCGGCCCGCAGGCTGCTGGCCATGAGCTGCAGGGAGTCGTCGAGCTGGTCGGCGAAGGCGGCTCGGCGCCGCGCGCTGCGGACCCGGATCAGCAGCCGGGCGCCGATCGGCGTGAGAAGACCGAGCAGCAGGGCGAGGAGGACACCGCCCAGCAGCACGCCGAGCGCGGCCATGCCCAGGGCGGCCAGACCGGTGAGCAGCACGAAGTCCGAGAGGCTCGTGGAGATGCCGGCCCGTTCCAGCGCCGCGGTACCCGCCGCGACCCTGCCCCGCTTGACCAGCAGCCGCTCGACCGCCGCCCCGGCGGTCGCGCCCGCCCCGGCCAGCGCGGACGCCGGCGGCGCGACCGAGGGGTCCAGCCGGCTCAGCGGCACCCGGGACGGACCGGCCGGCAGCACCGCGAGCGCGAGGAGCAGCAGCGCGGCCGTCGCGGCGGCCAGGCCCCCGACCAGCAGGACCGGGGACATCAGGACCAGCTCCGCGCCCGGGGCGGCTCCGCGGCGCCGAACACCCGCGGCGAGAGGGTGACCCCCAGCTCGGCGAACCGGTCGGTGAACCTGGGCCGGACGCCGGTGGGCACCGGCTTGCCCAGGAACCGGCCGGCGGCGTCCACGCCGGCGGAGTAGTCGAAGAGGAAGGCGTCCTGCAGGGTCACCGTCTCCCCCTCCATGCCCTGCACCTCGGTGACGTGGGTGACCCGGCGGGTGCCGTCGCGCAGCCGGGTCAGCTGGACGATCACGTCCACGGCGGAGGCGATCTGCTCGCGGATGGCGCGCAGCGGCAGGTCCATGCCGGCCATGAGGACCAGCGTCTCCAGCCGGGCGATCGCGTCCCGCGGGGAGTTGGCGTGCACCGTGGACAGCGACCCGTCGTGACCGGTGTTCATCGCCTGCAGCATGTCGAGGCTCTCGCCGCCGCGGCACTCGCCGACCACGATCCGGTCCGGCCGCATGCGCAGCGAGTTCCGCACCAGGTCGCGGATGGTGACCGCGCCCTTGCCCTCGATGTTGGGCGGCCGGGACTCGAGCCGGACCACGTGCTCCTGCTGGAGCTGGAGCTCGACGGCGTCCTCGATGGTGACGATGCGCTCGCCCTCGGGGATGAAGGACGAGAGCACGTTCAGCAGCGTGGTCTTCCCGGTGCCGGTGCCGCCGGACACGATGACGTTGAGCCGCGCCTCGACGCAGGCGTGCAGCAGCTCGGCCATCTCCGGCGACAGCGTGCCGAAGCCGATCAGGTCCTCGACGCCGAAGGGGTCCTTGGCGAACTTGCGGATCGTGAGCGTGGAGCCGCTGAAGGCCAGTGGCGGGATGATCGCGTTGACCCGGGAACCGTCGGCCAGCCGTGCGTCGACCAGCGGGGAGGACTCGTCGATGCGGCGGCCGACCCGGGAGACGATCCGGTCGATGACCCGGCGCAGGTGCTCCTCCGAGGTGAACCTGGAGGCGGTGCGGGTCAGCTTGCCGTGCTGCTCCACGTAGATGGCCTCCGGCCCGTTGGCCATGATCTCGGTGACCGTCGGGTCGTCGAGGAGCCGCTGCAGCGGCCCGAACCCGAGCACGTCGTCGGCCAGCTCGGCGGTCAGCCGCTGCCGCTCCTCGGCGCTCAGCGGCACCTTCTCCGCCTCGACGACCTCGTCGAGCTCCCCCAGGACGATCGCCCGGAGCGCGTCCTGGGTCAGGCTGGGGTCGTTCATCCGGCTGCCCATGCGCTCGAACAGCGCCTTGCCGACGCGGTCCTTGAGCTTGGCCAGCGCATCGGTCGGCGGCGGGCCGACGGGTCCGGCAGGCCCGGGTGCCACCGGCGCCGGAACGCCCACCGGGGGCACCGGCGGCAGCCCGCGGGCCACCTCGAGTCGGTGCGCGAGGTTCATCAGGAGGCCGCCCGGTGCCGGGCGCGCGGGCGCTTGGGGCTGACCAGCGGCGTCGCGGCGAAGCGCGCGACCAGCCGGCGCAGCTCCTTGGTCATCGGGTCCCGGCGGCCGCTCTCGAGCAGCGGGACACCCTGGTTGGTCGATGCCGGGACCGCCGCCGAGCGCGGCAGGACGACGTCGACACCGATGCCGATCGTCGTCTCGACGTCGCGCACCGACAGGCCGCCCTTGGGGTCGGCGAAGTTCATGACCACGTGCCGGCCCGCGGGGATCATGCACAGCTCGCGCAGCACGTCCAGCTCCTTGCGCAGCCCGCGGACGCCGGGGACGTCCATGCTGCTGAGCATCACGACGTCGCTGGCCCGGTCCAGGGCGGCGAGGGTCTGCTCGGAGAGCCCCGGCGCGGTGTCCACGACGACGTAGCGGAACTCCCGCGCCAGCAGGGCGAGCAGCCGGCCGACGTCCTCCCCCGTCACCGAGTCCCCGGCGGCCGGCGACTCCGAGCCGCACACGGCGTAGAGGCCGCTGGGGTGCTGGGTCAGGAACGTCTTGAGCACCATGGTGTCCTGGCTGGCCGGCCCGCGGACGGCGTCGGGCAGCGTGTACTCCGGCACCAGCCCGAGCGCGGACGCGACGTCGCCGAACTGCACGTCGAGGTCGACGAGCACGGTCGACTGCGGCGCCGAGGAGGTCAGCCCGATGGCCAGGTTGGTGGCGATGGTGGTCTTGCCGACCCCGCCCTTGGGTGAGGCCACGGTGATGACCCGCCCGGTGTAGCGGGCGGTGTCCTCCACCGGGCGCAGGACCCGCCGGCGACCCGCGGCCGCCCGGGTGGCCCGCTCGAGGGCGGCCCGGATCTCGGCGGCGTCCGAGGCGGGGTCCAGCAGGTCCCGGATGCCGGCGCGCATGGCCGCCTGCAGGAGCTGGGGATCGGGCCGGGCGACCAGCAGGACGCTGATGCCGGGGCACTGGACGTCCAGCCGGGCGGCCAGGGTCAGCACCTGCTCGGTCGGGGCGTCGGGCCCGATGACCAGGACCTCGGGGAGCTCGCCGTCCAGGAGCTGCTCGAACAGCCGTGCCGGGTCGCCCGGCAGCCGGCCGGCGGGCAGCACGTGCAGGTCACCGTCGGCGGCGGTGTGCACCCGCTGGCGGAGGTCGTCGCCCGCGGCGGCCAGGACCACGCTGGTCATGAGAAGTCCTTTCCGTACACGTTGTCCGGGGTGATGACCTCGGTCTCGTCCAGGTCGGCCGTCGCCGGCTCCAGCGAGAGCCAGACGCTGCCGTGCTCGGCGCCGAACACGACGCCCTCGGCCTGCTCGGCGGTGAGCGCGAGGGTGACCATCAGGCTGGCGCTGGGCGCCGCGGTGCCTGCGGAGGCGGTGTCGGTACCGCCGTCCGACGCGCTGCCGGCCGGCACCGGCGCCCCCTGCACCTGGGTGACGAGCACCCCGTGCAGCACGGCGTGCGTGGTCGCGCCCTCCTCGAGGGAGACGAACACGCCCACCCGGTCGCCGGCGACGAGCCGACCGCCGACCGCCCGCTGCGGTTCGAGCAGCACGCTGACCTCCTCGGCCCCCGCGGGGACGGCGACCGTGCCGGGCGCCTGCAGGCTCTCCGGGGCGGCGAAGCGGCTGCCCAGCAGTTGCTCACCGGGCTGCAGGTCGACCGTCGTCACCTCCCCGGCGAGCGCGGCCAGGTCGGTGACCCGGCCGGCCACCGCGGCCTTCGCGGGCAACTGCTCGGTGCGCACGAGGGAGGACAGGTCTTCCGCGCGGGTGCCGGCGGCCACGGGCTGGTCCACCACCAGCACCTGCACGGTGTCCATGCCGGCCATGGCCCGCGCGTCGGCCCCGTGGGCGTAGGCCAGCAGGACCACCCCGCCCACCAGGGCCAGGACCAGCGCCGCCGCGGCGGCGAGGAGTCGACGTCTCACGGTCGCAGCCCCTATCGGATCAGTCGGAGGATCGAGGCCCCGGTGTCGGGGGCGTCGGCGGTGTAGGTGAACCGCTCGGAGAGGTCGACGTAGCGCACGAAGTAGCCGGCGACGCAGCGGGCGTTGCCCGTGCACGGCTCGGGGCTGGTGCGGAAGTGGCTGCTGCCGAGGTGGTAGCCGGTGAGCTTGAAGGCCGCGTACCCGGAGACGTGGTACCAGGCGTTGTCCCCCGTCCCGCCGGCGTCGTCGAACAGCGGCAGCAGGACGACCTTCCCCAGCCAGGCCGAGAAGTCGGCACCGGAGCAGGGCGAGGGGACGGAGTTGCCCGTCGAGGACGGCACGAGCTGGTTGCGCGCGCTGGTCGCCTGGCACCTGCCCGGGTCGGTGTCGAGGTAGGCGAAACCGCCGGGGACGGCGTTGCCGGAGGGTCCGGTGCAGCCGGTCCCGTCCGTCTTGGTGAACAGCACCGTGGCCGGCGTCGTCCTGGACAGCCCGCCGACCTGCTGCGAGAACGCGCACCAGGAGAAGGTCAGCGGGAGGACTGCCGTGCCGGCGCCGGGAGCGCCCCAGGCCACGGTCGCCGAGGCCGACACCGCGCTGGAGTCGTACCCGATGACAGGGGCGAAGAAGTGCTGCACCGGTGTGCTGCCGTCCACCGTGACCCTCAGCGGATCGGTCTGGAGCACGGGCGGGGCGGCGCTGGCACCTGCGTCGTTGGCCGCGACCATCGCCGAGGCGGTGGCCACCATGTCACCGCACGCCCCGCGTGCGCAGTCCTGCGCGACGGCCAGGGCAGCGGCATCGGCGGCGACCTGCAGCCGCGCCCGCTCGGCGTAGAGCGCGCCGACGTCGACGGCGATGGCGGCGAAGCCCAGCATCGGCACCATCAACAGGGACAGCACCACCGCGGCCGCGCCGCGTTCGCCGCGGACCCGACGGGTCAGCCGTTGCATCGCATGACCCCCGTTCCGCTGAGTTGGACACCTGCACCGAAGAAGCCGGTCAGGTAGGGCATCCGGTAGTCGATGGTCACCCGGACGTTGGTCGGACCACCGCTGGCCGGGCAGGTCACCGGGATGAGGACCTGGGCGTTCGTGACGGCCGGCCGGAGCGACGACGCGGCGTTCTGCACCGCGACGCGAGCCGCGGCCGGGTCGTTCTGCAGCGCCATGACGCGCACGCCCTCCCGGGCGGCGGCCGACAGGGTGCCCTGCACCTGGAAGGCGTGGCCGAACTCGGCGATGCCGAGCACGAGCACGATCAGCAGCGGCACGATCAATGCGAACTCGACGGCGCTCGCTCCGCGCTCGCCGCTCAGCGGTCGTGCCATCTGCTCCCCCTCCCGTCGTGCAGCGGCGCGGCGGTCCCGCGGGGGGACCGCCGCGCCGGGCAGCCGCGACTGGCGTCTGTCGTGCAGGTCAGCCGCCGGCCGGGGCGCCGCCCGGCAGGGCGTTGAGGATCTGCGTGAACAGGCCGTTGAGGCGGCCGCCGAGCAGGCCGACCGTGACGATGATGGCGACGGCGATCAGGCCGACCATCAGGCCGTACTCGACCGCGGTGGCACCCCTCTGCTCACGCTTGAGGCGGTCGGAGGTGACGGCGACCAGGGTGTACAGGCTGGTGTAGAGCTGAGTCACGATGGGCTCCCGAGTGGTGTTCGCCGGCTGGACCCGGGTCGGTCGACCCGGCCGTGCGGCTGCACCGGAACCATCGGGTGGTCGTCGGCCGGACCTGAGCGACACCACCCGACCGTGGCACCGCGTTCCACCATCGGAGTGCCATGAGTGATGACTCGATCACACAGTGTTGCGATCAGCTCCCCGTCAGCGCCACGGCGACGGCTGCACCCACCAGCATCGCCGGGCCGAAGGGCAGGTCGCTGTCCCGGCGGACGCGCCGCAGCGCGAGCAGCACCAAGGCCCCTCCGGCCTGCACGACGAAGCCGGCCACCGCTCCGACCAGGACCGCGTCCCAGCCCAGCCACCCGAGGTGCAGGCCCAGGACCGCGGCCAGCTTGACGTCGCCCATGCCGAGCCCGCTCGGCGAGAGCACCGCGAGCACCAGGAAGCCCGCGAACATCGCGGCGGCGCCCAGCAGGGCGCGGAGCAGCGCCGTCCACTCCCCTGTCGCCGCAGCGGCGAGGGTGAGGAGGACCGCCCCGGCCGCCAGTGCCGGCAGCACCACCCGGTCGGGCAGCAGCCGGTGGCGGGCGTCGACGACGGCGAGCAGGACCGCTGCCGTCGCCAGCACCAGGAACGCCGGCAGCTCCGCGGACGCACCGAAGCGCAGGACCACCAGGACGAAGACGGCGGCCGTCGTCAGCTCCAGGGCGGGCCGCGGCAGCACGACGACGCCCGGCCGGAGGAGGTCGCCCAGCCGGACCGGCGCCGGCCAGGGGAAGCGTCCCGCCACCCGGTTCACCAGCACGCCGACGGCCAGTCCGAGGGCGGCCGCGGCCGGCACGAGGAGCAGGGGCACCCCGGCACCCTGACACGATCGCGGCCGCGGGCCGGCTCGTCGAGCCGCCGTCTCACCCCGCCGAGGCGGGCGCGGGGCCGAGCAGGCGCTCGATGATGCGGCGGTCCCCCGGCCACGCCCCCAGGAGGACGTCCCGGGGCACCCGGCGGGCGGCGTAGCGCAGCGCCAGCGCCACCACCACGACGTCGTCCAGGGGCCCGATCACCGGCAGGAACTCCGGGATCAGGTCGACCGGGGAGAGCACCCAGAGCCCGGCGACGGCCAGCGCCACCTTGGCCCGGCGCGGGACGGCGGGGTGCCGTCGCAGCCGGCGCACCGTGGTGAGGCAGGCGGGCAGGAAGCGCGCCAGCTCCCGCGGCGTCCCCGGGGGCAGCCGCCGGGCCAGCAGGACGAGCAACGCCCAGCCCAGGACGACGACGGCGGCACCGACCGCCACCGCCGTCAGCCACGTGCGCATCCGCCCATCGTGCCCGCCCTCGGAGGGAACCGTCCGCCCATCGGGTGAACCGTGCCGGGACCGCTCCACCGCCGTCCGCCACCTGCCGATGTCCCGGACATGACGACTGGTCCGGGCACCCGGGTGCTGCCCGGTGCGCCGCGCCGCACGCTGGCGGCCGTCGTCGTGCTCGTCGTCGCCACGCCCGCCGTCGGCGTCTCGTCCGGGTCGGACACCGCGCACCTGCTGCTCACCGTCGGGGTGTTCGCCGCGCTCTGGCGGGTCGTGCACTGGCGGGCGCAGCGGGTCGACGCCGAGCGCCGGCTGTGGCGCGGGCTGGAGCTGGCCGCCGCCCTGCACGCCGGGGCCGCCGCCACCGGTCTGGTGCTGCACGGCACCGGAGCGGCCCGCGACCTCGTCCTGTCCCCGCTGGTGTGGGCCTCGATCGCGGCCTTCCCCGCCGTCTACGGACCCCTGGTCCTGTGGAACCGGACCAGGACGCAGATCGCCGACCCGAACGACTCGGTCAACGGCCTGGCCGCCGTGCTCGGGGTCGTCGCGGTGACCGACACCGTGCTGGCGTACGCCGGCGGCGCCGCCGGGACCGGCCCGCTGTGGCTGGACCTGCCGCGGCTGCTCCAGCTGGGCACCGCGTTCGTCGTCCTGGGCACGGTGGCGACGGTGACCACGATCGCCGGGCTGCGCCGCGATCCCCGCAGCTGGCTGCTGCTGGGCTGCTTCGCCGCCGACCTGGTCGCGGCGGCGCTGACCGCGGGCACCGGGGGCGCGCACGTCGGCTGGACCGCCTCGGCGCTCATGGTGCTGTGCACGTGCCTGGCCGCCGTCCTCCGCCCGGCCCCGGTGACCCCCCACCCGACCGATCCCTCGGCGACCACGGTCGGCGCGTTCGTCGTCGTCATGGCGAGCACCGCCGTGCTGACCCTCGGCGCGCTCGGCGGGCCCGGCGCGGTCGCGGGCACGTGGTGCGCCGGGATCGCGGCCGCCGCGGCGAGCCTGCGGCTGCTGTTCAACGTCCAGGACCTGAGCGAGCTCGCGGTCAGCCGACGGGAGGCGCTCACCGACGACCTGACCGGACTGGCCAACCGCCGGGCGGTGCTGCGCCGGGTCCGGCGGCTGTGCGGCCAGGGCCAGCCGTTCGTGTTCGCGCTGCTCGACCTGGACAAGTTCAAGGAGGTCAACGACGGCCTCGGCCACGCGGCCGGCGACGACCTGCTGCGCCTGGTCGGACGCCGGCTGGAGTCGGTGCTCGGGCCCGACGCCGTGGTGGGCCGGCTGGGCGGCGACGAGTTCGCCATCGTCGTCCCGGCCGCGACCCCCGGTCAGCGCGACCTCCTCACGGACCGGCTGGGCGCGGACCTGTGCCAGTGGATGTCCGAGCCGTTCGACGTCGGCGGGTTGACCCTGCACGTCCGGATCAGCGTCGGCGTCGCCCGGCACGACGGTCGCGGGCACGCCGCCGAGTCGTGCTCGACGGAGCTGCTCCGCCACGCGGACACCGCGCTGTACGACGCGAAGCGCTCCGGCAGCGGCGCCGTCGTCCACGACGCCACCCGGCATGCGGACAACAGCGGGCACCTCGCGCTGGTCGAGGAGCTGCGCACGGCGATCGCCGACGGTCAGCTGGTGCTGCACCACCAGCCGCAGGTGGACGTCGGGACCGGCCGCACCGTCGGCGCGGAGGCCCTGGTCCGGTGGCAGCACCCCACCCGCGGGCTGCTGAGCCCGGCGGAGTTCGTGCCGCTCGCCGAGGTGCACGGGCTGATGGGCGCGGTCACCGACGTGGTGCTGTCCCAGGCGGTCGCCCAGGCGGCGCGGTGGCGACAGCAGGGGCTGGACCTGCGGCTCTCGGTCAACCTGTCGGCCAGCAACCTGCTGGACACCGCCCTCCCGGAGCGGGTCGACGGGCTGCTGCGGGCGCACGGGGTCCCGCCGTCGGCGCTGGTGCTCGAGGTGACCGAGACGGTGCTGATGAGCGACCCGGAGCGCAGCCTCGCAGTGGTCAGCGCGCTGGCCGAGCTGGGCGCGACCGTGAGCATCGACGACTTCGGCACCGGCTACGCGTCGCTGACCTACCTGCGGGAGCTGCCGGTCGCGGAGCTGAAGCTCGACCGGTCGTTCACCGCGGACCTGCGCACCGACCCGCGGACGGCGGCGATCGTCAGCAGCACCATCGACCTGGCCCACCAGCTCGGGCTGCGGGTGGTCGCCGAGGGCGTCGAGGACCCGGCGACGCTGGCGCACCTGAAGGCGCTGTCCTGCGACGAGAGCCAGGGCTTCCTGCACTCCCCGCCGCTGCCGGCCGCCGACCTGGTCAGCTGGCTGGCGGTGCGGGAGCAGCTGCTGCGGGCCTGACCCGGGACGCCGGCGGGCCCGGCCCCCCGCAGGGAGGACCGGGCCCGCCGGACGTGCGGTGGATCAGGCGTTCGCCGGCCGCAGGTCGGCGTCCACGCCACCGGTCTCCGCGACCGGGGCCAGCGGCTCGGCCGGACGACCGGAGTTGAACCGCTCCAGGTCGAGGATGCCCTCGCGCTTGGCCACGATCGTCGGGACCAGCGCCTGGCCGGCCACGTTGACCGCGGTGCGGCCCATGTCGAGGATCGGGTCGATCGCCAGCAGCAGACCGACCCCGGCCAGCGGCAGGCCCAGCGTGGACAGGGTGAGGGTCAGCATGACCACCGCGCCGGTGACGCCCGCGGTCGCGGCGGAGCCGACGACGGACACCAGGGCGATCAGCAGGTAGTCGGTGATCGACAGGTCCACGTTGAAGAACTGCGCGACGAAAATCGCGGCGAGCGCGGGGTAGATCGCCGCGCAGCCGTCCATCTTCGTGGTCGCGCCCAGCGGGACGGCGAACGAGGCGTAGCTGCGCGGCACGCCGAGCTCCTGCTCGGTGACCCGCTCGGTGACGGGCAGGGTGCCGATCGAGGAGCGGGACACGAAGGCCAGCTGGATGGCCGGCCAGGCACCGGCGAACCAGCGCAGCGGCGACAGGCCGTGCGCCCGCAGCAGGACCGGGTAGACGACGAAGAGCACCAGGGCGAGGCCGGCGTAGACGGCGCCGGCGAAGACGCCCAGGGAGCCGAGGGACTCCCAGCCGTAGGTGGCCACCGCGTTGCCGATCAGGCCGAGCGTGCCGATCGGGGCCAGCAGGATGACCCACCAGAGGACCTTCTGCACGATGGCCAGCGCGGCGCGCACGACGGCGAGGAAGGGCTCCGCCGGCTCGCCGACCTTCAGCGCGGCCACGCCGATCGCGACGGCGAGCACGATGAGCTGCAGCACGTTGAACGACAGCCCGACCGACCCGTCGTCGTGCGCGGCGGCCTGCAGGCCCAGGATGTTGCCCGGCACCAGGCCGGTCAGGAAGTCGAACCAGGAGCCGGTGGACGACGGCGGGGCCTGGGCCGCGGCGTCGACGGAGCTGTTGCGGCCGGGCTCGGTGAGCAGGCCGAGGCCGATGCCGATGGACACGGCGATCAGCGCGGTGATGCCGAACCAGAGCAGGGTCTGCCCGGCGAGCCGGGCGGCGTTGGACACCTGCTTGAGGTTGGCGATGCTGACGATCACCGCGGTGACGATCAGCGGCGCGACGAGGACCTTCAGCAGCGTGACGAAGGTGTTGCCGATGGTCTGCAGCGTGCTGGTGAGCCAGTTCGGTGAGCCGTCGCCGACGGGGCCGATCTCCCGGGCCACGAGGCCCAGGAGGAGGCCGAGCACGAGGGCGACGAGGACCTGCGCCGCGAAGGGGACGCGGCGGAGACGTGCGAGCACGGAGGTGCCTTTCGGGAGGGGCTTCGGTGAGGGGACGGCGGCGCGCACGGCGTCAACAGCCGGCGGTCGTCACCCGGCCGAAGTCGACCTCGCGCCGCCGCGTGAGGTTCCAGAGGTCGCGCACGCAGGGGTCAATGCCACTCCCGGGTCGTTGCATCCCGCCTGTGCCCGACCTCACGCGGCGGTACGGCCGACGACGCAGTGGCCGTCAGGTCGACGTCGCCTCTGCGGCCGGCGCGTCTCTCCGCTCGTTGCCGCCGCCGAGCCCGAGCCGACAGAGCCTCAGCGGACGGGGTCCACCAGACCGTGCTGGATGGCGAAGCGGGTCGCCGCAGCACGTTTGGTGACGGCGATCTTGGCGTAGATGCGCTCGATGTGCGTGGCCGCGGTCTTCGGTGCGATGCCGAGCATGGACGCCACCTGCTTGGTCGCCGCCCCTGTGGCGATGAGCACCAGGACCTGCGTCTCCCGGCGGGTCAGCAGGACCGGGACATCCGGCGTTCTCCCTACGCCAACGCCCGCGTGCCGGTCACCCGGCTCTGCCGCCTCGCACGGCTGGTGGCTCGCCCCTCGACTCAGGGCGGTGCTCCGTAGCGGGTGGCGATCGCGGTGGCACGGGTGCGCAGCGAGTCGCGCAACCACTGCGGGGCCAGGGCCTCCGCGCTCGCGGCGAGCCGCCACAGCGCCCACTCGGCGTGGCGCGGATCCTGGAAGGTCACCTCCAACCGCAGCCGGCCGTCGGCATCCACCTCTTCGGCGCGGACGGCCAGCGCGGTGCCCACCACGTCCTCCCGCCGCGTCGGGTCGACCCGTACCAGCACGGTGACCTGGTCACCGCCGGTCCGGAACTGCGCGCTGCGTTCCTGCCAGGCCCGGCCCAGGTCGACCCGGTCGGGTCGCTCCGCCGGCTCGGCGAGCTCCTCGGCGGCCAGGACCCGGGACAGCCGGTAGGTGCGGTCCGCGCCCGATCTCGTGGCCAGCAGGTACCCCTGGCCGCGTGCGGTGACCAGGCCGATCGGGTCCACCGTTCGCCACTCCGGGGCCTGGCCCGCGGCCGCGTACTGGATGCGCAGCTTGTGCCCGGCGAGCACCGCGCGCCGGACCTCGGCCACCGCGGTGTCGGGCACCTCCTCGGTGACCAGCCTGCGCGAGAGGAGGTCGGTCTCCGGGTCGATCAGCAACCGCTGGATCGCGTCGGCCGCGGTGTCCCGATGGCTCTCGGGCAGCGCGTCCGCCACCTTGAGCATGGCCGAGGCGAGGGCCGATCCGAGGCCGAACGCCTGGGCGCCCCGCCGCGATCCGGCGATCAGCAGGGCGAGCGCCTCGTCGTGGCTCAGACCGGTGAGCTCGGTCTGGAAGCCGGGCAGCAACGCGAACCCGCCGTGCCGGCCGCGTTCGGCGTAGACCGGGACGCCGGCCGTCGACAGCGCCTCGATGTCCCGCAGCACGGTCCGGGTGGACACCTCCAGCTCGCGGGCCAGCGTGTCCGCGGAGAGCCGACCGCGCTGGCGCAGCAGCAGCACCAGCGAGACCAACCGGTCGGCGCGCATCCGCGGACCCTACGGGGATACACGACAGAGGATGTCGTGATTTGTCCGGAAGATGATCACCACGACGTCATGATCACGGCACCGGGCCGATGGACGTACGTACTCCCGATGGATCGAACGGAGCAGATGTGGCGATGCAGCGGACGGCAGTCAACCCGTGGCCGTGGTCGACGGAGCTGGGGTACAACCAGGGCGAGGTCGTCTCCGGGCACACCCGGACCCTGTACTGCGCCGGGCAGACCGCGATGAGCGAGGACGGCAAGCCCCAGCACGCCGGTGACATGGCGGCGCAGGTGGCGCTGAGCCTCGACAACCTGGAGGCCGTCCTCGCCGACGCCGGCATGTCCCTCGCGGACCTCGTCCGGCTCAACGTCTACACCACCGACGTCGACCTGCTCTTCCAGCACTACGGCGTGCTGGCGGCGCGGCTCGGCGCCGCCGGGGTGGCACCGACCACGACGATGCTCGGGGTGGCACGGCTGGCGATCCCCGACCTGATGGTCGAGCTCGAGGGGACCGCCGTCGCGTGACGCGACCTGCGCGGCTGCCCCGGGCCCGCCCGGGGGCAGCCGCGCTGGTCAGCGGTGGGCGACGGACGAGTCGGCCTGTACGCCGGGTTCTGTCCCCGGGGACCTCGCGGCACCCCGTTGGGCGGTCATCCATCTAGGCCTGCCGTTGCCGGCAGGCTCGAGCGGTCCACCCGCAGGCTCGGGCGGGCAGCCCTCGAACGCCTGCGCAGACGGCGGTCGCCCGCCGTCCCTCTCGACCTTGCTCCGGGTGGGGTTTACCGAGCCGCACCGGTCACCCGGTGCGCGGTGGTCTCTTACACCGCCGTTTCACCCTTACCAGCGGCGAACCGCTGGCGGTCTGTTCTCTGTGGCACTGTCCCGCGGGTCGCCCCGGGTCGCTGTTAACGACCACCCTGCCCTGTGGAGCCCGGACGTTCCTCGGCGGCGGGGTCTCCCCCGCCGACGCGACCGCCCAGCCGACTCGTCCGTCGCGTGGGCGAGCCTACCCGTCGGCTCACCCCCAGTAGAGCCGGAACCCGACCCGCCGCCGGTCGTCCTCGGTGAGGGTCGACATGTCGATGACCTGCCGCGCCTGCTCCTCGACGGGCACGTCCGACAGCAGCTCGAGGTACCGGCGGTGCTCGCTCAGCGAACGGACGGCGGCCTCGACGTGCGCGGCGACCTCCACCTCGTGCGGCGGGTCGGACATGTCCTGCACCGCGATGTACTGCACGCCCTTCCACCGCGGCTCGGCCAGGTCGGGGAAGATCCACTCGTTCGCCGCGTCGGCGACGGCATCGATCACGCTCTGGCCGAGCGCCCGGTGGTCGGCGGAGTTCACGTACGCCGGTGACACCCCGGGCGGGGTCCACGTGGCCCCGAAGTACCCGGTGACGACCAGCTCCGGGCGGTGCCGCCGGATCGCGGCGGCCAGGTCGCGGCGCAGGTCGGGCCCGGCGACCAGGACGCCGTCCCGGTGGTCGAGGAACTCCACCTCGGTGACCCCGACGACGGCGGCCGACCGCCGTTCCTCGTCCTCCCGCAGCGGCCCGGCGGTCTCCGGGGCCACTCCCTCCATGCCGGCCTCGCCGCGGGTGGCCAGCACGTAGCGGACCTCCTTCCCGGCCGCCGTCCAGGCCGCGACGGCCGCGGCGATCCCGTACTCGATGTCGTCGGGGTGGGCGGCGACGACGAGCGCGCGCTGCCAGTCGTCGGGGAAGGGCGCTGAGGGCATGGCGGGCAGTCTGCCCCGGTTCACCGCGCGGCGGCAGGCTCCCGCTGCTCGGCCGGGCGGTGCTCCTGCGCCGGGGCGGCGGCCCGGACCAGCCAGACCACCAGCAGCCCGCCGACGATCCCCGCCACGCCGCACACCAGGAAGACGTCGCGCAGCCCGTCGGCGTACGCGGTGGCCACCAGGTCGGCGAGGGCGGCCCGCTGCTCCGGCGGCGCGCTGCCGATCACCGCGCCGGCCTGGCCCGCGCTCAGCGCGGAGGCCGTGCCCGACGGGTCCGGGACGGCTGCCCCGCTCAGCACCGCGCCGGCGCGGGCGGTGAAGACGCTGCCGAGGACCGCGACGCCGAGCGCGAACCCCAGCTGCCGGGCGGTGTTGACCGCGCCGGAGGCCATCCCGCTGCGCTCGCGGGGGACGGCGGCCAGCGCCGCGGAGGCCAGCGTGGGGTTGGCGGCGCCCACCCCGAGGCCGAGGACGGCGAGCCCCGGCACCAGCACCGGCCAGCTCGACCCGCCGTCCAGGCGGGCCATGAGCAGGCTGCCGACGCCGATGAGCACCAGGCCCGCGCCGAGCACGAGACGCGGCGGCCGGGTCTGCAGCGCGCGCCCGGCGAGCGCCGCCACCACGAAGCTGAGCAGCGACAGCGGGATGAACACCAGCCCGCCCTGCAGCGGGGACAACCCCAGCACCGACTGCAGCCACAGCGAGACGTAGAGGTTGGAGGAGAAGGCGGCGGCGTTGAGCAGCAGACCGCCGAGCATGATCCCGCTGAACGAGCGGGAGCGGAACAGCCCGACGTCGAGCATCGGGGCCGCGCGGCGCCGCTCGACGAGCACCCACGCCGCGAGGACCACCAGCCCGCCGGCGATCGGCGCCCAGGCGGCCGGCCGGCCCCAGCCGTCGGCCGCGGCGCGGACCAGTCCGAACACGACCCCGCCCGCGCCGAGGGTGAACAGCGCGATGCCGGGGACGTCGGGGTGCGGGGCGCCCGGCTGGCGGGTCTCCCGCACCACGGCGAGGGTCAGCCAGACGGCGAGGACGCAGACCGGCAGGTTGACGAAGAAGATCCACCGCCAGTCCAGCTCCGTCAGCGCCCCGCCCAGGATCGGCCCGATCGCGGCGGCGGCGCCGACGACGGCCCCCCACACGCCGAACGCCGTCCCCCGGTCCCGCCCCTCGTACGTGCTGTTGATCAGCGCGGTCGTGGTCGCGAACATCGCCGCTCCGCCGATCCCCTGCACCGCGCGGGCGACGATGAGCAGCGGCGCGTTCGGCGCCAGCCCGCAGGCCAGGGACGCGACGGCGAAGAGCACCAGGCCGGCCAGGTACAGCCGCCGGCGGCCGTAGAGGTCGGCGAGCGACCCGGCGCCCAGCACGAGGGCGGCCAGCGCCAGCGCGTACACGTCGACCACCCACTGCAGCTGGCTGGAGGTCGTCGCGAGGTCCGCCGCGATGTCGGGCAGCGCGACGTTCACGATCGTGACGTCGACCAGGAGCATGAAGGTGCCGGTGCAGATCGCCACCAGCGGGAGCCACGTGCGCACCGGCCTCCCATGCCCCCGATGTGCAGTGCGCAACCAGTTCGGCCTCGGATCGGCGGTGCGAGGAGCGTCACCGTAGGCTCGCCGTTCGTGTCCGCCGTCGACCTCCTCATCGCCGCCGGGGTCGCCCTCCTCGCCGGCGGGATCAACTCCATCGCCGGCGGGGGGTCGCTCATCCTCTTCCCCACCCTGATCGGCCTGGGTCTCGGGACGGTGCCGGCCAACGTCACCAACTCGATCGCGCAGTGGCCCGGTTACATCGGCGGGGTGCTCGGCTTCCGCCGCGAGTACGCCGGCCAGCGGTCGCGGCTGATCAGGTTCTCGGTCGTCGCGGTGCTGGGCGGGACGACCGGGTCGGTGCTGCTGCTCACCACGCCGAGCGCGGCCTTCGACACCGTCGTCCCGGTGCTGGTGTTCCTAGCCAGCATCCTGCTGGCCTTCCAGCCGATGATCACCCGGCGGCTCAAGGGCCACGAGGACGACGCCGTCGACGGCGACCCGGTCTGGCTGTACGCCGCGCTGTTCCTCGCCACCGTCTACGGCGGCTACTTCGGCGGGGCGCTCGGGGTGATCCTGGTCGGGGTGCTGGGCGTGGGGCTGCACCGGCTGAAGCTGGCCAACGCCATGAAGAGCGCCGTCTCCGTGACCACCGCCACGATCTCGGTGGTGATCTTCAGCATCTTCGGTCCGGTGGCGTGGGAGTACGTCGCGGTCTGCGCGCCGGCCAGCCTGGTCGGCGGCTTCCTGGGCGCGAAGGTGGCCACCCGCATCCCGACCACGCCGCTGCGGGTGCTCATCGTGGTCTTCGGGATCGCGGTCGCCGTCTACCTGTTCCTCCGCCGCTGAGGTGAGCAAGCTCGTCAAAGGCGTGCGGCTGACCCGCGGTCGGCCCGTCGACTGGCCCTAGGATCCGGCCGTCGCCCATCGTCCACGCCGCGAAGGGGCTCCCCCGATGCGCCGACTGGCCCCACTGATCGTGCTCGCCGCCGCCGCGCTGGCCGCGAGCGCCTGCGCCCCGGCGGACGACTCGACGGGCGCGAGCGCCGCCTCCGGACCGGCGGCGTCCGGGGCGTGCACACCGGAGGCCCTGCCGACCCTGGAACCGGGCACGCTCACCATCGCCACCGACCAGCCCGTCTACGAGCCGTGGATGGTCGACGACACCCCGGAGAACGGGCAGGGCTTCGAGTCGGCGGTCGCCTACGCCGTCGCCGACCAGCTGGGCTACGGCAAGGACGACGTGACCTGGACCCGGGTGCCGTTCAACGCCGCCATCCAGCCCGGCGAGCGGCCCTTCGACTTCGACATCAACCAGTTCTCGATCACCCCGGAGCGGGAGCAGGCGGTCGACTTCTCCTCGCCGTACTACCGGGTCGCCCAGGCGGTGATCACCACCGCGGGCTCACCTGCCGACGGCGCGACCGGCCTCGCCGACCTGCGCGGCCTGCGACTGGGGGCCCAGGTGGCGACCACCAGCCTCGACGTGCTGACCGGCATCATCGCCCCGGACAGCGACCCGGTCGTGTTCAACACCAACGACGACGCCAAGCTCGCCCTGCAGAACGGCCAGGTGGACGCCATCGTCGTCGACCTGCCCACGGCCTTCTACATCACCGCCGCCGAGCTGGACGACGGCGTGATCGTCGGCCAGCTCGAGCCCTCGGGCGACTCCGGCGACGAGTTCGGGCTGCTGCTGGAGAAGGACAGCCCGCTGACCGACTGCGTCAGCGAGGCCGTCGACGCGCTGCGCGAGGACGGCACGCTCGGCGAGCTCGAGCAGCAGTGGCTGTCCGACGTCGCCGACGCGCCCGTGCTCAGCTGACCGCCGGGACCGCGGGCGCCGGGTGGGCGCCCAGCGAGCTGGAGCTGTCCCGCCGCGCCTGGCGCCGGAGCCGGGCCCGGCGGTCGACCCTGGTCGCCCTGCTGTCCACCCTGCTGTTCGCGGTCGCCGCGTACCTGGCGGTGACCCGCGCGCCGGGGTGGCCGCGGGTGCGGGCGACCTTCTTCTCCTGGTCGGTGGCGGTCGACGCCTTGCCCGAGATCCTGCGTGGCCTGTGGCTGAACCTGCAGGTGCTGGTCGTCGGTGGCGCGCTCGTCCTGGTCACCGGCCTGCTGGTCGCCTCGGTGCGCACGCTGCGCGGGCCGGCGCTCGCGCCGCTGCGGATCGTGGCGACGGTCTACGTCGACCTGTTCCGCGGCATGCCGCTGATCATCGTGCTGTACCTGGTCGGGTTCGGCTTCCCGGCGCTGGGCCTGCAGGGGGTCCCGACGTCGCCGTTCGTGCTGGGGACGACGGCGATCGTGCTGGTCTACTCCGCCTACGTCGCCGAGGTCTTCCGGGCCGGCATCGAGTCGGTGCACCCCAGCCAGCGGGCCGCGGCGCGGTCCCTAGGGCTCACCCACCGGCAGACCATGCGGATCGTCGTGCTGCCCCAGGCGCTGCGCACGGTCACCCCAGCGCTGCTGAACGACTTCGTCGCGCTGCAGAAGGACGTCGGGCTGATCTCGGTGCTGGGCGCGATCGACGCGGTCCGCTCGGCGCAGATCGTGGTCGGGCAGACGTTCAACTTCACCCCCTACGTGGTCGCCGGCCTGCTGTTCGTGGCGCTCGCCGTCCCCTCCGCCCGGCTGGCCGACGCGGTGACCGCCCGCGCCCGAAGCCGCCAGCAGGCCGGTTCGTTGCTGTGAAGGCGGTGCTGGAGCTCCGCGGGATCGTGAAGGCCTTCGGCAGCCACGTGGTGCTCCGCGGGATCGACCTCGCGGTGGAGGAGCACCGGGTGGTGGCGCTGATCGGCGCCTCGGGCTCGGGCAAGTCGACCCTGCTGCGCTGCGCGAGCCTGCTGGAGACGGTCGACGACGGGCAGGTCCTGCTCGACGGGGAGGACGTCACCGACCCCCGGGTGGACGCCGATCGGGTCCGCCGCCGGATGGGCGTGGTCTTCCAGGCCTACAACCTGTTCCCGCACCTGTCGGTGCTGGACAACGTCGTCCTCGCGCCCACGGTGGTGCACGGCCGCCCGCCGGCCGAGGCCCGGGACGAGGCGCACGCGCTGCTGTCCCGGGTGGGGCTGGCCGACAAGGCCGGCGAGTACCCCGACCGGCTCTCCGGCGGCCAGCAGCAGCGGGTGGCGATCGTCCGGGCGCTCGCCGTCCACCCCCGGGTGCTGCTGCTCGACGAGATCACCAGCGCGCTGGACCCCGAGCTGGTCGGCGAGGTGCTGGCCGTGGTCCGCGAGGTCGCCGCCGGGGGGATGACGATCCTGATGGCGACCCACGAGATGGGGTTCGCCCGCCAGGTGGCCGACACGGTCGCCTTCCTGGACGGCGGCGTCCTGCTGGAGTCCGGCCCGCCCGCGCAGCTGCTCGGTGAACCCCGGCACCCCCGCACCCGGAAGTTCCTGTCCCGGGTCATCGACGCCGGCCGGCTGTGACCGGGGTCGCTACGCCCCCAGGTGGCTGGTGTCGTTGACCAGCCGGACCGAGGCACGCCCGTCCGAGGACCAGGTGACCGTCGACAGCGACGCCGCCTCCAGGAAGATGCGGTGCACGATCTCGTCGCCCACCCCGAGCCCGGCCGCGAGCAGCAGCTTGATCGGGGTGACGTGGCTGACCACCAGGACGGTCTTCCCCGCGTGCCGCTGGAGGACCCGGTCGCGGGCCCGGGCGACCCGGGCGGACACGTCGGCGACCGACTCACCGCCGGGCGGGCGGACGTCGGTCGCGCCGGACCACCGGCGGAACGCCAGCGGGCTCTTCTGCCGCGCCTCGTCGGCGGTCAGCCCCTCCCAGGCACCGAAGTCGAGCTCGCGCAGGTCGGCGTCGACCTCGACCGGCACACCGAGCACCGCCGCGGCGGCCTCGGCGGTCTGCCGGGTGCGTTGCAGCGGGGAGCTGACGATGACGTCGATGCCCCGGCTGGCCAGGTGCCGGGCCGCCGCCTCGGCGTCCGCCCGCCCGAGCTGCGACAACGGCAGGTCGCTGCTGCCGCTGTAACGACGCTCGGGCGTGTGCTCGGTGCGCCCGTGCCGCAGCAGGTGGGTGACCGTCGCGACCACGGGGGCCGGCGCGGCGGTGGGCTGGACGTCGTCCTCGACCACCACCGGCTCGGCGGCGACGTCCCGGCGCACCGGCTTGCCATCCATCGCGCTGTTGGCCAGCGCGTCGGCGGCGCCGTTCTGCGCGCGGGGCACCCAGGTGTAGCGCACGGAGCCGAGCTGCCGGGCGAGGTCCCGGGCCTGGACGGCGAGCTTCTGCATGTCCGGGTGCTTGATCTTCCAGCGACCCGACATCTGCTCGACGACGAGCTTGGAGTCCATCCGCACCTCGACGGCGGCGGTGGGGTCGAGGTCGAGAGCTGCCTGCAGCCCGGCGACCAGGCCGCCGTACTCGGCGACGTTGTTGGTCGCCCGCCCCACGGACTCGGCCCGCTCGGCGAGCAGCCGCCCGGTCTCCGCGTCGCGGACGAGGGCGCCGTAGCCCGCGGGGCCGGGATTGCCCCGCGACCCGCCGTCCGCCTCGACGATGAGCCTGCGGCTCACGCCTCGCCCCCGAGGGCAGGAGTGGCCACTAGTGCCCTCACAGGCCGGAGTCCGCCGTGCGCACCAGGATCCGGCCGCAGTTCTCGCAGCGGATCACGGTGTGCGGGTCGGTGTTGCGCGCGGCGGACAGCTCGGTGCCGTACAGCTCGATCCGGCAGCCCTCGCAGCGCCGGGCGTGCAGGTGCGCAGCGCCGGTGCCGCCGGTCTGCTTGGCGATCCGGTCGTACAGCACCAGCAGCGGAGGCGTCACCGAGGCGGCGATCTCGTCGCGCTTGGCCTGGTGGACCTTCGTCTGGTCGGCGATCTGGGCCAGCGCGTCGTCGCGGAGCTGGGTGGCCCGCTCCTCCTCGGCCGTGGCCGCGGCGAGCCCCTCCTGCGCGGCGGCGAGCGCGGCGTCGGCGGCCTCCCGGCGCTCCATCAGCTCGAGCACCTGGTCCTCCAGGTCCGACTGGCGCCGCTTGAGCGACTCGAGCTCGTGCTGCAGCCCGGTGATCTCCTTGGGCGTCGCGGACCCGGAGTCGATCCGCGACTGGTCCCGGGCGGCGCGCTGGGTGACCGTGTCGACGTCGCCCTCCAGCCGCTTCTGCTCGCGGTCGAGGTCGCGCACCTCCGTCTCGGCGCGCACGACGTCGTCGGCGAGCGTGCGCTGCGCCTCCTGGGCGGCCTGGACGGCGGCCAGCTCGGGGAGCGTGCGCTTGCGGTGGGCCAGCTGCGCGAGAGCGACGTCCTCGGCGGCGAGGGCCAGCAGCTTCTGCTGCTCGAAGTGGTCGGCCTGCACCGGCTCAACCTACCGGGGCCGCCGGCCCGGCTCGGCCGGCCGGGGGCGGTACGTCGGGCCCGCTCGCGTCGCGGCCAGGGACCTGCCATGCCCAGGGGTCGGTGCGCTCGGCGGAGACGGTCACCCGGACCCGGTTCCCGAGATCGTCGCGGAGCAGGTCCGCGGCCACCGGCAGCCAGGGCCACTCGCTCGCGTAGTGAGCCACGTCGCACAGCGCGGGGCCGGGCTCCTCGAGCGCCTCGGAGACCAGGTGGTGCTTGAGATCGCTGGTCACGAGGACGTCGGCACCCGCCGACGCCGCCGTCGGGAGCAGCGATCCGCCGCTGCCGCCGCAGACCGCGACGGTCCGGACGAGCCGGCCGGGATCGCCGGCGACCCGCACGCCCCCCGGGGTGCCGGGGAGCGCGGCGGCCACGCGCTCGCTGAACTCGCGCAGGCTGACGGCCTCCGGCAGCCTCCCGACCCGCCCCAGGCCGGCGCCCGGGGCGACGGGCTCCAGCGGCGCGGTGTCGACCAGGCCGAGAGCCGCGGCCAGCGCGTCGCTGACCCCGTGGCCGGCCGCCCGGTCGGCGTTCGTGTGCGCGACGAACAGACCGGTGCCCGCGCGGATGAGGCGGTGGACCAGGCGGCCCTTGGGATCGGTGGCCGGAACTCCGTGCACGGGCGTGAGCAGCAGGGGGTGGTGGGTGACGAGGAGGTCGACCTCCGCGGCGATGGCCTCGCCGACGACGGCCGCGGTGGGGTCGACGGCGAACAGCACCGAGCGCACGGTCGCCGCCGGGTCGCCGCACACGAGGCCGACGGCGTCCCAGCCCTCGGCGAGCGCGGGGTCGTAGCGCGCCTCCAGGGCGGTGACCACCTCGGCGAGCGGTGGGGGCGGGGCCGTCGTCGATCCCGGGTGCATCGGCGGTGCCACGGTCCGGACTGTAGGTGAGCAGTCGGGCCGTCGGGTGGCGGCCGGTGGACGGGCCGTCCACCCGTCCGGACCCCCTCGATCGAGACCCAGGTCACGTCCGCCCGGCGCCCGAGGCCGCCGATGATCTCTGGACGGCCCGCTCGGCGTCGTCAGGAGCCGCCAAGAGGCCTCCGGAGCCGAAGTCGATCTGGACGAAGCAGTTCGCCGATCGACGGCAGAAGCTGCCACCCAGGGCGGCGTGTCCGGGTACGGCAGGAGCACGCGGGACGGCTGGGACCGGTGGGACTCCACGTAACGTCGCGGACATTTGACCCGGTCGGAACCCCACCCTTGTAATTCCCTCGTCGTCACGGCGGGTGACGGCACGGCAACCGTTCGAGCGGCGGCCGGATCGAAGACGCAGGGGGACGATTCGTGATGGCTGAGATCTCGTGGCTCGACGAGTACCGCGCCGCTGCCGTGGCGGCCACGCCTGCGGCGTACGAGCAGGACGTGCTCGGGGTGCGCTCCGCCGGGGCCGCGTTCGATGCCGGCTTCGCTGAGGCCGGGTACGGCGCCACCGGCTTCTCCGGCCTCGCCGGTGCCGGCTACGGCGACCCGGAGGCCGGCGAGCAGACCTGGCGCGAGCGGGCGCTGTGCGCCGAGACCGACCCCGAGGCGTTCTTCCCGGAGAAGGGCGGATCCACCCGCGAGGCGAAGAAGGTGTGCACCGGGTGCGAGGTCCGGGCCGAGTGCCTGGAGTACGCGCTGGCCAACGACGAGCGCTTCGGCATCTGGGGCGGGCTCTCCGAGCGGGAGCGTCGCCGGCTGCGTCGTCGCGCCGCCTGACGACTACCCCGGGGGCGGACCGTCCCCGGGTGCGACCGGACGCACCATGGCGACGCGCTCGCCGTGCCGGTCCAGCCCCAGCTCCACCTCGCGGGCCCGCAGCGCGCGCAGTCCCGGCGTCAGCCGGGTGCTCACGCGCCAGCCGTGCCGGGCGTAGAACGGGGCGTTCCACGGGACGTCGGCGTAAGTCAGCAGGGTGACCCTGTCCGCGCCCGACTCCCGGGCCGCCGTGACGACGGCGGCCAGCAGCGCTCCCCCGATCCCCCGCCGGCCGGCCGCGGGGTGCACGGACAACTGCTCGAGGTGAACGGCGCCGTCGACGAGCTCCAGGACGGCGAAGCCCTGCACCGGCCGCCCGGCCACCAGCACCCGCCAGGCCCGCGCCCGCTCCGCTGCACTCGCCGGCGGAGGCAGGTCGACGATGCCGAGCGGCCGGAACAGCTCATCGGCCACCGCCTCGACCGCGGCCAGCTGGGCGAGGTCGTCCGCGTCGGCGACCCGGACCGCCGGCACCTCGTCGATCCCCATGGCCACCTCCTCCCCCGTGTCTGCATGAGGACTTGTCGACTCGTCGGCATGCCGACTCAGATCCATGCCGACTCAGATTCATGCCGACGAGACCACTCGTCGCCCTGTCGCTCCGTCGAAGCTGCGTCAGAAGGGCGGCCGGGCGTCGGCGGGCTCCGCCGGTCCTGGTTCGGCCGGCGGCGATGCGGGCTCGGATGGTCGGGCCAGCAGACCTGGTGGCCGGGTGGTGCGGGTGACCCCGGAGGGGGTGGTGACGTGCAGGGTCCCGTCGGGGTCCATCCGGAACTGCCAGCCGGGGGCGAATGTCTTCAGCCGGTGATGGGAGCGGCACAGGCAGCACAGGTTGGTGCAGTCCGTCGGGCCGCCGCAGGCGTGGGCGGTCACGTGGTCCAGGTCGGCCCAGCCGACCCGCTGCCCGCAGTTGGGGAACCGGCAGCGCCGGTCCCGGCTGGTCACGAACGCCCGCTGCCGGTCGGTGGGGGTGTAGGCGTCGGTCGGCGGAGGTGGGCCGGCCACGCGGCAGCCGCACTCGCTGTCGGGGTGTGCCCGGCAGCCGCGGCGGGCCAGCCGGGTGAGCTCGGCGGGGGTGAGGGTGGCGAGCAGCTGCCCGTCCGGGCCGGTGACCGCGTAGCGCAGCGTGCCGCCCTCGGGGGCGGTCAGGCCCAGCGCGCCGACCCGGGCCAGCAGGTCGCGCAGGTGGGCGGCGGTGATCGGCAGCCCACCCAGCTCACCCGGGGCGCTGCTGCCGCCCTC